>JAKIYP010000029.1 GCA_022708505.1 Bacteroidota bacterium
AAAAGATTGTCTGGAAAATCTGGATTGGTATTTCCGCCTGACAAATGCCCAGCGTAAAAGTGTGGAAAGCCGTATCGGACATAATTTCGGTGTGCTGAATCACATCCTTCAGCTTGCCCAGCAGTACGGACAGAAAGCATTAATGGATCAATATCTCCCCGCGTTTGAGAAACTTTCGCAGCGGGTCAGAATGTAAGGTGAAAAGATGCAGTTTCCACGCTTTTTAAGACCTCTGTTCGGGAAGTTAACCTGGCGGGTGAAAACCGATTCGAAGCTGGTTTATCTCACTTTCGATGACGGGCCCGTGCCGGAGGTGACTCCACAGGTGCTTGATATCCTGGATGAATACGGATGGAAAGCGACTTTTTTCTGCGTGGGTGATAATGTGCGTAAGTATCCTGAGGTGTATCAGGAGGTGTTGAGGAGAGGTCACCGTGTAGGAAACCACAGCTTTAACCACATCAGGGGCTACCGGTATTCGGTTGAGGATTATGTAGCAAATGTGCAAAAGGCATCGGCATACATCGAGAGTCGCTTGTTCCGTCCCCCGCACGGCAGAATTACTTTTTCTCAGATAAAAGCCCTGAAAGAGGACTATGATATCGTGATGTGGGATGTGATTACGTATGATTACGATAAGAAGAAGAAACCCGAACAAATCATGCGCACGGTGAGAAATTACCTGCGAAAAGGTTCGATCGTGGTTTTTCATGACTCGATTAAAGCGAAAGATAATGTGCTGACAGTCCTGCCACAGGCATTAGCCTACTGGAAAGAAAAGGGATACAGCTACGGCTTATTATAAAACGGTGTCTCATAAGCACCCAACTGCTGCGTTGTTTTCGATGTGAGTGTTTGGTCACGCTCCCTCACCCTCAATCTCAGCGCCTTGCATTTTAATACTTCTGAGATACCTTGGTTGTTTTTTTAATTGATTAACTATGAAGGAGTTTGTTTTACATTACATCTGGCAGCATAAGCTGTTTGTGCAGCATGATTTACACACCACCGACGGTCAGCGGATCGAGGTTATTGATGTGGGAAAACCGAATACACATGCTGGTCCCGATTTCTTCAATGCAAAAATAAGAATCGGAAAAACCATCTGGGCAGGCAATGTGGAAATACATAACCTGGCATCGGACTGGAATAAACACCGGCATCAGCAGGATAAAAATTACGGCAATGTGATTTTGCATGTGGTGAAAAAAGCGGATGTGCCTGTTTTCCTGGCTGATGGTCAGAAACTGCCCCAGCTCGAATTGTCGTATGCCACAGAGATTGAAACGAATTATGAAATGCTGGTATCGGGTACGAAATGGATTGCCTGTGCGGATAAAATCAGCGGGGTTCCTGAGATTTACATCCGGGCTTGGAAAAACGCCCTGTTGATGGAAAGGATGGAACAAAAAGTGCAGGAAATTAAGGTTTTGCTTCAGCCGGGGAATAATCATTGGGAAGAAGCCTGCTTTGTGATTGTCAGTAAATGCTTTGGATTTTCAGTGAATAACGAAGCATTTCTCAGTTTGGCTAAATCCATTCCGCTGATGTTAATACTGAAAAACTGCCGGGATGTGGTTCAGTTGGAGGCTTTGTTATTCGGTCAGTCGGGTTTACTGAAAGACTTAACCTGTCAGGATGACTATATTGAAAAGTTGAGGCGGGAATATGGTTTTCTGCAACAGAAATATCGCTTACAACCGATGGATGGAAAACAGTGGCGGTTGTTGCGGTTGCGACCTGATAATTTCCCGTATATACGTATCGCGCAGCTTGCGTCTTTGTTTTACAAAAGACAACAGTTGTTCTCTCAACTGCTCAATAGGCCGGATTTAACTTCGTTGATGCAGTTATTGGATGCGGTTGAAGTTTCAGAATATTGGAAGAGTCATTATATACCCGGTGAGGTGCATGCTCCCAAATCAAAGAATTTAGGACAGGAGTCAGTTTACGGAATTTTAATTAACGCGGTTGTGCCTTTGCTTTTCTGTTACGGTGCACATAAAGAGCTGCAAAGTCTGAAAGATAAAGCCTTACAACTGTTAGAAGAAATTCCTGCTGAAAACAATTATATTACCCGCGGGTGGCGGGAAACGGGATTAACATTAGAAACAGCAGCCGATTCGCAGGCGCTGATTTGTTTGTATAAAAGATATTGCGAAGCAAAGAATTGTTTGAGATGCAGGATCGGGCACAGGGTGTTGACGACTTAAAAGTCTACGGTCGACAGTCTCCAGTCTTCAGTCTCCGGACTCCGGACTCCAGACGTCAGTCGTAGGTGGTTGAAAAAAACTTACTTTTATGACTTATATGGTTAAATAATTATTAATGAAGTATTTTAGAATTATAATTCAATTGGTGTTGGTTTTCTCCATTGTTTCCTGTGCAAACAGGGCGGCAGGACCAACCGGAGGACCGAAGGATTCAATTCCGCCGGTTGTTTTGCGTACTGTGCCGTTGAATAATGCGTTGAATTATAAGAAAAAAGAAATACAGGTGTTTTTTGATGAGAATATATCCCTTGAGAAAGTCAATGAAAATGTTGTGATTTCACCTCCTCAGAAAACACAGCCGGTTGTAAAAGCCAATGCAAAAGTGCTGACTGTTAGTATACAGGATGATTTGCAGGATAGCACGACCTACAGTATTTTGTTTGGAAATGCCATCGTCGATCTGAATGAGAAAAATCCACTCTCGAATTATACTTTTTCTTTTGCCACGGGACCGGAAATAGATACCTTACAGGTTTCGGGAAAACTTATCAGGGCAGAAAACCTGGAGCCGGTGCCGGGTGTGTTGGTCGGGTTACACAAAAATCTGCATGATACAGCTATCCTTCGTGATCAGTTTACACGTGTAGCCAAAACCGATGATGAGGGTAGGTTTACCATTCAGAACATCAAAGCTGGCAAATATAAGTTGTATGCACTGCTTGATTTAGACCGTGACTTCAGGTATCAGCCGGGAGAAGAAGTGGCTTTCTATGATTCAATCGTGATTCCTGAAATTAAAATTATACAACAAACGGATACCTTGTGGAAAGATTCTGTTACGATTGACACCATCAAAACGGAATCAAAATTGACTTATCTTCCCAATAACCTGATGCTGAAACTTTTCAAAGAAAACAGGAAAAGACAATATCTGGTAAAATCCGAACGTCCCGCTGATAAGTATTTTAACTTGTTTTTCAATGATAAACAGGATAGTCTGCCAAAAATAGAGCCGCTTAATTTTGATATCAATACACATTTTCTGATACAGAAAACAGAAAGAATGGACAGTTTGGTTTACTGGATAGCGGATTCGACGGTTTACAGGCAGGATACATTGAAGATGGCGTTAACTTACCTGAAATCGGATTCTGTTTTTCAATTGGTATCAACAACCGATACCTTGAACCTCGTATTACGCAAGCCGAGAACAACCGGTAAAAGCAAGACCAATGAAGTGAAACCGATAGTTCCCCTGGCAATTAAATCTAATCTGTCCGGCAGTTTTGATTTATACAGCGATATTCTGCTGGAGTTTGAAGAGCCGTTGGATTCAGTTTTTAAAGAGAAGGTTAAGCTTTTGCATAAGGTTGATACAGTATTAAAATCCATTGACTTTACCTGGTTGCCAATAGATTCGATTCGGCGGAAGTTTGCTATCCGGTATGCATGGAAACCTCAGGAGAGTTATGAGTTACAGATCGATTCGGCTGCTTTTGTGAGTATTTACGAAAGGACCTCGAACGCACAAAAAACTCCTTTTAAAATTAAATCTTTGGATGAATATTCCGCCATGAAGATTGTTCTGCAGGAATTTGACTCGCTTGCTATCTTGCAGGTGTTGGATTCAAAGGAATCGGTTCTTCAGACACAACAAGCTAAAATTAAAGGCAATTTGTTCGAATATCTGAAGCCAGGTGAGTATTTCGTGCGTCTATTTATCGATATCAATCGTAACGGTGTCTGGGATCCGGGCGATCTGGAAAAAAGACTGCAACCCGAACCGGTATATTACTTCAATAAAAAATTAACCCTGCGGGCCAATTGGGAACTTGAAGAGACCTTCAATCACCTTGATCCGGCTATGCTGAATAGAAAGTCTGAAGAACTGCTGAAACTGAAAAAGAAATAATTAATAAACCATATAAGACACATAAGAAAACATAAACTTTTTTCAACTCATATTTTCTTATATGTCTTATGTGGTTTTATAAAAAATCTTCAGTAATATCCGTATTCCAAAAAAGTTTTATACATTTGTTCGCACATCTCATTCATAATGAGGGCAAATCCGACAAGCCTTAATGTAGGATCACCTTAAATCAAATCATTATGCTGGTAAAACTATGTTTAATTGCAGCGTCATTACCCCTGCTGGGTTTTCTGAGAAGTTCCATCGATGGTAAGAAACCGGATTATTTGCTGAAAGTCCAAACCGTTGTAAAAAAATGGCACGACGATAATGGCTGGGCAGCGCGCTTCTCTCCTTTTTTTTCTCTGTTTATATTTCTGTATAACTTTTTTGTCTGGGGCGTGTATGGTTTCACTTCTATTTTTGAGTTTGTTGGGTTTGTTATTCAAAAAATCTGGTGGCTTATCCTGTGGGTATGGAATGAAGTGTTACACCCTACTGTCTTCACTTTGGTTAAATACTTATGGCATTATCTGGTGGTTTTCAGTTGGAAATTCTTCGCCTTTGCTTTCTCGAAAATACCCGGGGCTTTCCAAAAAGAAAAGATGTTATTTGCATTCAAAAAACTCCTTTTACTGGGAGGTGTTTCCGGTTTACTCGGACTGGCCTGTCTGCTTACCGGTCACATTGTGGTAATCGTAGTATCTGCTTTAATCGTGTTTTATCTTTTCCAATACACGGTATTTGTAACTATCTCATACTGTCGTACAGATAAATTTCCTGAAATAAGTGTTTTTCCCGGACTGAAACTATCTGTTTTGTGGCTAGCCATGTCTGCTATGTCGACTGCCATATTGGTAGCGCTTAGTCAGTTTGCAGATGTATATATCGTTGCAGGATTAAGCGTGTTGTTGATTCAGGTGTTGTTACCTTTTGCGGTGTTGTTCGGATTAGCATTTCTGGCCACAACGCTTTATTTGCCGGCTTATATGAGTGAAGCGGACGATGATGTGGATATGTTGCAGTTTTTGAAGGCATTATTATTCAGGGCTCCCAAGTTAATTGTATCACAATCCTTTCAGCAAATAGGTATCGCGATTTTGAGTGTAATCCCGGCTGTTGTTTTTCTCTTGTTGAATACGGGGATTAAACAGGTGACAGGAAAAGACCTGCCCGGTTGGGGAAAGCATGTGGTTCAGATTGAGTATCATATTCCTGCGATAACGGAGAATTATAAGAACAGCAAACAGCTTGATACTGAATCTGTAACCTTGCAGCAAAGCCGTGATTCGCTGGAAGAGGTATTCTCGAGGCAGATAGGAGTAGCCAGAAATCAACTGGCTGAAGCAGTCGACCTGAAGAATAAAATCGAAGACAGGAAAATTCATACCATTGAACGGAATGCGTATGTGGGTGAAAATCAGGGTTTCAGTATGCCGGAAATACCCGGATGTACGCAGTATGAATGGGTGGTTACCAATGTAGCAACAAAGCGGGAATTGAAAAGGGTTAGTGTTTCTACGGCACAGAAACCCGGCTCGCTGGTGATGTCTCAGAAGTGGACAACACCAGGTAAATACAACATTAGCATTCGGACAAAAGCCCCTTGTAATGATGGTGTTGATCAGTCCATTTCGGTTGATGTAGTGAGTTTGCCAGAGAATTTTACTCTAAATGATTTACCGGAAGATAGATATTTTGTATCAAGAGAGGCAGCTGATTACGCGATTGATTTGATTAACAAACAAATTCAGGAAAATCAGCTATCGAAAAAAGAACAATTGGATAAGCTCAATAAAGAAATTGGAATATTGACGGATAGGGTAGATTACCTGCAATTCAGTACAAAAGAACATATCGAAATGCTGATTTCAAAAATACTGGCTTATTTCGGACTTGTTTTGTTACTTGTTTTGTATTTGTCTGCCATTTGGACATACTGGGTGACCTATCATTACGATATGTTTAATTTCGAACAGGAAGGAAAGCATTACTGGGTGAGACAGCTGGAAGAAATGAGAGCAAAGAATCCGAATCAGCCTTTGCTGGGGATATTTGTATTGATAATTTTTATTTCAGTTGTGTTCGCTTTAATGCGAAGCTACGATTTTATTTGTCATCTCTTTTGATGACTTTTTCCTGATTTTTTGCCACGAAATCCTTCCAGCCCCGATAGGCTTTCACCGATTCGGGTTTACCGAGCTGGAGGAAATGACAATAGGCAGCGGCCAGTCCGTCGGTTGCGTCTAATTGTGGCAACATTTGATCGGCAGGGATATTCAGGTAGCGGCGGAGCATATCGGCTACCTGTTCTTTCGAAGCGTTTCCGTTACCGGTAATGGCCATCTTGATTTTCAGGGGGGCATACTCGGTAATGGGAATTTGCCGGTATAGTGCCGCCGACATGGCCACACCCTGTGCACGTCCCAGTTTAAGCATAGATTGTACGTTTTTTCCAAAAAAAGGAGCCTCGATAGCCAGGTAATCCGGTTTGAATTCATCAATCAGCGACAGCGTCCGGTTGAAAATTCTTCCCAGCTTTTCATAATGATCCTTGTATTTTTTCAAATCCAGCACCCCCATGGCCATCATCGTGGTTTTATTTCCTGATATTTTCAGCAGTCCGTATCCCATGATGGTTGTACCCGGGTCGATTCCCAATATAATTTTTTCCTGATTATCCTTCATTTGATAAGTTCCAACACGGTGGTGAACAATAAAACATCCTCTCCGAACAGCGAGGCACAATTCCTTTCCATAGCCGAGCCGAATTTCCGGTGCCAGGCGCCCAGTTCCTGCATGTCAGCAACGTGATACTGAACAGAATAGGAAGTTCCTTCCTGCCCATGATCGCTTAACACTTTTGCCAGTCGTGGTTCCGTGAAATAACCCGACGCGACCATCTCCGGTATATGCGAATTGTTTACCCATTGTACCCATTGATCGGAAACCTTATCAGCCACTAAAAAAGTGATATTATAAATCAGCATGAAGGAATATAAATTTAGAAATATTTCCACAAATGTAGGTAAAATTTCCAAAACTTGCTTATCTTTGCACCGCAATTTCAAAATCAAAAGCGGGGGTTTAGCTCATCTGGCTAGAGCGCGACACTGGCAGTGTCGAGGTGACCGGTTCGAGTCCGGTAATCTCCACAATATATATTGAATATCAGTTGATTAAAATTCATAGGGACTAAAAAAGGGACTATTTTCGCTTTAGTCCCTTATTTTTTTGACTGATTTTATATAATAAATACATGGAATTATTAAATAAATAATTTGTAAAGGGCTGATTTTATCCCGGATCAACAAAATCCGTACTGAAAAACCATAAAAAACAGGGACTTAAAAATATAAATCCCTGTTAATTAGTACTATAGGATAAATCCATCTCACACGTGCGAGCCATTCATCAAAGTTAGTTTATATTTTCTGCTTTTTTTCAACTCAACAAACACACGTGATAATTGTTCGGCTTTCTCATTTTCATTCTCATTGTTATATTGATATACCGGGATTAAATAAATGTATTTTCTCAGTTCAAAAACCTGTTCTAATAAATCCGCTCCTTTCAGTATTCTACCTTTACCGGTTCTGAATGCTTCGTTCAAATCCCAATAGAGTTTTTTTAATCCATCAATTATATAGGTCTTATCTTTGTAGTAAATTGATTCTTTAGGCTTTCTACTTGTTCCCGGCTTTCCATATACTGGCAATTTTTCAACATAAGCAATGAGATTGTTTATTTTATCTCTTAACATCATTAATTTTCGTGAATTACCTTTTTCAAATAAATCATCTATCAAGTAGTTTAATTCTATCAGGGAAGTGTAAATCTCGCATGATGTTAGAATATACATTGATTGTTTTTTTCTATAATAGTTCATTTTCTATTGATTTTTAGCTTGTTTTTATATGTGGTGCAACTGAATTTTTGACAAATTGCACTAAATTTTATAATATGCTGAAATATAGCTATTTATAAAGGTGCAATTATTGCATCTACATTTCAGGCATCCTGCATGCAAGGTGCAAAGTGCATATAGTAATATATGCACTGCTGCACTACCTTTGCACTACTCATTTTCAACCTTAGTTAAACAGTAACCTCCGTTGTCTGTTTTCCTAATAAAGTTTTCATTTCTCATTTGTGAAATATGGCTTGCTGCTGTCCTATTCCCAACGCCGGCAATCTCACTATATTCAAGCTTTAACGCTTCGTAATTTAGTATTTTATTGGGTGCAAGTATTTTTGTAAAAGATAGCTTCATATCATAAACTTTCTTTTCCTGCTTACTCATCCGGGTTACAACTCCATTGTAATAAGGGATTCCATTTTCATCAATCAGAAAACTAAACTCTTCAAATGCTACATTTCGGGTTTCGGCCGGCTGTACCTTTGTTAGGTCTCCATCTTTTACCAGTTGAAACACTGTTTCCGCTTTCCGCTGTGCGTATGATCCGAGCCATCCGAGCATCTGACCGCCGTTTGATTTTCCGGTATGCAGAATGTTAGTTAAATGGCAATCGTAAACGCTTGTTATTCGCATTAACTCCAGGATTAACAAGTTTGTCTCCGTGTCATCATTTGCAGAATTAACAAGGTCTAACAGCCCGTCAATAATTACCCAGTCCGGTTTAAATAAATCAATAGATTGTTTAATTATTTCGATTCGCTCATCTATTGAACATTCCCGTAAATGAAAAACAACTAAATTTGAATTTGGTTTTTCCCAGCCGAGTAATGAATAAATCCGCTTCATCTGCTTCATTGTATGGCTTTGGCTGCTTTCAGTGTCAAATAAAAGGCATTTCCCGCCGTTTACGCATCCAGTTAGGCCAAATGTATTATTCCCGAAAAATGATGCAACCAGTGCGGCCGCAAACATTGATTTTCGGGTTTTAGGTGCTCCAGCTATTACGCTCAAATTTCCACGACTTAAAACAAGGGTGTTCCCCTGCTTAATGATTGGTACGGGATCAGGTATTTCCATAAAATAATCAAGTATATATTTAGAAATATCAATTTTATCCTTTTTCTGTACCGGTGTTGAATAATCGTAAACCGGTATTGATTCATTTGTATTCATATTTCTATTGGCAAATTAAAGGGTTTTACTCTGCATCCGTTCCCATCCATGTTGTCAATAAAAATTTCCATTGCTCCGGGTGTTCCAAACTTTTGATTTTGTCGGGGGTTTGCAACTCCAATAACCGGATAATCTTTGTATTGATCATCAAGTGGTTGATAGAATAACAGGCCGTTACATTTGAATTTAAACGCTGCATCTAAACATTTTAAAGCGTACTTTAGAAATTCAGAATGAACAATCATTGTACTACTCATCATAATCGGCAATATGTCATTTTTGAGGAACATTATTTCCCTTTGTGTCATCTGATAGGCTATTTTCTTTTCGGTTGCTGCGAGGGTGTTTAAATACTTTTCTTTATCGGCTATTAATTTACGCAACCGCTCAACCTCATAGCTTTCATAAATATGTAACATGTTGCCCTCCTTTCCCGGTTGAAACAGTCAGATATTCAGAAATTTGACTATCTTTGTATTGGTTTTTAATGGCTGCCCTTTCGGGGGTGGCTGTTTCTTTTTTCATATTAATCCCTCCTACCTTTAGAATTAAATAACTCCAGCGCCAAATCTGCATCAGTGATAATTTTTCTACCCTGTTGCATTACGGCATCTTTAATAATAGTGTCCTTATACCTTTGTGCTGTGGCATGTGACACGTTAAACAGTTTTCTGATTCCACGCAAGCCGTAAACAAAAACCTTTTCAGATTCTGCAATTTGTGTTTCTGTTTCTGTTGCTGTGTTAGCTTTCACCAGCTCCATAAACTGGCCGACTGTTAGCATGGCTAACGGGGTTTCATTTGTGATTGAAGTAATCATCTTATTATTGTTTTGAAATTTTGGAAAGCTTCGACCGCTGCAAATCGGCCGACCGGAATAGTTTGCAGCCTTTCCGGTTGCTTTCCTCACAAATTTAATTCAATAAAAAGATAGTTTTTTGATAGTTGTTAAACTAATTTTGATTAATCAGCAAATAAAAAAGGTCTATAAATGATTAATTTATAGACCTTTAAAAGTGAGCGCAAAAACTTTATGTTTTGTTAATATAGTTATCTGATAATTACTATCTAAATTAGTTTAGCTATTTTTCATTCATTCGTTAAAAATATCATTCATCACTGTTTTATCTTTGCTTTTTTATAGCTATATTTTTCTGTGTAGAATAATTCACATTCACGCCTCTAATCTTTTTATACCATTTGCCAATATCCGGGATCAGCTCTTCATTTCTTACATCTTCGATATGTTCACACAACCACTTTGCAAAATTTTGTTTTGTACATTTAAGTTTAATGCTCCCAATCGGTTCAACTCTCATATAATCAAGAAAATCATCAAAGTCCATGCTTTCCCAAATGTTTTTATCATCAAATTCAGCATGTAGTTTTTGTAATAGCTTTTTATCACAAATCAGATCATTTGATGTTTTGACTTCTGTTTCCACTTTTGAATTATCAGTTTGGGAGTATACATTTTTAGCTTGTTCAATGCCGGATGTTTTATCATTGATAGAATTTATTGCATCTACGCATCTATAATACAATTGGGCAGCCAGTAAAGTTTTTGTATCTGCTTCTTTTTCATCATTTTCTTCATTCAGTTTACACACATATCCCGAAATATATTTCATTAAATTTACTACATAAATTTCATCATTTATTTTAGACGAAAGAAAATCAAACAACTCGTCTTCATCATACAATAACAAATCTATTACAGTTTTCTTAAATTCGGGGTGCTTTTTGACAAACTGTATATTTTTAAATGATTCAAAATCTTCTAAAATTTCAAATTTTTCCATTTTTCAAATTTTTATCGGTTAAACAAACTCATTGCTTTTTTCTTTTCGGCATCAGCGATATCAATATAGGGTTTCATGCTTTTATAATCTGCATGGCCTGTCCATTTCATTACCGTTTGTGGTGCAATTCCCAACGCTAAGGCATTGCAGATAAATGTCCGCCTGCCGGCATGAGTACCCAATAATTCATATTTAGGCATCACTTCATCAATCCGGGTTGATCCTTTGTAGTATGTTTGTGTGATTGGTTCATCCAGTCCGCAAATCCGGCCTAAATCCTTTAGATGATCATTCATTTTTTGATTGCTTATAACTGGTAAAGCTTTGTTTCCGGGATAAATCTGATCAGCATATTTTTGAAGTATTGCTTTTGAATAGTTGTTTAGTTCTATTGTGAGCGTGTCCCCTGTCTTAACTGTGGTTATTGTAAACTCATCATCTTTAATGTCGGATCGTTTCAGGTTCTGAACATCTGAGTATCTTAGCGAAGTAAAGCAACAAAAACAAAATACATCTCTCACCTTTTCAAGTGCTTTTATGTTTTCTGTTGCCAGTGGTTCGGTTGTCCGGGTAAAGTCAAAACTATAAACTGTCATCAACTCCGACCAGTTCAGAAAAATAACTTTCTTTTCGGCTTTTGGCATCTTTGGGTTGAATGCTGTAAATGCTAAATTTGTGTTATATCCTTTTCCGGCCGCCCATCTCAAAAACCATTTTAAAAAAGCAAGCTGTTTTAATAAGGTGGTGTTTCTCATTCCCTTTTTATCCCTCAGGAATATGATATAATTGTTTAATCCGGATTCAGTGAGTTTCTCAAATGTTAGTTGCTCATCAAATGCTTTCAGGTGGTTTCTAACTGCATCAAATTTCTGAAATGTCGCATACTTCCAATTATTTTCTAATCCTTTCTGAGATACAAACTCATCAAAATAATCAAACAAGGTTTTTTCCGCTTTTTGACTTTTTGCAGTTCGATCCATCCGGCTGTTAAATTCATTTCTTACCATGTCGGCCGTTGGTTGTACCTTTTTTAATTCAAAGGCTCTAAATATGTCATAAATGGCATCCTCAGCCCTTTGTATTTCTGAGTTGATTTCCTTAGCTGTTACCTTTTTAACGCCGTGTGAAGTCCCCGAAGTGCATCTTTGGGCATCCGCTTCCCATTTAGCAAGTTCAACCCGATAACCCAAATTAAAATTTACGACATTATCCGGCCAACGCAATCGGATTCTTAATTTCCCATCAGGTTTATAACCGGTTTGTTTAGTTCCCTCCTTATCGGGGAAAAATAATGTTTTGTACTTAATGTTAAACTTCGCCATGGTGAATATATTTTAGTCCCTACTTTGCAAATATAGGGACTAAATTTAATATATCCTAATAAATTGTATTATATTTTTCTAAACTGTTAGTATCTTATATTGTTAGTAATCAGGCAGAAATAAAACTGATTGAAACGGTGCTAAATTTAATTTGTGGAACGGTAATCTCCACGAAAAATAAGGAAAGCAGTCACTTGAAAGAGGGGCTGCTTTTTTATATGATTTTTCAGTTAGCCATTGCAGGCCTCATTCATTTCGTATTGCGGGGGGGTCTCATCCTTTTCATCATTGCAGGCTTGATCGTCTGTGCGAAAGTCATTGCGGGCTTGACCCGCAATCTCCTTAACAATAAGAAAAACATAACATGAAAAAAACTGCCTTTGTTTATTTTATTACCAACACGCATAACAACGTACTTTATATTGGGGTTACCAATAATCTGTTACGCCGTGTAGCAGAACATAAATTAAAAATCAATAAGGGTTTTACCTACAAATACAATTGCGATAAGCTGGTTTATTTTGAAGCCTACGATTTAGTAATTGATGCCATTGCTCGTGAAAAACAATTGAAAAATTGGAAAAGAGAATGGAAAAATGTATTGGTAAACAAAGAAAATCCAGTATGGAATGACTTGTCTGAAGAAATAGGGGTAACGAAAGAATTTATAGAGTCGATACGAGCGTATTATGAGGAGATTGCGGGTCAAGCCCGCAATGACGCAATGAATGAGGACCGCAATGACGCAATGAATGAGGACCGCAATGACGCAATGAATGAAGCCCGCAATGACGAAAAGGGTTAAGTTCGCAAAACAAAAAGCCAACCTGATTTCACTCAGATTGGCTTTTTGTTTTTAAACTTATGTTATCTTTTGTGCCTTTTGTGGTTCAAAAGTTTTTATTTCACTTCTTCAAAATCCACATCCGTCACATCACCGTCTTGTTTGCCGCCGCTTTGTGATTGCTGTCCGCCGAAGTCCTGTGGGCCGGCCTGACCTCCTTGTTGGGCGTTTTGGGCGTTGTACATGTCCTGACTGGCAGCCTGGAAGGCCGTGTTCAGTTCGTTGGTTGCAACATCGATGGCTGCGATGTCCTGTGATTTGTGAGCTTCTTTCAGTTTAGCTAAAGCGGCATCAATCGGACCTCGCTTGTCTGCCGGAATCTTATCGCCAATTTCATTCAATTGCTTTTCAGTTTGGAAGATCAGACTGTCGGCATGGTTCAGTTTATCGATTTTTTCCTTTTCTTTGGCGTCGGCTTCGGCGTTGGCAGCAGCTTCGTCTTTCATTCGTTTGATTTCAGCGTCGCTCAATCCTGAAGAAGCTTCGATACGGATGCTTTGTTCCTTGCCGGTAGCTTTATCTTTTGCTGATACATGCAGAATACCGTTGGCATCGATGTCGAAAGTAACCTCGATTTGCGGTTCTCCACGACGGGCAGGCATGATACCATCCAGGTGGAAGCGTCCCAGTGATTTGTTCTGGTTAGCCATCGGACGTTCGCCCTGCAACACGTGAATTTCAACAGAAGGTTGATTATCGGCAGCAGTAGAGAATGTTTCCGATTTTTTGCTCGGTATAGTCGTGTTGGATTCAATCAGTTTCGTCATGACACCACCCATGGTTTCGATACCCAGCGACAGCGGAGTTACATCGAGTAACAACACATCTTTCACATCTCCCGAAAGAACACCTCCCTGGATTGCAGCACCGATAGCCACTACTTCGTCAGGATTCACCCCTTTGGAAGGAGCTTTGCCGAAGAATTTCTCAACAGCAGCCTGAATAGCCGGGATACGGGTAGAACCTCCGACCAGGATCACTTCGTCAATGTCTTTGGTTGTCAGTCCGGCATTTTTCAATGCAGTGCGACAAGGTTCGATGGTACGTTGAATCAAGTCATCAATCAATTGTTCGAATTTGGCACGGGTCAGGGTACGCACCAGGTGACGTGGAATACCATCTACCGGCATGATATACGGCAGGTTAATTTCTGAAGAAGTGGTGTTTGAAAGTTCAATTTTTGCTTTTTCGGCAGCTTCTTTCAAACGCTGTAACGCCATCGGATCTTTGCTTAAATCGATGCCGCCATTTTCGTTCTTAAATTCCTGTACCAACCAGTCAATGATTCTGTGGTCAAAGTCATCTCCTCCTAAGTGAGTATCTCCGTCTGTCGATTTTACCTCAAACACACCATCGCCCAATTCGAGAACTGATACGTCATGTGTACCACCACCGCAGTCGAACACGGCGATTTTCATGTCTTTGCTGGTTTTGTCCAAACCATAAGCTAATGCAGCGGCAGTCGGCTCGTTGATAATACGGCGAACGTTCAGACCAGCAATTTCGCCGGCCTCTTTGGTAGCCTGACGTTGTGAGTCATTGAAGTAAGCCGGCACGGTAATTACCGCCTCAGTCACTTCCTGTCCCAGGTATTCTTCAGCTGTTTTTTTCATTTTCTGAAGGATGATAGCAGAAATTTCCTGTGGAGTGTACAGTCTGCCGTCGATATCCACACGCGGTGTATTATTATCGCCTTTCACAACTTTATAAGGAACGCGTGTAATTTCTTTTGCAAGTCTGTCGTATGTTTCACCCATAAAACGTTTGATGGAGAAAACGGTTTTAGTCGGATTGGTAATGGCCTGACGTTTAGCAGGGTCACCTACCTTGCGCTCTCCGCCATCGACAAAGCCGATCACGGAAGGAGTTGTGCGTTTTCCTTCGTTGTTCGTGATAACGATTGGTTCGTTACCTTCCATTACGGAAACACAAGAGTTTGTGGTTCCCAAGTCAATTCCAATAATTTTTCCCATTGTCTGAATGTATAATATGTTAGTTTTTTAATTTATTCGTCTGATGTCGACGCAGGTGTTTTTACAAAGCGTATGCCACCGGGTAAAAATGAAATTCAACTGACAATATTGCAGATAATATGACACGGAAATGCAAAAAAAAGACAGGAACGTGAATTCCTGTCTGTTCTTATTTGTCGAATAAAAGATATTATATGAAATGATACAGAAATACGATGGTGCCGTCGAATGCAGGTTTTTTACTGTCTTTTATCTCAAGAACCGCCTGGATTTCGGCTTTCGAAATTCCCCGGAGGTTTACAAGTGAAAGCAATTTGCAACGTACCCTTACTTCGCTGTTAACGGTGACTGCCTGACCGAATCTGAGTTTCTCAATGCCGTAGTTAACCGTGAGCTTCGAGTTTTGAACATCGACTATTTGTTCCCACAGGTGAGGGAGTACCGAAAGATTCAGATAACCGTGTGCAATTGTAGTCTTGAATGGACTTTCATTTTTACACCGTTCTTCGTCGACATGAATCCACTGGTGATCTAAAGTGGCATCAGCAAACATGTTAATCTGGTTCTGGGTTATTTTGATGTAGTCTGATACTCCGATTTCTTTACCTACATATTGTTCAAAATCTGCGTGGCTGCTGATGACGATGGGATTCATGTAAAATTGGTTTTTAAGTAATGATAATGAATAAAATGCTGCACATTTTTTTTTGGTTTGTGCAAAAGTAACCCAAAACTTTGTGTTTTCCAAATTTTTTTTGATAAAAAAACGATTTGCTCGTTTAACACAAATTGTCTATTTTTGCTAAAAAAAATAACCACCCATGATCTACAAAAGAATATTATTGAAACTCAGTGGGGAATCACTGATGGGAGAAAAACAATATGGCATAGATGAAAATCGCCTGACTGAGTATGCATCCCAGATTGCAGAGATTGTTGCCATGGGGGTGCAGGTCGGGATTGTAATCGGGGGTGGTAATATCTTCCGGGGACTCAGCGGAACTTCGAAAGGAGTGGACCGGGTACTGGGTGATCAGATGGGCATGCTGGCAACGGTGATAAACGGATTGGCACTCAATTCAGCCTTACAGTCGGCTAGCGTTAAATCGAAAGTATTGACTGCCATTCGCATGGAGCCGGTGGGAGAGTTCTATAGCAAACAAAAAGCCATCGCGGCGCTTGAAAGTGGAGAGGTAGTCATTTTGTCAGCAGGAACCGGAAACCCATTCTTCACAACAGATACCGGTTCTTCTTTGCGGGCAATCGAAATTGAAGCTGATGTGATGTTGAAAGGAACCCGTGTGGATGGTGTATATACCGCCGATCCGGAAAAAGATCCGAATGCTGTTAAGTTCGACGAAATCACCTACGATGAAATTTATAGCCGGAATCTAAAGGTGATGGATCTCACAGCGACGACCATGTGCAAGGAAAACAACATGCCTATTTATGTATTCGATATGGATACACCCGGTAATCTGAAAAAAGTCATGTTAGGAGAGAAAATCGGCACATTAGTAAAAAAATAAACCGTAGGGGCGTAACGCTTACGCCCAAATAGCGAATAGCGAATAGCGAATAGCGAATAGCGAATAGCGGAAAACGGAGAGCGGAAACATGGGTTAGGGGGTTGCTTCGCTGCGCTCGCAATGACAGACCGGTGACAAAAATAAAACATAAAACAAAAACATATGCAAGACGTAAAACCAATTCTGAATCAGGCTGAAGAAAATATGGAAGCAGCGCTGATGTTTCTGGATGAATCATTGGCTCACATTCGTGCCGGGAAAGCAAATCCACGTATTCTGGACGGTATCAGGGTCGATTATTACGGCTCACAAGTGCCTCTTTCGAATGTGGCTACCGTGACAACGCCCGATGCCAAGACCATCACGGTTCAACCATGGGAAAAAGCCATGATGCCCGTAATTGAAAAGGCGATATTAAATTCCGATGTCGGTATTACGCCGATGAATAACGGAGAAGTCATTCGCTTGTCAATTCCACCTCTCACTGAAGAAAGACGTAAACAATTGGCAAAGCAGGCAAAACATGAAGGCGAGGAAGCCAAAATATCCATCCGGAATGCCCGCCGTGATGCCATCGATAAATTGAAGAAAATGATTAAAGACGGACTTCCCGAAGATGTGGAGAAGGATGCTGAAAACGAAGCCCAGAAAATTCATGACAAGTACGTTCGTAAGGTCGATGAAATGCTCGCAGCGAAAGAGAAGGAGATTATGACCGTTTAATAAGCGAATAGCTAATAGCTAATAGCTATTCGTTATTAGCTATTAGTTATTTAATCAGCATCGCATCTCCATACACGCCAAACCGGTAATTTTCTTTGATTGCCACCTCGTAGGCATGCATAATTTCGTCATAGCCACCGAATGCAGCGGCAAGCATCAGCAACGTAGAATAGGGCATGTGGAAATTGGTAATCATGGAGTTTGCCGTGGTAAAATCGTACGGAGGGAAAATGAACTTATTAGTCCATCCGTCAAAAGGTTTGATTTTACCTTCTGTTCCCACCACTGTCTCAAGCGCGCGCATGACCGTAACTCCCACCGCGCAGATATTTTTACCTTCATCATGGGCTTTATTGACTGTTTCAGCCGTTTCAGGGGTGATGAGCATTTGTTCCGAATCCATTTTGTGCTTGGTAAGGTCCTCCACGTCAATTTCGCGGAAATTACCTAAGCTCATGTGCGAGGTCAGGAATGTGGATTGAATTCCCTTGATTTCCATGCGCTTCAGGAGCTCGCGGCTAAAGTGTATCCCGGCAGCAGGCACTGAAACAGCGCCTTCATTTTTAGCAAAGATCGTTTGAAAACGGTCTTCATCTTCCGGTTCAACCGGCCTTTTGATGTTGCGGGGAAGCGGTGTTTCTCCTAAGCGGTGCAGATTTCTCTTGAATTCTTCGTGTGTCCCGTCAAACAGGAAACGCAGGGTGCGTCCGCGTGATGTGGTATTGTCGATTACTTCGGCAACCATCGAATCATCTTCACCGAAATAAAGTTTGTTCCCGATGCGAATTTTTCTTGCCGGTTCTACCAAAACATCCCACAAACGCATTTCACGGTTCAGTTCCCGTAACAAAAATACTTCAATCTGAGCGCCGGTTTTTTCTTTGTTGCCATACATCCTGGCAGGAAAAACTCTCGTGTCGTTAAAAATAAACAAATCATTTTCATTGAAGAAATTGATAACATCTTTGAATACGTGGTGCTCAATATTGCCCGTTTTCTTGTCGATAACCATCAGCCGGGATTCATCACGGTGTCTGGAAGGATATTGAGCAATTAATTCTTCCGGTAATTTAAATTTGAATTTTGATAACTTCATCTTTTTTACATTTTATCGGATACAGCCGACTCTGTAGCCATATCCCTGTCCTTTAATAATTCATTTTCAATGTGTTCAATCAGTTCGTCGATTTCCATACAATCATGGAGACGCACATCACCGATACGGGTACGTTCGAGCGACGCTAAATGAGCGCCGCTTTGTAGTGCCATCCCGATATCTCTTGCCAATGCCCTGATGTAAGTTCCTTTACTGCAAACCACCCTGATTTTTAGTAAAGGAGGTGTGAAATCCAACACCTCAATTTCGTCAATTACCAGTAATTTTGACTTCAAATCAACATCCTGTCCCTCACGTGCGTAATCATAAGCTCTTTTTCCATCGACTTTAACCGCGGAATATACAGGAGGAACCTGCCAGATTTCGCCTGTAAAGGTAGGAATTATTTTTTGAATAAGCTCCGGTGTGATATGATCTATCGGATAAGTCACATCAACAGGTAATTCCTTGTCAAAACAAGGAGTTGTAGCGCCAAGTTCTAACGTTGCTATATACTCTTTAGTCTGATACTGGTAATTCTCAATTAATTTGGTCGCTTTACCGGTGCATATAATCATGACCCCCGTTGCTAAGGGATCAAGTGTCCCGGCATGTCCGACTTTAATTTTTTTTATTTTGAGTGTTTTTCTGATTTTCCACCTGATGCGGTTCACCACGTTAAATGATGTCCAATGCAAAGGTTTGTTTACATACAATACCTCTCCCTCACTAAAATTCATTTAAATGCTCGTAATTTGTTTCAAAACTCTTTTTCCCTTTAATCTTCCCCTGAATATTTTAATCAATGCATATATACATGAAAGGAAAATCATATACCATAAACCATCCGGCACCGGGAGGAAGACAATATCATCTTCGCAGGAGTCATCAATATTACCTCCGGGGTCGGGGAGGCCGGGAGAGATACTCCCTGAAAAAGGTTCTTCCATAGGAAATACAAAGCACAGCAGTGTTAACACTACTATTAAACGACGAAAAACAGAAAAAAAATTAGCTGCCGATAAGTATTTCATATACAAATTTTGCGTTCAAAGGTCGTTAATTGCTGTTTTTGTTTGTAATCATTCCAAAAATGTCCCTTAAATAATTCAGGCAAAGGTAAATATAATTATTGAATTAACAATAATGTCGAATTTTTGTTCAGTTTAAACCATACTTAAATTTTGTCCTGCCAACAGCAATACCAGGATGATTCCACCCACTAAAATCCGGTAATATCCGAATGCCTTAAAACCATATTTCGTAAGAAAGCTGATGAAGAATTTTATAGCAGCCATGGCCACGATAAATGCTACTACATTTCCAATCAATAAAGTAGTCAGATTCTCCGTCAGCATGCTTGAGGCTGCAGGGTCTTTGATTAATTGCAGCAATTTGTATCCTGCAGCTGCTGCCATCGTTGGCACTGCCAGAAAAAATGAAAATTCAGCCGCATTTTTTCTGCTTAATTTGGTACTCATGCCTCCTACGATGGTGGCCATCGAACGGGAAACGCCGGGAATCATGGCGATGCACTGGAAAAAACCGATTTTCAGCGCCCTTTTCCAGTTCATTTCCTGATTTTCATCGGTTTTGTTAAACCATTTATCCACGAAAAGCATGAATACGCCACCCACTATGAGCATAATAGCTACTACCCAGATATTTTCAAGCAATGAGTCGATAAAATCTCCCGCTAAGAAACCAATAACTGCCGCCGGCAAAAAGGCTATCAGTAATTTCCAGTAGAAATCCATGGACTGAAAGAATCTTTTCCAATATAAAACGATTACCGACAGAATGGCGCCAAACTGGATGTTAACGGTAAATGCCTTCACAAAATCAGAACTTTCCATGCCCAATAGATTTTGGGCAATAATCATGTGACCGGTGGATGATACAGGCAGAAACTCAGTCAGACCTTCAACAATGGCGATGATAATCGTTTCGAATAAACTCATTTGGATTTGGATTTAAAAAGGATAGCAAAGATGATAAATACAAACCCAAAAAATGAAATCATCGGTCCCACAGTGATGCGTCTGTGACTGAAAATGTCGGGATTGAACTCCAGTTCGGTTGGCGAACCCGTCATCAGTAAAAAACCGACCACGATGATGATAAACCCGATAGCGATGAGAACCAGATTGGTTTTCCCAAGCGTAAATTTTTCTTTATTTTCCATATTTTTAATAAGTCTCCGGTCGCCAGTCTCCAGACTCCGGACATTAGTATGATTTAAACTATTAAACTATTAAACACTTAAACTAACCACTGTCATTGCGAGCGCAGCGAAGCAACCCCCATGAACCTTCACTTAGTTGCTATCCACTAAACAAAATACATATCATTCGTCTGCATGCGCAGATACCTCCCAACTGCCGAATACGAAGATAAGGCTGTTAATACGATGCCCAGTATGATGACAATTCCTGATACCTCGATTAATGTGGTGGTATGCAGGGTAAATAAGTTAAGTCCGATGTTGTTTCTGATATACAGCAACATAATCCCGAGCATACCCAGCGAAATGAGTGAGGCCAGAAATCCGTTGGTCATGCCCCTGATGATGTAGGGTTTACGGATAAACCAGGGCGTGGCGCCTACCAGTTTCATGGTGTTAATCAGAAATCTGTTGGCATAGATAGACACGCGGATGGTGTTGTTCATCAGCGTAATTGAAATCAGCATTAGCAAAGTGGCAACAGCCAGCAGGATAAAACTGATGCGGGCGATGTTGTCATTTACCATGTTTACAATGTCTTTCTGGTAGGCTATCCGGTTAATTCCTTCGAAAACTTTCAATTTTGATTCTATCACATCCACGCTGTCTTTGTTAGCATAATCTGCTTTCAGTTTGATTTCGAAAGAAGCCATCAGCGGGTTATATCCTAAGTATTTCTCCGGATCATCGCCCATCGTCTTGATATGTTCTTTCAGTGCATCTTCTTTAGAGATATACTTGACTGATTTTACAAATTTTGATTTTTCGAGGTATTGATGAATTCTGGTAGTGCTGGCAGCAGTAATGTTTTCATTTAGTACCACTGACAAGCTAATGTTTTCTTTTATTTGCGTTCCTAAATCACGTGCTACAAAAAGTAGCAGCGAAACCAGTCCGATTAAAAACAAGACCAGCGACATGCTGATGGTGGACGTGAAGTGTACGTTACCGACACGATATTTACCTTTTTTACTTTCGTCGTTCATAGATATTTAAATTAACTTTTTATTAGTCAGGATTTACAGGCTTTTAATACGAGTAAATGCTGTTTATTTATTTAGCTCCTTTTTCTTCCGGATGAAAAACCACACGATGCATGCAATCAGCAGCAGAGAAGATATCAACGCGATTGTATTACCCAGACTGTACGATTCAGGTTCGAATTTGAACTCAATCTGGTAATTCCCGGCTTTCAACTGCATGGCCCGAAGCAGATAATTTACCCTGAAATAGGGAGCTTCTTCTCCGTTGATATAGGCATTCCATCCTTTGTCGTAGAAAATCTCGGAGAAAACAGCAACCTGATCGGTTTGAGCGCTGAAATCGTACACTAAGTGATTGGGTTTGTATGATTTCAATCGGATATAATCGGTTTCAACCGGATTGCCGGCTGTTAATTTTTCCGGCATCACCGCTTTGTCGATTACCAGTTCTGTTTTGGTGTTTATTTTACCCAGCAGCAGCATTTCTTCATCCGCATTCTTTGCTTCCACAATCTTGTTCACGAACCAGGCATTGCCGTTGGCATAGGGATTCAGTAGCGGCTGACTGTTCGGATCCATGATGATGTATTTCATATTCAGCATGTTCAGTACGCCCAGTTGCTGCGCGAGCGAGTCGAATTGTTCATAGGAACGGACGGTGTAAAGTTGCTGAATTTCATTGGTAAGATGCAGGTTGATTAGCTCCTGATAGCGACGCAATTTAGCGGCATGATATCCTCCGATGTTTTTATGGAAGTAGGAGGGAGACGCATCGTTGAAGATGTTGACAGTCAGATTCAGTACGCGGAACTCGCTTTTGTCCTGCAAAATAAACTTATCAGCTTCCGTTGGTTTAATCAAATTACTGATGTTGCGTTTGCGACCAAAATGTTCATCGTTCAGGTAACGCTTGGCCACCGGCACTAAATCAACGAGCATGAGTATTCCCATGGCCCCAATGACTAAGTTTTGTTTCAGTTTATCTTTCAGGAAAAACCAGATTAGCGCGGCGGCGGTTACGATGAATAAGAGCGAGCGAAAAGCGTCACCCTGCAACATGGCTTTCCGGTCGGCCGGCAGCGTTTCTGCCAGAAAAGAGAAATCAACATTAGATGCCTTATAAGCAGTGTTAAACTGATGAACAACTTGCGCATCCATCTCAGAAGTAAAATTACCTGCCAATGAAGGAATCAAAGCAAATAACAATGAGATGCCCCCCGTGATGGCTGTGCTGATTAATAGCGGTTTGACAAATTTCTTTTTGTCAGCTTGCGCGTTCAGTACTTCTTTAAGCGCCAGCATGGCAATCAGGGTAATGCCAAATCCGGCTGCCACTAAGGTCATGGATACCGTACGGAATTTATTGTAAAGCGGTACATAATCGATGAAGATGTCTGTCAGCCACTGGAAGTTTTTTCCCCAGGAAAGCATGACGGTAAGGATAATCATCGGAACTAACCACCAGAGCAGTCTTTTATCTAAGACGAATAACCCGAATACGAACAAGAGCATGACGATTGCACCCAGATACACCGGTCCCGATGTGCCGGGCTGTGTCCCCCAATAGGTGCTGAAACGCAGTCCGTCCATGATTTTTTCGATGTTGCCGCGTCCGAATGTTTCGGCAATCCGTTCGGCAGTGTGACTGTCTTCGCCCAGTTTGCTGCTGCTGGCGCCACCCATGTAGTTGGGTATCAGTAATGTCATTGTTTCGTCTACGCCATAACTCCACTGGGTGATGTAGTCGCGGTTTAATCCTTCCTGCGAACTTTGGGTGTCGATGGTGAGTCCGTTCGATTCACCCCGCATGGTGTATTTGGTGTATTCGCTGGTGGTCAGCAGCGAAGTCGCGTTCATGCCTACAGCAAGGAGGGCTGCTGCAATAGCCAGTCCGGCCGATTGAAGAAATGATTTTATTTGCTTTTCGCGGATGCTGTAAATCAATTCCACAACACCAAAGAATAAAACGATGATCAGGGCATAATAAAGAATCTGAATGTGATTGGCACGGATTCCCAGACTCAGGAAAAAGGCAGTCAGTAAACTTCCCGCAATTTTGTTTTGCCTGAAAGTAAGGTAAATACTACCCAGTATCGGGGCCATATAAGCGATTGCAATCGCCTTGGTGTTGTGCCCGGCACCGATGATAATCAGGTTGTAGGAAGCAAAAGTGAAGGCAATCGAACCGACAATGGCGAGCCATGGATTCACTTTGAAATTCAGCATCAGGATGTAGAACCCGATGAAATACAGAATCAGGAAGAAAACGGTGATTGGAAATACCTTCAGCACATCTTCCACATACTTGATGAGGTTGTTGGGCTGCTGCATGGTAATCATATAAGCCGGCATACCGCCGAACATTGAGTTGGTCCAAAGCGTTACATCATCGTGTTTTTCATTGTAGTCGAGTGTTTCCTTTGCCATGCACATCCAGCTTTCGGAGTCGTGACCGAGCAACTGCTTGCCTTCGAGCACCGGTTTCATGTATATGAAAGAGATTATTATGAATAAACTAACAGCAATAAGGTGGGGCGTTATTTTTTGAAGCAGTGTTTTTTGCATACGTCAATATTTTATTTTTAAAGCAGATTTCGGGAAAAATCGTACAAAAATACATTATTTTTTCTCA
>JAKIYP010000030.1 GCA_022708505.1 Bacteroidota bacterium
CCGCCACTGGATGGAGAATGTGAAGGATTGGTGTATTTCCCGCCAGTTGTGGTGGGGACACCGCATCCCGGCCTGGTTCCTTCCGCAGGGTGGTTTCGTGGTTGCTGCAACGAGGGAAGAAGCCCTCGAAAAAGCCAAGCAAATTGTCAATTATACGATTTGCGCCGATGACTTGCGTCAGGATGAGGATTGCCTGGATACCTGGTTTTCTTCCTGGTTATGGCCGATTTCGGTGTTCGATGGGATTAATAACCCGGATAATGAAGATATTCGTTATTATTACCCGACAGATGATTTGGTGACTGCTCCCGAAATTTTGTTTTTCTGGGTGGCGCGCATGATTATTGCCGGCTATGAATATGAAGGTAAACTACCATTTAAAAATGTATACCTGACAGGTATCGTGCGGGATAAGCTGGGTAGAAAAATGTCGAAGTCACTCGGTAATTCGCCTGACCCGCTTGACCTGATCGCACATTTTGGTGCCGATGCAGTTCGTCTGGGGATGCTGTTTACGTCTCCGGCCGGAAATGACTTGCCTTACGATGATTCTTTGTGTGAACAGGGACGAAATTTCAACAATAAGATATGGAATGCTTTTCGCCTGGTAAAAGGATGGGAAGTGAAAGAAATTTCTCAGCCTGAGGCAGCTGCGGTTGCCATCAAATGGTTCGACTCACAATTGTCGAAAACACTGGCTGAAATAGATGATTTGTTCTCTAAATATCGTTTGTCAGAAGCGCTGATGGCGGTATACAAGTTGTTCTGGGATGATTTTTCTTCCTGGTACCTGGAAATGATTAAACCTGCCTATCAGCAGCCGATTGATAAAGCAACCTACGATGCTACGCTGGGATTCTTCGATGTGTTACTGAAAATCCTGCACCCTTTCATGCCTTTCATTACGGAGGAACTTTGGCAGGCTTTGCAGGACAGAAAAGACGGTGAAAGTATCATGGTGACCTTGCAACCGAATCCAGAACCTGCAAATGAAGCGCTTATCACTCAGTTTGAGAAGGTAAAAGAAATCATTGCCGGGGTACGTACGATTCGCTTGCAGAAGAATGTCCCGAATAAGGAACAACTTAGTTTGCAAATTACCGGACAACATGATGCTGATTTCGATGCTGTTATCGTGAAGTTGTGTAACCTGACTTCAATTGAAGGTGTTTCTGAAAAGTCTTCCGGTTCGATTTCATTCTTAGTGGGAACGACCGAGTATGCCGTACCCATGGGTAATCTCATCAATGCTGAAGAGGAAATTCAGAAAATGGAAGCTGAAATTACCTATCTGGAAGGCTTTTTGGTTTCGGTTATGAAGAAATTAGGCAATGAAAAATTCGTTGCCAATGCAAAACCGGAAGTTGTGGAGGCAGAACGCAAAAAACATGCAGATGCCGAAAGCAAGATTGCTTCGCTGAAAGAAGCGATTTCTGGACTTAAATAGCGAATAACGGAAAACGGAAAGCGAAAAACGTAGAGGCGCAATGCTTACGCACAAATAGTAAAAAGCGGAAAGCCGGGTTGTTTGGTTTTGCTTCCGGAGGAAGCCAAGCTTAGTAACCAGCAAGTTTACTGGCTGGTGTAAGTGAACCACCAACACCGGGGGCTGCCTTAGGTAGCGAAACGACCGTAGACTGGTGACATTAGAGACTTTTAGATTAGATAAAATATGTACAAAAATATCTGCCTCAAAACCTGCGAAATAGCCCAAAAAGCAGGTGCATTCATTGCTGAACAACGCAAAGGCTTTAGCCAGTCGATGGTGGAACACAAAGGGTTACACGATCTGGTAAGCTATGTCGACCGGGAAGCGGAGAAAATGATTATTGCCGAACTAAGCAAGGTGCTGCCAGAAGCCGGATTTATCGCGGAAGAAGGTACCAACAACAGTCGTGGGGATAAATTCAACTGGATTATCGACCCGTTGGATGGCACTACAAATTTCATTCAGGGTATTCCTACTTATGCAGTGAGCATCGCGTTGATGGAAGACAACGAACTGGTGGTGGGCGTGGTGTTTGAAATCGGTCAGCAGGAGTGCTTCTATGCCTGGAAAGATGGCGGCGCTTATCTGAATGGTGAAAAAATCCGGGTTTCTGATAAGAGCGATTTGCATCTTTCTTTGTTGGCCACCGGTTTCCCGTATACCAATTTTGATATGCTGGATGATTATATGACCTTTCTGAAATGGATGTTACGGAATTCACGCGGGGTACGTCGTATCGGTTCTGCTGCTACCGATTTGGCTTATGTGGCCTGTGGTCGCTTCGATGCATTTTGGGAATACGGACTGAAACCCTGGGATATGGCTGCCGGTGCCTTGCTTATCAAAGAGGCCGGCGGCAAGGTTTCTGACTTTAAAGGAACGGATAATTATGTCTTCGGGAATGATATTGTCTCGACAAACGGTTTGTTACAGGATGTCATTCTTCAGAAATTAAAGGAATTTATCGCCTGATAGTATATGGAAAGGTTGTGGACTGCAAGTTTCCTGAGTGCATGCGCGGGAAACTTTCTTTTATTTTTTGCTTTTTATTTGTTGATACCGATATTTCCGCTGTATCTGATTGATACTTTTGATGCGTCGAAATCGTTGGTAGGGGTGGTGTTGTCGTCTTATACCCTGGCTGCTTTGTTAATCCGTCCTTTTTCGGGATTTCTACTGGATTTGTTTCGTCGAAAACCTCAGTATTTGATTGCATTTTTATTGTTTGTCCTCACATTTATCGGATATCCGCTGGTTACTACTGTCAATCTGTTTTTGTTAGTCAGGGTGTTGCATGGAGCTTCTTTCGGATTTGTGACAACTGCCGGTAATAGTCTGGTTGTCGATATTCTTCCGGCATCAAGAAGGGGAGAGGGACTCGGCTTTTTCGGTGTGGCCAACAACCTGGCTATGGTGGTCGGACCAATGACCAGTTTAATGATGCATGAAAGAGGAGTTGATTATCAGTATATTTTCTATTTATCCATCGTCGCCGGTTTAGTTGGTTTTATTTTCGCGATGCTGATTAAAGTAGACAAGCTTTTTGAACCGAACAAGGAACGTATCCGGGGATTTGACCGTTTCTTTCTTTTCAAGGGTTTTAAAGCCGGTGTTACCTTGCTTTTGACTGGTGTCCCTTACGGAATGTTTATGACTTATCTGGCTATTTATGGTAAAGAACTGGGCATTGATGCCGGACTGGGCTTGTTTTTCTCCCTGTTGGCTGTGGGCATGATTACTTCCCGGTTGTTTTCCGGGAAAATGGTTGATAGAGGTAGACTGAATAAAGCTATTGAATATGGGTTGCTGGTTAGCTTTGTTGGCCTGCTTTTGTTGGCCTCGCTACAGCGGATTAATGTATACAACCATCAGTTGGTAAATGTATTGTTCTTTCTGATTCCGGTGATACTCGGTTTTGGATACGGATTGACTTTCCCTGCTTACAACACCTTGTTTGTGAATCTGGCGCCAAACAACCGTCGGGCTACAGCCAGCTCAACTTTTATGACCAGCTGGGATTTAGGCGTAGGTTCCGGATTAATTCTCGGAGGTAGATTCGCTGACTCTCAGGGCGGCTTGCCATTGGCTTTTCTGGTCGGGACGCTGATGGTGCTGTTCTCCTATGTCTACTTTGTAAAATCAGCCGGACCCCATTTCCTGCGTAATAAACTCAGATGATTACAGACTGATGATGTCAGGATGTTGGGGGATGCCGTTTTCCATCCCCGGAATGTTATGCTTGTTGTTATAAGCTTCGACCCATTTTACAAAATCAACCATTTTATGTAAATCCGACTCAAACGCGTTACCGATAACAATGATGTCAGCGCCGGCTTCATAAATTTTCTCCATTTCTTCTGTTGACGTAATACCACCTCCGACAATCAGGGGGGTGTCGACAGACTCGCGTATATAAGAAATCATTTCCTCCGGAACAGTCTGTGAAGCCCCGCTACCCGCTTCCAGATAGGTAAGGTGCATGCCCATTAATTCACCGGCCACAGCGGTTGAAAGCGCAATTTCTTTTTTGTCACGGGGAATCGCCCTCGTGTTGCTGATAAATTCAACCGAACTGACTTTACCGCCGTCGATTAATAAATAGGCAGTGGGTATAACTTCAACATCTGACTCCTTAATCGCTACGGCTGATTTGATGTGTTGACCGATTAAATATTCGGGATTCCGGCCTGATAATAAGGATAAAAATAACAGGGCATCTGCATGTTCAGAAAACTGGGAAGCATCTCCCGGAAATAAAACGACGGTAGTGTCGACTTCTTCCTTCAGCACTTCTATCATGTTGTCCAATGACTTAACAGCATGACTCCCACCGACAAATATAAAATCGGGGGGAGCAATTTTCAATGTCGCGATGATGGATGCAAATTGACGTCCATTACTTTTTTCGGGATCAATGAGAATGGCAAACATTTTTCTGTCCATTTCTCTGTTCAACAGAATCTTCCGGTAAATATTATTGTGTCTCATAATCTGATTTTTTTGTCTACCCCATAAACAAGGGTGTAATGCGCATTTTGTTGATATTGTAATTCGTAAATTCGGGAACCGGTTTCATGTAAAACATGTAAAGTGCCCGAATCGTTTAACGTAAAAGGTAAAATTTCTAATGTTGCGGCAAAATCCCGCACTTCATTTCCAATAATTTTATATAATGTTTCTTTTGCCGACCAGGCAATTTCTACCTTTGCCGTGTTTGTATCTTTACTGAATAATATTTGTTCTGATTCGTTTAAAAACCGTTTCGATACAGTTTTTACCTTCTCAGTTCTGATTTCCAAATCAATTCCTACCGGAAACTCCGGATGAATAATCACCGCAGCATAATTGTTACTGTGTGTTATGCTGATGTGAAAGTTCTTGTCTTCCAGATAGGGCTTACCGTTTGCATCGTAAATTACTTTTACCTGACAACCTGTTGTCTGATTGAGTAATATTCTTGCCGATAAAAATTCCCTTTTTCTTTTCTCATTTTTTATTTGAGAGAATTCCTCCCGGTATGCTTCAAAATTGTCTAATTGACATGTCAGGGCTTCCATGTCTTCTTCCATGACACCAATTAATATTGTACCTCCCTTGTATGTTAGTTGCTCTGTTTTCATTTCCAGCTGAAACTTTCCATTAACCTGACTACATCGTGTTTGATGTAATCGGACATGGGGGCAATGGAGTCTTTATTCGGTACATGGTTAAAGTAAACAGCTCCCCTGACAAAATGTTTGATACTGTCTGTCAGCACAAACTGTGCAACAGATGCCGCATTGCCCTTCAGGTCATAATAAATCCCGTACACTTTTCTTTCGGGATTGCTGAAAACCTGCTCGGTAATGTCGTCGGCACGAACCAAATGTTTGTAAACCGAATGATGAGCATCCTCCGATAACTCATAAAGATTATCATTTATTCCCTTGTAACTGCAATGTATCGCTGCGTTCAAAGCCGGATAAACGATATCAATCCAGTATTTTTCCTGTTCTCCTTTTTTTAGTTCTATTGTTGCGATATCCGATATTTCAAAATGATAAGGCAAAACCGTATCAATTGTATGGTAACGGTGTTCCGGCAAATCCACCCTGAAGTAACCGTAAGGCTTTGGATAATAGTTTTTTTTACACCCGGTAGAAATGAGAGTCAACAGGCAAAACAACAAAAAAATCACCGGAAAACTATCCATTCTCTTCCTCATCATCATCTTCTTTTTTTATGTGAAGTTTGACTTTCTTAATCCTTCGGTTATCAACAGACAGGATTTCAAAAACATATTTCTGATAATCGATGCGTTCATTTTTTGCCGGTATTTCTCCTTTGAGTTCGAGTATCAGTCCTGCCAGGGTCTCAACTTCTTCTGTTACTTTTGTAAAGTCTTCTTCGTCAATTTCTTCTATCTTGAAGAAATCATTCAACTGAATTTTTGCTTCAAATATAAAAGTATGATTGTCGATTTTGGTGAACAAGGCTTCTTCATCATCATATTCATCGCTGATGTCACCCACAATTTCTTCAATAATGTCTTCCAGTGTTACCAGTCCGGAGGTGCCACCGTATTCGTCAACAACAACTGCCAGGTGGACTTTGTTTTGCTGAAACTCACTTAACAGGTCATCAATCATTTTTGTTTCAGGGACGTAATAGACCTGACGAATGAGCGTTTGCCAACGGAACGAGTCCGGTTTGTCGAGATGTGGCAACAAGTCCTTGCTATATAAAATGCCCTTGATATTATCATGTGTGCCCGAGTACACGGGTATGCGGGAATAACCTGAACTGATGATAATTTCAAGTAGTTTTTTATACGATGTTTTGATATCCACGTCGACAATATCGACCCGCGAAGTCATGATATCCACCACCTGGATGTTCCCGAATTTGATGATTCCCTCGAGAATCTCGGTGTCTTCATCATCGTTGCCGGAAGTCAACTCGAGCGCGTGTGATAATTCGTCAATTGAAATGTTGGATTTGTTGTGTTTTGCCAGCCTTACATTCAATGCTGATGTTGATTTAACAAGCAACTTAACTACCGGTTTGAAGATCTTCAACAGAACGACTAACAGTGGAGTCGTGAATGAGGCAACCTTTTTCCCTTCCTGCGATGCAAATACCTTGGGGATGATTTCACCCAGTAACAGCAGTAAAAAAGTAATGATAACCGTTTGGATGATAAAACCCAGGAAAGGTGCATCGTCAAAATTCATCAGTTGGTTAGTCACCAATGTCAGTATAAGGATGATGGCTACATTCACAAAGTTATTCCCTATCAGGATGGCAGCCAGCAGTTTCTGAGGTTGTTGCAACAGACCCAGGATGTTTTTATCAGATTTTCTGTCGCTTTGTTCAAGTTCGTCGAGGGTTTGCGGACTAAAAGAAAAGAAAGCGACTTCAGATGCCGAAATTAACCCGGAAATAAATAATAAAATCAAACTGATTATCAGTGCGAATAATTCGTTAAGCGTAAACGGATTAAAACTGATGGATAATAATGTCGGGATTGAACACACCATGGTAGATGTTAAAATTTGATTCAAAATTGTTGTATTGCAAAAATAGATATTTTTCGTGACTTCGAACCTATTCCAAACAATTTATGTTATATTTGTAGCGTAAAACAACTAATAATCACCTTAAAAATGTTGTATTATGGAAGATAAATTGGTAACCCTCGCGATTCGTACCTACCAAAGGGCGCAAATGATAAAAACCGTATTAGAGGAAGAAGGTATTGAAACGGTTATTCATAACCTGAATCTGGAGAATCCGGAAATGGCCGTTGGTGTTCGTGTGCGGATTAAGGAAAGCGATTTACCCCGCGCCCTGAAAATCGTGGAAGAAATGGAAAAGGCGTGGGAAGATGAAAAACCGGTGCGCGATTCCAAAACGGTATTAATCCCGGTTGACTTTGCCGACCAGGTGCCTAAAACCATCGACTTCGGCTTTAAGATGGCTGAAAACATTGGTGCAGAGGTTGTATTTCTCTACGTTTATTTTACGCCTGCGTTTACCATTTCCATGAACAATGATGTAAGTATCTATAGTATCAGCGACAGCGAACTGTTGCGCCGCATCATCAGTTCGGCGAATGCGGATGTTGAGAACATGGGTAATCTGATAAAAAAACGTATTGCCAACGGTGAGCTACCCAATATTAGATACAGATTTGAATTGAAAGAAGGTGTTCCCGAAGATCAGATTCTTGATTACTGCAAAAAGCACAGTCCTGACCTGGTGGTGATGGGTTCCCGTGGAAAGAAAATTTCCAACGAATTGCTGGGAAGCGTTACAGCCGAGGTGATGGAGTCCTGCGAAACGCCTGTTTTTGCAATCCCGATCATGATTAAACAGGATAAATTTGCTGATTTGAAAAGGATTGCTTTTATAACCAATTTTGATCAGAAAGATTTGATTGCCGTCGATAAGGTAATTTCAACTTTCGATAATCCGGAACTGGAAATCTGCTTTATTCATGCTGCTGATAAGAAACACGCGTGGGATGAAATCATGCTTTCGGGCATAAAGGCTTATTTCTCCAATCACTATCCCAAACTGAAAACGAATTATGCCGTTGTGGAATCGACCGATTCTCCTGATAAAATCAACGAATTTGTTGAACAAATGCAGATTGATGTGCTGGCTTTCAATACCAGACGCAAGAAATTGTTTGCACGTATCTTTAATCCCGGACTGGCATATAAAATGATTTATCACTCGGATATTCCATTGTTTGTGACGCATGTTTAAATAAATATTTACCCTTTCCCTCTCACAAACCTCGCCATACGCATATTCTGTTTCAGCCCTTTCGATGGCGTGAATACGATGCGTTTCACAGATATGGATTCAGCCCGAACTTCATCGGGGTTGCTTACTTCGCGACATTCAGCTGTGAGTGAAAACGTGCCGAAATCGTTCAGACAAACATGGTTGCCCTCCAGTAGTTCTGATTCGATGCAGGCAAGTAAGGCTTTGATATTGACTTCTGCTTCTATCGCGCCAATTTTTTTGCCTTGTGACATCTTTTCTGCCAGGTCTTTGATGCTTACTGTTCGCTTGCGAACTACCTGTGGATAAAAACCGGTTTTCTTTTTATCATTCGGGTTCAAATAGTCGCCCCGAAAGATCATCTTGTAATTGATGGACATAAGTACTGTTGTATTAATGTATGAAACATGTTAGTCTATTCTGAATGTCAGGTTTAACTAATAAATACTTCAGCATAAACTATGCCTGACATATATATGTTACCCTACTTAGGGTATATATGGTAAGTTGTTTAGCATATATATCCTAAGTGCTCTACCATATATATGCTAGTATTAATACTCCTTGTTTTGTTTGTTACTTCAACAGGATATTCAGCATAGTTTATATAGAGGCATGTATTAGTTTGTCGGGATTTAATATGCATAAAATCCTTATTTATAATTGACACACATAAACTGAAATAAAATATCAAATAATAAAAACAGGAGAAAAACCATTCGATTTTCCTCCTGTTCGATTTCTTTTAGACAGCGTCAATTATGCTGGACTGATTGCTTCTGAGGGACAAACATCGGCACAAGTTCCGCAATCGGTGCAAACTTCAGGATCAATAACATAGATGTCACCTTCTGAAATCGCATCAACCGGACATTCACTAATGCAAGATCCACATGCAATACAATCTTCTGAAATTACGTAAGCCATTTTTCGAAATTTTTTTGTTAGTACTAATTAGCGCTGCAAATGTAGAAAATTTTTAATAGGTTACAAAATATATCCTTATTTTTGTGCCGATTTCAGCAATAATAAATTTGTATTGCCGTTTTATTGGATATTTACTTGAGAATATGGTGAAGAAGTGTTTTTCCTTGTTTTTATTTCTGTCTATTTTACCTGCTTTGTCGGCTCAGGGCAACCTGACGGATCTGGATTATAAAACGTTCAGGCTCGGGTTCTCGCTCGGTACCAATTACATGGACCTTGATGTGGAGCATACTGAGCTGGTACAGGATGGAAAAATATATTATGCTGATGTGGCTAATATCGTTCCCGGGTTTACGGTGGGATTGATTACCGATTTCAGGCTTCACCGCTATTTCAATTTACGTTTTACGCCTACACTCTTGCTTGGGGAACGTAATTTACGGTTTAAAACCTACGATGTAGCTACCGGGATGCTGGAAGATGACAAAGTGGTGAATATGTTTTCACTGCCGATTGATTTTCCGGTTTATCTGAGATATAGCGCTGAAAGATACGGGAATTTTAAACCCTATGTGCAAGTCGGTGCCGGGACTTATTTCGATTTGGGGCGTGATGAGCAAACGGATGTGACATTGAACCTTTCTGATTATTATTTCAGCGCGGGAATCGGATGTGATTTGTATTTCCGCTTCTTTAAATTATCTCCGGAACTGAAATTCAACTTTGGACGTATGAATGTGTTAACTCCCAAGGAAATCACAGATGATACTTCTACCAACCTCAAATATACCAATGCCATTTCAAGCTTGTTGTCTCGTGTAGTTGTGTTTTCATTGAATATTGAGTAATTTTACCGCATGAAGATTCAGATTAAAACATACTTGCTTTTCCTGCTGATGCCGCTCTTTTTTATCTCTTTTGTTAGCTGTGAAGATAATTTCCAGGTTGAAAATCAGGGTGGCGTATTGCAGTTTTCGAAAGATACGCTCACTTTTGATACTGTTTTTAGCAATATTGGCAGTGCAACGGCTAAAATTCTTGTGTACAACAGACAAAATAAAGCAGTAAACATCAGCGAAATTAAATTAGCCGGTGGTGCTGCTTCCGCTTTCAGGATTAATGTCGATGGAGCCAAAAGCGCTAATCATCTTTTCAGGGACATTTCCATCCGGGCCAAAGACTCGTTGTATATTTTCATTGAAGTAAAAGTAGATCCGAATGATGTGAATACGCCCGTGTTGGTACAGGATTCTATTGTTTTCAATGTACAGGATCAGCATCAACGGATATTGCTTGAGGCCTACGGTCAGGATGTGGAGGTGCTCAGAGGTCAGGTTGTTACAAGCAATACGATACTGAATGCTGATAAACCCTATCTGATTTATGACTCTTTACGGGTAAATCCGGATGTTACGCTGACTTTGCCGGCAGGGGCAGTATTGTATTTTCATAATAACGCGAATTTGATTGTTTATGGTAATCTACGTGCGGAAGGTACGTTTGAGCGCCCGGTAGTGATGCGGGGTGACCGGTTGGATAATATTATGTATGACAAGCCGGTGCCATATAAGTATGTTGCAGGGCAATGGGGTGGGGTTTACCTGCTTTCGAAAACAGGTAATCATGTATTAAACCATCTGCAGATGAGCAGTGGATATGTTGGTTTGTATTTTTACAATGAAGATAGAAATTATATACCCTCGCTGGAAATTAACAACAGCATTATCCATAATTTTTTACTTTATAATATTGTCGCGGTAAATGGTGATTTGCTGGTTACCAATTCTGAAATTTCGAACTCCGGAAGTTATACCGTGTACCTGAACGGGGGGAAACATGCCTTTTATCATTGCACGATTGTGAACTTCTTCAGCCGGAGTTCCGGTCGCCCGACAAACAGGGATAACACACCGGCAGTGATGCTCATGGATTTGAATAAAGCCCTGGCGATGGAGACTGTGTTTAAAAATTGTATCATCACCGGAACTTCAGCCAATGAGTTTACGCTCGCGACAAAATTCAAGGAACTTTATAAAGGCGACTTTCAGCATTCTTACATCAGAAAAACAGAACCTTCGGAATTATCGGTATTTCAGCATATTCGCTGGTATGCAAAAAATGATACTGTTTTTATAAGGGATATATACGATTATAAAAAGGAAGGCTATTTCGATTTTATGCTTGATTCTATTTCCCCGGCCCGCGATACGGTTGCCGATCCGCTGATTTCGAGTCAGTATCCGCTCGATTTGAAAGGCCGGAATCGCCTTGCCGACGGTCAGCCTGATGCCGGAGCGTATGAATGGTATCCTAAATCAGCTCAATAAGTAAATATTCAATCAAAAAGTATAAAGTTTTATCTTTTTGCTTTTTTGCGTGTTATACCTGGTATGTGTATGCCGGGTATTTTTTATCTTTGCAAACCTAACTGAAAAAATAAAAATGAAAATCTGGATGTTTTGTTTGTTGTTTCTTATTGAATCTGGTAGTTTGATACAGGGCAAATCCGGGAAAAGAGTTTTCAGGGTGATGTGTTACAATGTTGAGAATTACTTCGACTGTGTCGATGACAGTCTCACCCGGGATGAAGAATATCTGCCCGGAGGCATTCGTGGCTGGAATTACAATCGTTATGTGCGGAAACAATACAATATCGCCAGGGTGATTGCAGCCGTCGGAGCATGGGAACCACCCGCTTTAGTTGGTTTTTGTGAGGTGGAAAGCCGGCGTGGTTTGTTTGATTTGGTCAGGGGACCGTTAAATAACCTGCATTATCGTTTTGTACATCACGATTCTCCTGATGCGAGGGGCGTTGATGTGGCATTACTTTATTTGCCGGAGATGTTTAAGGTCCTGCATGATGAGCCCCTTCGGATAAGGTTTACAGATGCTCCCAACAGCACGACCCGCGATATTTTGTATGTCTGTGGGCGGATTCCGTCGGGCGATACCCTGCATGTATTTGTATGTCATTTTCCCTCACGTTTGGGTGGAGAGCTTGAATCGGCCGACCGGCGTAGTGATGCAGCAAATATGCTGCGGAAGCAGGTCAACTTTATTCAGGAGAAAGATGCAAAGGCGAATATCCTGATCATGGGTGATTTCAATGATTATCCGGATAATACAAGTCTGCATGATGTCTTACAGGCGCTTGAACCGCGTGAACCTTTTCGTAAGGAGTATTTGTATAACCTGATGTTTCCGCTGCACAAGGAAGGAAAGGGTACGCATAAACATGAAGCAGAGTGGGGTGCTCTCGACCAGATAATTGTTTCGGGGTATATGCTGGATCAGCAGCAGGGCTTGTACACAAGGCCGGCTGATGTGCATATTTTCAATGTTGATTTTTTGCTGGAGGATGACATGAAATACCTTGGCAAAAAGCCATTCAGAACATATTCGGGCATGAAGTATGTTGGAGGCTTCTCCGATCATTTGCCGGTTTATATTGACTTTTGGTATTAAATCCTAATATATTTACAATGGATGTTCAATTATTTATACCGTGTTTTATTGATCAGCTTTATCCGCAAACGGCTTTTAATGTCGTAACAGTGCTGGAGAAAGCCGGATGTACAGTGCATTACAATCCGGAGCAAACCTGTTGCGGACAGCCGGCTTATAACAGCGGTTACTGGGATGAGGCTGCGAAGTTGGCTGGTAAGTTTCTACGTGATTTCGGGAATGAAATGCCGATTGTTTCTCCATCTGCTTCCTGTACCGGTTTTGTGATGTATCATTATCCGAAAATACTTAAAGATAATCCTGAATTACTTCTCAAACAGCAAAATATTAAAAACAAGATATATGAATTGTCTGATTTTCTGGTGAATGTACTGAAGATTGAACAGCTGGATGTCACGTTTAACCACAAGGTAACTTTCCACGATGCCTGCTCTGCTTTACGTGAATATGGAATAGAAGAAGAGCCCCGCAAATTGCTGCGTATGGTAAAAGGACTGGAGTTGATTGAGATGGCAGAACGCGATACCTGTTGTGGTTTCGGAGGAACATTTGCAGTTAAAAATACGGCTATCTCTACTGCCATGGCTGAGAAAAAGGTGCAACATGCGTTAGAGACAGGTGCCGCTTACATCGTGAGTACGGAGGCATCTTGTCTGATGAATGTCAATGGTTACATCGCCAAACACAAATTGCCAATTAAAGGCATCCACCTGGCTGATGTGTTGTCAGGGACGATACAATGATTGCTCGAGAATAGACTGAGGATTTAAGTTTTGCATCAATTCGGCTAAACCGACACGTTTGTTGTTTCGCATGTAATGTGATACAATTTGATAACCCATCCAGACTCCAATTCTGCCAGGAGAATCTTGAGATACAGGTGAAGTGAAGGGAGCCGGATTGATGTATTGGTTAATCAGCATGTAGTCGGTCGTATACAGGTGTTTCTGTTCCAGTATGCTTGTCCAGATGGCTTTCTCATGTTGCTTACACCACCTGGTTTCAGCATTCGAATAGCCCATAATTAATTCATTATTTGCATCAGGTATCAGTACTTCTAATAAATACCGGATTTTTCCTTCATAGATCATCGAATTCAGCAGATTTACTTCACCCCTGAAAGGAAATTGCTTGTGCAGTAACGTGTTGAGTGCATCCGGTACCAACATTTCTTTCCGCATGCCCGAAAGCAGGTATTCGTGGGTAATATCTTTATACAAAGGGAAGTCGGCACCTAAGTAGAGATCACTGCCGATTCCGAGTATCGAATCGGTCAATAAAAACTGTTGGTTAAAGCCTGAAACAAAAAAGTATATTTCGGGAAGTTTAATGGCCGGAAAATATAACCTGAGATAGGAGAAAGCTTTTGAAAACTGTTTCTCAATTGCGTTTATATCATCAAAAGTGGTTTTTACCAGCTGATGAACAGTCTGAAAAGTAGTATCCTGTAAAAATGCTTTGATCTGATTGGCATTCTCAACGGTATCTGTCACCTCCATCATTAAAACCTCAGATAAGAAAACAGGAGTAAAAGCAGGGTATTTATTCCCGAGCACAATCAATCCGGATACAGTGTTTGTTGTGTCAAGCGCAATAAAATCCAAATCAAAACGATTAATACTCACTTCCACCGGTTGCTCAAAGCTACCAACATGAAACCTGTTTTTTTGCTGACAACCAGCAAGCAACAGGGTAATTGTGAGAATAGTTGAGATGGTTTTTGTAAACATGTTTTTAGTGAATAACTAATAGCGAATAACTAATAGCGAATAACTAATAGCGAATAACTAATAGCGAATAACTAATAGCGAATAGCGTATATATTTGATAATGCTTTTCGATTGTAGCTAATCAATTATTCGCTATTAGTTATTCGCTAAAATAATTACTTCCTCTTACTCCTCTCCTTCATCATCTTTTCCTGCTCTTTCTGCATCTTCTCCAGTCTCTCCATGAAGCCACTTTTCTTTTTGGTGGGCTGTTTCTTGGCATTGGCAACTCTTTTGGCATGCAGTTGGGCAAGTAATTTCTTTTCATCAACAGTAGCCCTGATTATATAGGTTTGTCCCACAGAAATCAAAGTTGAAATGAAGTAGTAATAACTCAAACCGGAAGCATAGCTATTGAACATGAACATGAACATAATCGGCATCAGGTACATCATCCACTTCATCATACCTGCACCCGGTTGGTCAGGAGTGGCGGTGTTGGCCATATTCAGTTTGGTCGACAGCAAGGTAGTGATGGTCATCAGCAGGGTGAACAAGCTGATGTGGTTCCCGAAATATGGAGAAATAAGTGGTATATAGGCGTCCCAGCTAACAATCGCATCGTAGGACGATAAGTCTTTTGCCCACAGGAAGCTTTCTCCTCTTAATTCAATGGAAGATGGGAAGAACATGAACATGGCAAATAAAATCGGCATCTGGAGTAGGGTAGGGAGACAGCCACTAAACGGACTCACACCCACTTTCTGGTACAGCTCCATCGTTGCTTTCTGACGTTCTGCCGGTTTGTCGGCCGGAATGCGTGCGTTTATTTCATCGATTTCCGGTTTTAATACCCGCATCTTGGCGCTTGAAACATACGATTTGTAAGTAAGCGGGAATAATACGACTTTGATCACAATGGTCATCAGTAGGATGATGATACCGAAATTACCGATGAAAGAGCTGAACAGGTTGAACATCGGGATAATGGCAAACCGGTTCACCCATCCGAAGATTCCCCATCCCAATGGAATGAGGTCACGTAATTTAAGTTTTTGTTCCGATGGAACACCTTTGTCGTATGCTGCCAGGGTTTTGTATTTGTTAGGGCCGAAGTAGAATTTGAAAGCAAGGTCCTCATTTCCATTCGGATTGTAATCAACCGTCATTTCAGCTGTATAAGATTTTACGTACTTGCTTTCTTTCGGTTCAACCTTACTCGATAAGCTGGTATTACTGAAATCTTTTCCGGCAATCAAAATGGAGCTGAAATACTGATCTTTGAATGCAATCCATTTTAATTTGTTGGATATTTTTTTGGAGTCGTCTTTCGTTTCACTCAGTTTTTCCATGTCATCGGTAACATACTTGTAATTGAGTGTTGAATAGCGTTCCTCAAACTGACGACCTTTTTCCTGCTGACGAATTTTTGTATCCCAGTTTACAATCATATAATTGCTTCCCAGGGGCATGATGGTGTTAACTTCTTTCGAACTCACCACGAAATCGAGCATGTAATCGTCGGCCGGCAGGGTATAGGTGAAGTCGAAATAGGCATCCGCATCCGACTGAAGTCTGAATGTGATTTTCTGGTTGCCGGCTTCGTCCTTGGTAATGGCCGATATTGGTTTGAAGTACAGGGCTGAGGTGTTGACAATATGATTGTTGCGCAACGCCATGGTGAAACTGAAATCAGCTTCCTCAGGATTGAAAAGTTTTACAGGAAGTGAATCCTGCGAAAGATAATTTTTCAATTCAGCAGCTATGACTTTACCTCCTTTGTTGCTCAGTGTGATTTTAATTAATTCATTTTCCAGTACGAATAGTTGTTCTTCTCCGTAAACGGAAGATTTGAAATCGCCATGCGCATTCAGGAATTTTTCCATTGATGCGGAGTCGCCGGCTATTGCTGTATTTTCAGCCGTGATGTCCTGCTGAACTTGTGCTTGTTTCTCGACTTCCTGTTGTGCCAGTTGAACCCGGGTGATTGAGTCGTTGTAAGCTTTCTGACGGGCAATCTCTTCCTCGCTCGGACGGTTCAGCACCGAGAAGCCAATCAGGATGGCTGCAATTAAAACAAATCCGAGAATTGTATTCTTATCCATTTAAATATACTTTACGATAAACATTAAATATTATAGTGAATAGTGAATGAGTGATTAGTGAATAATAACTTACATGTAACTTAGATGGCTTATATGGTTTAAAAATTTAAGGATTAAAAAATTTAAGGGTTCATTCCAAACCTCTTTAGTTCTTTATTCTTGTTTCTTACTTCCTTTTGTGCCTTTTGTGGTTCAATATTAATCAATAATCACCTTTCATCTATTTAGAAATAGAAGCTTTGATGAAGCTGATAAACAAGGGGTGAGGATTCACCACCGTACTCCGGTATTCCGGGTGAAATTGTACACCCACATACCATTTATGTGATTCCAGTTCGATGATTTCAACGAGATTTGACTCCTCGTTGTATCCGCTACAAATCATACCTGCCTCTTCAAAAGCATCCTTGTATTTGTTGTTAAACTCATAACGATGCCTGTGCCGTTCGCTAATCGTTGTCTGGTTGTAAATGGCGGCTGCTTTGCTCCCGGGTTTGATTGAGCACTGATAAGCGCCAAGTCGCATGCTGCCACCCAGATCCAGGATGTTTTTCTGTTCATCCATGATGTCAACCACGTTGTGAGGGGTATTGGCATCAATCTCTGTGCTGTTGGCATCCTTTAATCCCAGGACATTCCTGGCAAATTCAATCGACATGGTTTGCATACCCATGCAGATACCCAGACAGGGAATATTGTTTTCACGTGCGTATCTCAATGCGCTGAATTTACCTTCCATTCCTCGCGTTCCAAATCCCGGGGCGATGAGGACTCCATCCACTTTTGCCAGTTTTTTCTCTACATTCTCATCATTAACCTTGTCTGAAAGAATGAGTTCGAGTTTTAGTTTTCTATCGTTGTAAGTTGCCGACTGGATCAGAGATTCGATGATGGATTTATAGGCATCCGGTAATTGAACGTACTTGCCTACCAGCGCAATTCTGACTTCATCTTTAGCTCCTTCGAGCTTTTCAACGAAAGCAGTCCATTTTTCCATTTGGGCCGGTTGGGTGGTTGCCAAGTCATAACCCATCTTAGTCAGGGCAACTTCATCTAATTTTTCAGCCTGCATATTCAACGGAACCCTGTAAATTGAGGGTACGTCAATTGATTGCATAACTGCATTGGGTTCTACATTGCAGAATAAAGCTACTTTTTTGCGCATTTCCGGTGAAATGTTGTGCTCTGTGCGCAACACCAGAATATCAGGTTGAACTCCCTGCTCCTGTAATGTCTTCACAGAATGCTGGGTTGGTTTTGTTTTTAGTTCCTTGGCCGCAGCCAGATATGGAACGTAAGTCAGGTGGACAATCAGGCAGTTTTTGCCGAGTTCCCAGCGCAACTGGCGTACACTCTCGATGTAAGGCAGCGATTCAATGTCGCCAACCGTACCTCCGATTTCAGTAATTACGAAATCAAATTCTCCTTTGCTACCGAGCGATTTGATGTTGCGTTTGATTTCATCGGTAATGTGTGGAATAACCTGCACTGTTTTTCCCAGATAATCGCCCCGTCTTTCTTTGTTGATTACATTCTGGTAAATTCTTCCGGTCGTTACATTATTGGCTTTGTGAGTTTCAACGCCCAGAAAACGTTCGTAATGTCCCAAATCCAGATCAGCTTCGTGACCATCAACAGTTACAAAGCACTCCCCGTGTTCATAGGGATTAAGCGTTCCGGGATCCACGTTGATATAGGGGTCTAATTTTTGGTTGGTTACCCTGAAGCCTCTTGCTTGCAGTAATTTACCCAGCGATGCCGCGATAATGCCTTTTCCTAATGAGGATGTAACCCCGCCGGTAACGAAAATGTACTTAGTTTTGTCCACGTTTATTGATCTTAAAAATTGACATTTTAAGCTCGCAAATTTCGGAAAAAAAAATGAATTATGCAAAAGAACTTTCCGAAAGAATGCAGATACCTGAAGTGTCGTAATGTACATGAAAAACGGGAATTGAAGAAACTCAATTCCCGTTTGTTTTATAGTCAGCTGAGTAAAACCGGCTGAAATTATTTGATGCCGAGTTTCTTTTTTACCAAAGGAGTAACGTCGATTGCTTTGGGAGAGTGAAAGGCAATGGATTGTGTACTAAGATCAAAGATATAGGTGTAATTGTTTTCTGTCCCGACTTCAGCAGTAGCCTTCAGAATCTTCTCACGCAGTGCATTAACCAGTTCCATTTGTTTGCGTTGCAACTCTTCATTGGCAGTTTGCTGGAAAGTTCCTATTCTTTTCTCCATGTCAACGATTTCTCCCTGACGTCTTGTTTTGATGGTTTCAGCCATTGTTGCCAGATTATCCTGATAATCTTTGGCTTTGGCATAATACTCTTCATATAATTTATCAAGCTCTTTTTTAAATTGCTCATTTAAATCGGCTACAGTTTTCTCCACCTCTGATAATTCAGGCATTACCTGAAATATCTCCTGGACGTTAACGTAAGCAAACTTATCTTGTGCCACTAAATTTAAAGGTAATGCCAACAGCATTATGAAAACAATTTTCTTAATCATGTCTGTAAAAATTATTATTTATTTTATTTTGAATTCTTAATTAGAAATGTGCGCAAAAATAACACATTATTTTGAATATCCCAATTTTGTGAGTACCTGATCGCTGATGTCGATTTTGGGTGAACTGAAGATGATGTGCATTGCTGAACCTTTGTCGATAACTAAGCTGTAATCTTTTTCTCGGCTTAACTCCTGGATGATGTTGTATATTTCATCCTGAATGGGTTTCATAAGACTCTGCCTTTTCTTGAAAAGTTCTCCCTCCGGTCCGAAATAGGTTCGCTTTAATTCCTGAGCTTCTTTTTCTTTGGCGATGATTTCTTCTTCCCGTTGAACTTTCATTTCTTCAGAAAGAAATACCAGCTCGGTCTGATAGTTTTTATACAGATTCTGTACTTCCTGCATTTTGGTCTCAACTTCCGATTGCCATTTTTTTGAAATAATATTCAGCTGTTCATTCGCTGTTTCATATGAAGGAATGTTCTTCAGAATGTATTCCATATCGACAATGGCAAACTTCTGAGCAGCTGCCGATGATACCATACCCACCAGGATTGCTGAGATTAAAATAATTCTTTTCATATCTTTTCGATTTATGAATAATTAATCTGTTTTTATTACATGCGGTGATGTATTTCAAATACCCTGCCAAAAATTTACAATTCCTGACCCAATACGAAGTGGAACTGACTGCCACTCTTTGCGCCGGTCGTGTTGGTGTCAAATCCATATCCCCAGTCAATTCCCATCATACCAAACATTGGCAGGAAGATACGTACCCCGACACCGGCTGCTCTTTTCAAATCAAATGGATTGTAATTTTTGATTTTGTTGAAGCTATTTCCGGCTTCTAAGAATCCAAGCACATAAATTGTTGCGGATTGTTCGAGTGAAAGCGGGTAGCGGAGTTCCATGGTAAATTTGTTGTACAAATACCCGATTCTGGTATTACGTTCAGGATCCAATGGAACCAACGAGCCACTTTCGTATCCGCGCATGGCAATGTATTCTGTACCGTAACTTGTGTATGCCGACATACCATCTCCACCCATGTAATATGTTTCATAAGGCGAGCGGGCATCTTTATTATAATGTCCCAGGTATCCGAACATTACCCTGGTCATCAGAATCAGCTTTTCATCAACAGTAAGCGGAGTGAATGTTTTTCCATTCAGTGTCCATTTATGATATTCAATGAATTTGTAACGTTCCTGATCAGTCATATTTGGATCACTATAATCTTTTCCACTCCAGATTGAATAGGGAGGTGTGATTTTAAGTCCCACACTGAAAGACGATCCCCTGCGGGTATAAATAGGATTAAAGATGGAGTTTCGACTCAGTGTCAGATTCAGACTGATGTTGTTGAAGTTACCATCTGATAATGGGGGTAAATATGCCCAGTTGCTGAGCATAAAGCGCTGGAATGAAAATTCTCCGTAGAATGAGAAATAGTCATCCGGCCAGCTGAGCCGTTTTCCATATCCCAACGAAGCTCCCAAGGTACGCATATAGATGCCCGGGTCCATTTCATTTTGATACAAGGCAGAATAAGCATCGCTATAATTATTGTAGCCACCATAACTGCTTCCTCCATAACTACCATAACCACCATAACCACCGTAACCATAAGGAGAATACATGTAATTTTGCATGCTCTCATAGAAGCGCTTGCTAACACCGGTTTGGGCTGCATAATAAACGGAAGCCGACAGCGAATTGGGTCTTTTTCCTCCCAGCCAGGGCTCCAGGAATGAAGCGCTGAATGAGGTATAGGATTGCCCGTTTGTCCTGGCATTGATGGAGAAAGTTTGTCCTTCACCCTGTGGCACGATGCGGTATGTTTCCGGTTTAAACAGATTTTGTATCGCGAAATTGGTGAATTTCAATCCCAGGGTACCTACAATCCCGGTTGCTCCCCAACCTGCTGAAAATTCAATCTGGTCACTTCCTTTCGTTTCCAGTTCATAGGTGATATCAACGGTGCCGTTTTCAGGGTCCGGTTGAATGTCCGGTTTGATTTTTTCCGGATCAAAATGTCCCATTCCGGCTAATTCGCGGTAGGTACGCATGATGTCGGACTGACTGTATAATTGTCCCGGTTTGGTATATAGCTCGCGACGAACCACATGTTCATACACCCGGGTATTCCCTTTGATGTTAACGGCATTGATGGTTGCTTGTTTTCCTTCGTACACACGCATCTCAAAATCGATGGAATCATTCTCAATCATGATTTCAACCGGTTCGATATTGGAAAAAAGATAACCTCTGTCCTGGTAAAGTTTGCTGACTGCTTCATTTTCATCTGTCTGAAGCCTTTTCATCAATTCCTTATAATTGTACACATCACCCTTTTTGATGTTCAGGATTTCATTCAGATATTCATAAGGATAAATGGTATTTCCCACCCACTTGATGTCTCTGAAATAGTATTTCTTCCCTTCTTCAATGTTCAGATACACACGTACACTTTTATCGTCAATGGCTACCACGCTGTCTGAAACAATATGTGCATCACGGTATCCGACTTCATTGTATTTCTCAATCAGGGCAATTTTATCTTTTTCATACTCTTCGCGTACGAATTTTTTGGTGCGGAAGAAGTTACGCCAGTTGTTGTCGTTGGTCTTCTTCATGGCCCGGTTAATCTGGTTGAATGTCAGGGCTTCATTGCCGGTAATGATAATTTCCTTTACCCGGTTTTTGATTTTTTTGTCGACCTCTACATCAACAATCACATGATTGGGTTTCTCCGGGTCATTACGTTGATAAACGTTGACTTCCACATTCATGAAGCCTTTCTCTTCCAGGTATTTCTTGATAACCAGTATGGCCCTGTCCGAAATATTGGGTGTAATCTGATTCCCTTCGACGATACCGAGGCGGGTGCTCAATTCGTCAATTTCGCCTTTTTTGAGTCCGTTATAATTGATTTTTGAAACCTGGGGACGTTGTTTTAATTTTATATTCAACCATATTTTACCGTCTTCGATTTTTGTCGCGAAAACTTTTACATCAGAGAACAAACCTTGCTTCCAGAAGCGTTTTACGACCTCGGTGATTGATTCGCCCGGTACGGTGATGATGTCGCCGACAGAAAGTCCTGAAAACCCTATTAACACAAAATCCTCGTAATTATCAGCGCCGCTGACCGTAATTTCAGCAATTTCCAGTTTTTGGGGTGCCGAACCATAGTTAATCTCAGGTATTGTCAGACTATCAGCACTTTCGTTTTGTTGGGCAAAAGTTGTTTTAAGAAAAAACGAACTGAAAAGAATAAGTAAAAAAAAGTATCTTTGGAACATATGGTTATTATTGCGCAATTTAATGATATTTATTTGCCAAAACGACGGTCTCTTTTCTGGTAATTTACGATTGATTTGTAAAATTCTTCTTTTCTGAATGCCGGCCAGTGTTTTTCTGTGAAATATAATTCAGCGTAAGCAATCTGCCATAGCAGGAAGTTACTGAGTCTGATTTCGCCACTGGTTCTGATTAATAAGTCAGGATCAGGGACGTCTTTGGTAAGCATATAGGACGAAATCAGTTCATCTGAAATATCTTCCGGGTTGACTTTATCTTGTTTTACATCAGTTGCAATGTGCTGAATGGCGTTTTTTATTTCCCAGCGGGAAGAGTAACTCAGCGCCAGAATCAGCGTTAAGCCAGTGTTTTCTGAAGTAACACGACTGCAATCGATTAACTTTGCTCTTACCTTCTCGGGCAGGCGATTGAGGTCTCCGATGGTCATCAGCCTGATGTTGTTTTTCATCAGCCGGGTGGTTTCTTTTTCGATTGAATCTACCAGTAATTCCATCAGTGCATTAACTTCCTCAAGCGGGCGCCCCCAGTTTTCGGTTGAAAATACATACAAAGTCAGGTATTTAATACCAAGTTCGGTCGCTGCTTCAGTAATAACACTCACGGATTTAACCCCGTTTTTATGTCCGAAAACCCGCGGATATCCTTTCTCTTTAGCCCAGCGTCCATTCCCATCCATAATGATGGCGATGTGTTGTGGCAAGCGGGATAAATCAATTTTATCTTTGTATGTCGACATGTAATCAGTTACTTATAATTCAGACACTTGCATTTTCTCCTGAATAAGCCGTAGCTTAAACCTATGGTGCCGGTGCCCAGGTGATCATTATTAAAAATATTCGAACCATTTAACTGTAAGGGATTATTCAAAGCTGCATGTCCTTCGATATTGTCGGCAAGCATGAGCCTGTGTGTCCATTGCAGGTTTAAATGTAAGCGGTTTGACAGTTTAAATTTATATCCAAAACCAACCGGAATGCTGAAATTCAGGTTTTTGATGTTGTTGTCAGGCATGTGAATCAGTCCCACGCCCATAAATAAATAGGCAGAATGATTGCTGCTGTTCAAAATATAATCCAACTGTCCGTAATCCATAAAATTAAAAGCAAAAGTGAAATCCAGCGTATTTAGTCTTTGATTAATGGTTACATTTGGATTTGATATGTTTTCATCAGGTTGTACATAGTTTCCTGAAATTGATGTTTGATTGTAATCGGCCTGTAAAAACAGACGCTGGTTAAAAACATATCTGAAAGTAATACCATAATCAGGCTGAAGATCAAATGATTTCAACTTTACGTCTCCCAGAAAATAAGATCCACCTCCGTGGAGTCCGATTTCTGTCGTGTAAATTTCCTGAGCAAATAAATTGCCGCCAATTACAAATAACACCACTATTAAATAGATTCTGATTTTGTTTAACATTATGCTTATAACTTAGTAATAATAGAATGTTATCAGCTATTTAACGGTATTATTTTAAATAAATTATTTTTTTGCTTTAAAAGCAGCAACAAAAGTAATGATTTACTTTTAATGAAAAAAAAATACCGGTAAAGGAAGTGTTTTATTTAACAATTTATTGCATTAATAAAATGTATGTTAGTGAATAACGAATAGCGAATAGCGAATATCGGAAAGCGGAAAGCGGAGAGTGGAAAATGACTCACATGAAACTTATATAGCATATATGTTTTAAAAACAAAGCTAACACTGTATCGTCCTGAAATTTGTTTACAATTGTTGTTTAATAATTCTGTAAAAATCTCACATTTAAATTTTATCTTTGTGGCATCATATTGAAGCGGAGTTAGGCTCTGCTGAGGAGCAACCTAACAA
>JAKIYP010000031.1 GCA_022708505.1 Bacteroidota bacterium
TATTGAATGTTGGAAACTCATCATTAGATTTAAATTCATCTTCTTCAATAACAGAAACGGCTTTTTGTAACAGCAGAGAGTTCGGAAAAATATGTATTCCACCATCACGTGTTTTAAGATGCGTGTAAAATGTATAAATGTCCTCTACCCGGGCTTCGATAGGCATATCTTTATCGAGTATGCGAATATAATCGCCAATCTTAAAAGGAGCCGAGAAATATATAATGATACCCGCCGTAATATTACTCAGGATAGACCATTGGGCAAAAAGGGCAACTCCGATAACCGCAAAGATAGATGAGAGCGCCACGAACAGATTTTTGGTATCTACTCCCCAAATAACAATCAGGGTTATAAAACCAGCCAGGTTGAAGAAAATATTGAATATCCGGATAACCTGACTGATACGGGCTTCAAATCTATGGGTGATGTATTTGTATTTCACAACAATCCTTTTGGTAATAATTTTTAATACCGTGATGATTGCTATTGTAATCAGCGTTCCTATAATTTGCGGGAGATAAGTCAGTAACATTGATGATATTTTTTTTGTTTAATGCAAAGTTAGCTTTATTTTTAGAATGAGGCAAATCAGCAGACAGTAATAATAAGGAAACCCCTGTTTACAGGTTAAGGTAAACAGGGGGGAGAGCAGAATTAAACAACACTTTCTTCGCCTTATTCAACTACAACGCTTCTGCGATGCACCGTATGGGCGCTGAAATAACCGAGATTTGCTCCTGAAATATTGCTTATGGGGTTGGTGGTATTGGTTCCCTGCACAAGGTCGTTCATTGTACTGAATGCATAAAAGTAATCATAAACCGCTTTGGAAATCGACTGCATTTCTACTGTCAGGGTGTCACCTTTCGACAGTTTCCTGTCTACGCAGGTTAAGAAGCTTTTGTTGTCTTTCCCATTGTTGAATTTATCATTTTCAACATAGGATATAGTTACTTTTCCGTTTACATACTCAACAAAACGGTAATAATTGACTTCATCCTCCGGATCGGTGTATTCTACTATCACTTCCCAATCCGGCATCTTTACTCCTTCCACTTCCGGGATGATGGATTCTCTCACTCTTAATCTGTTGATGAATACCGGTTTTGGCATCCTGTCTTCCGACTTGACAAAACTCACGTTACCTTCGGTTTGTACCGAAAGTGCGTAACTTGAACCCGGAACTCCTTTTATTTTGTTCGAACGATAGCGACCGGGCGATACTTCCTGCAGTGTTTCAGAAGTTCCGAATCCGTCTTGTAATACAACCAATGCATTACTTACCAGGTTTTTATTGTTGTCGTTGATGTTTACTGTTTTCGACAGAATCACTTCTGCATATTGTGATTCCGGAACAAAGGCTTCAACTACAAGTTGCGACGCTGCTGTATCGAATTCAAATTCGATTGTTTCTGTACAGGATGTTAAAATGGCTGCTAACATCATGAATGGAATGAATAATCCATTTACACTGTTTGATTTTGTTGATGTTTTCATAACCTTATATTTTTTAAAATTTAAAATTATACGTTATTGATGGAATTGCTGAAAATAAATAAGTCATAACAGCAATCGTTTTATCCGGATTGTTTGCATCCTGTTCGAAATCAATCGAGAATGCATTTTTACGCGCATAGGCGTTATAAACTGAGAAATTCAGATTGCCGCGGTATTTTCCCTTGCTTTGCAGGTTCCAGGTTAGTCCCAGATCAAGTCTGTGATAATCCGGCATTCTGTATCCGTTTCTTTCATTGAAATAATATTTTGTTTCACCATTTATTTCATATTTCCCGCTTGGAAAAGTTACCGCGTTACCTGTTTGATATACCCAGGTTGCCGACATGGTGAGGTTTTTTGATAACTCATACATACCCACTATTGAAAGATCGTTGGTTATATCCTGACGTGCAGGGTACCAGTTACCATTGTTTATTCCGGGAATGCTCAGTTCGGTTCTGGACAGCGTGTATCCAACCCAACCATTCAGTTTACCGTATTTCTTTTTCAGCATCAGTTCGAGCCCGTATGACCTGCCTTTACCGAACAGCAATTCTCCTTCAATGTGTTGATTGGCCATTACATCAGCTCCGTTTTTCACATCTATCTGATCATGCATCAATTTGTAATAAGCTTCGGCAGCAAACTGATACATGTCATTTTGCATGTTACGGAAATAACCGAACGAGAACAGGTCGCTCGTTTGAGGTTTTACATTGTTGCCCGACATCATCCAGATATCTACCGGTAATGAAAGATTTTCAGTCGCGGTGATTTTATGAATGTGTTGTGTATGGGTAGAATAAGACATTTTAACCGACTGCACAGGATTGATGATGTGCGTAATATTCAACCTTCTTTCCGGCGAAAAATATGACTTTACAATTTCTTTTTTTGTATATGTGATGGTCTCAGAAAGCATTCCGTTTTCATACTTGTAAAAATCACCGGGACCATATAGTCTGAATGTGTTGAGTCTTATCCCTGCATTGAAAATCCAGTTTGGTGCAGGTCTGAATTCATTGCTGACATATATTGTCTGTTCTCTTCCGTTTCTTTCCTGTATTTTCATCGGATGTACAATGGCATTTTCATCGGCAATTAACTGTCCCGGAGTAATGTTGTGGGACAACATGTCGTAACCCAGCATGAAACGGCTGTTTTCACTTATGAAATAATTGAACTCATGTCTGAAATTGACATTCTTAATACCGGATAATACACTGAATGCCGACGGTTCAAAGGCGAGATCCACTTCGTAATCAAAATCACTGTAAATAATTGATGTGTTGCTGAATAACTTATCCTGCCAGATGTGATTCCACCTGAAAGAAGCTGTGCGGTTTCCCCATGCCAGCCCGAAACGACCCGGAACCGCGAAAGCATCACGACCGGAATAGGCAGCAATGAAAACCTGATTCTTCGGGTTGATTTTGAAGTTCATTTTGGCATTCAGATCATAAAAGTTTAGCGTGTTGTTGCTCAGATTCGGATCATTGGTGAGTTTCAGCAGCATATCAACATATGTCCTCCGTCCGGCAACGATAAATGAACCGCGATCTTTTACGATTGGACCTTCAACAGCCAAACGGGAAGATATCAAACCAATTCCGCCGTTTACTTCCAGCGACTGATTATTACCGTCTTTCATCCGGATATCCATTACCGAAGAAATTCTGCCGCCGTAAGATGCAGGAGCGGTACCCTTATAAAGTGTCATTTCCTTGATGGCATCGCTGTTGAATGTAGAGAAGAAACCGAGCAGATGGTTGGGTTGATAAACGATTGCTTCATCCAGCAGGATGAGATTCTGGTCATTACCGCCACCTCTTACATAAATACCATTGTTACCGTCTCTTACCGAGGTGGCTCCCGGCGTAAGAGAGATGGTTTTCATGATGTCCTGTTCCCCGAAAAATACCGGAATGTTTTTTATTTCGCTCACCAGTAATTTTTCAGAACCTATGTTATTCAACAATATATTGTCGTTACGTTTGAATGGATAAACATCAACTTCTCTTAAGTCGGTAGCCAATACTTCCATCCTGATGTCACGGCGGATGTTTTGATTGAGGTTGATTTCCAGTTCTACAGTTTCATAGCCCAGGTAGTTGACTCTTATTGTGTACTTTCCCTCAGGAAGGCTAAGTGCATAATAACCGTAAGTGTTGGAGGATATTCCTGTTCCGGGTAACTCATCCACAGTAACAGCTGCACCAGCCAATGTTTCACCATTTGCTTTATCGGTGATTGTGCCGCTGATCGCGTATTTGTTTTGCGCTCCGAGAACCGAAACAAAAATCAGTAAAAATAATATGTTTATAAAAAACTTCATAAATGAGATTAATAACCTTTGTCTGTCAAAAAATAAAATTTCGGAATAATTTTAAATTATTATGTTTTGAATCGTACACCGGATAATAGCAATCTTTAATTTTTTGAATCTTACCTTCATCCAGTAAACTTTTCGTTACAAAGCCCAATTTCATCCTTTTTTCACCCAGGGGCGCTTCCATGTCGGAAATCTTAACTCCCTGCTCGTTCTGATTGATGAACTCTAATACTCTTGATTTAAGATTCATGACGCTTACTTTTAATGTTTATCAATATGCACTCGTGCATTGTCATCTTCACATATGCTCCGTACATTTGCATACGGCGTGCCGAAAATTCCGGATGCCGTGCCAGGAAATGATGTTGATGTATTTAAGTTGTTGTTATACAGTAAAATAGAAAGGGTATTCCCGGTTGGGAACACCCTTTCTTTGAGGTCGAAAATAAGCCTGGTAATTTAAAAGTGTATTAAAAAATCGCACAGTTGTGCGGAAACGCGCACAATTTTTTTAGTTTTCTTTGCCTTTAAATGCCGAAATATTATACTTCTTCATTTTTCTGATCAGCGCGTCTCTCGAAATGCCGAGCAAGTCGGAAGCAGCAGTTTGATTATAGTTGCACGAATGCAAGGCCTCCAGAATCATTTTGATTTCATTGGATTTCAAATTGATTTTATCTGCTGAAGTCGCATGTTCTTTCTTCTTTGTTTGTTTTACAGGGAAGTCGCCGATGTTTAAGGTATTCCCCTGGCAAAGGATAACAGCTCTTTCAGCCATGTTTTTCAATTCCCGTACATTACCCGGAAAATCGTAGGTCAGCAGGGTGTCATATATTTCTTCCGATATGCTGATGCCCGGCTTATTAAACCTGGTGGCATATAAACCGATATAATATTCGAGCAAGGGTTTGATGTCGGCTGTTCTTTCCCGCAGCGGCGGGATGTGAATGTGCAGCGTGTTGAGCCTGTGCAACAGGTCGAGTCTGAATTTCTTTTCTTCAACCTGCTTTTCTATGTCGTGGTTTGTTGCCGATACGATGCGAAAATCGGTTTTAATGGGAACGGTGTCGCCAACCCGTGTAATCACTTTTTCTTCCGTGGCCCGCAGTATTTTTGCCTGCAGGTTGAAAGGCATATCGGCTATTTCGTCGAGGAAAAGGGTGCCATTGTTGCAAACTTCAAAGAACCCCATTTTGTCGGTGATGGCGCCGGTAAAGGAACCTTTTTTATGACCGAAGAATTCGCTTTCGAGCAGGGTTTCGGTAATGGCGCTACTGTTCACGGCACAAAACATATTGTCTTTCCGTTGACTGGAATAATGAATGATGCGGGCGATGTTTTCCTTTCCCGTTCCGCTCTCGCCGGTTATCAATACATTGGCATCGGGATACTGCGCAGCTGTTTTGGCCTGTTGAAACACCTTGAGTATTTGCGGACTGACACCGATAAACTGACGCTCGATTTTTTCTTCGAGCGTTTTAGAGATGAGCGAGTTTTTTTCCTCCATCTGTTTCAGCCGGCGTTGCATCTGCAGGTATTTTTGCGTTCTCTCGATGGCAATCTGAATGTCGATAAACCTGAAAGGTTTGCGCAAATAATCGAATGCACCCAACCGCATGGCTTTGATAACAGTGTCCATATCTCCATGTGCTGAAATTACGATTACTTCTATGGCAGGTTTTTGCTCTTTCACTTCTTTGAGGATGTCGAGCCCGCTGATACCGGGCAACCTGACATCCAGAATCAGTAAATCAATATCTTTTTCATGCAGGATTCTTCTTCCATCGCCCACGTTGTTGGCTTCATAAGCTTCGTAATCATCTTCGAAAAAACTACTCAGCTCTTCCGTGAATTGTTTCTCGTCGTCCAGGATCAGGATTTTAATTTTATCTTTATTTTCCATCTTGCGTTTGATTTATATTAAAAATAAGCCTGATATCGGTTTTAGTCATTTTAGTACTTTCAATTTCAATTTTTCCTCCCATATCCCTGATAATCTCGTAAGATATGGAAAGCCCGAGTCCTGTGCCTTTTCCTTCTTCTTTAGTAGAATAAAAAGGTAACATGATTTTATTGATGTGTTCCTCGTCAATCCCGGTTCCGTTATCGGTAACCTGCACAACCAGCGATTTTTTATCTGCAAATGAACTGATGTTGATTTCAGGTATATAGGTGTAGTCCGATAAACCTTTTCTGTCCATGACAGCATCTTTCGCGTTGGTGAGCAGGTTGATGATAACCTGTTCGAACTGATGGGTGTTGCCGGTAATGTCCGGTATGTCTTCTTTCAGATTCACGTGTACGTTGATACCCAGGTGACGGAACTGTTCCGAAAACATGGAGATGGCGCTTTGAATACTTTTGTTGATGCTGAAAGCAATCGGGATATATTCGAACTGATTGCGCGAAAACACCCTGATGTGGTCGATGATATTCCGGATCCGGGTCAGGTTTTCGAAAATCTTATTCGATTTATTTTTCAGGAATGCAACATCGAGTGAGATGCTTTTGTCGGCTTCATACAGTATTTTATCCATTACCATCGAGATGATGTTCAGGGGTTGATTGATTTCATGCGCCATACCGGCAGCCATTTGTCCCAAATTGGCCATGCGGTCGGCGTGAATTTGAATGGCCTGTATCCTTTTTCGCTGCGAGATATCGCGCACCACGATGATGAAGGAGAGGGGAGAACCGTCGATGTTCTGAATCAGGGTTGTGCTGATTTCCCCCAGGAAAGTGCTGCCGTTTAATTTTACGATACTGACTTCGTTTTCCTGTGTTAATCCATCCGTGATAGTGTTACCGGCAATTTCTTTGATGCGGCTGAAGATTTCCTGAGGCACAAAACGGAGTATGTGTTTGCCGGTTAATTCAGTCTTGTTATTAGCGCCCAACAACTCGGTGCCTATGTCCGAAACCTCCATAATTCTGCCTTTCAGGTTAATAAGCAACACTCCGTCTGGCAGGGAGTTCACCATTGTTCTGAATTTCTGTTCACTTTTATGCAGCTCGGTATTTGCTTGCTTCAGTTGTTCAGTGGTGTTTCTCAATAGAATAGTGTCTCTTAAAATCGTCTGTTTCTGATTGTATAAATCCAGGAAAATGCTGACTTTACTCTTTAGAATCTGGCTTGAGAAGGGTTTGTAAATATAATCCACTGCTCCGGCATCATATCCTTTCAACTCTTCTATTTCACTGAAGATATTGGCCGTAATGAAAATAATAGGGACTTTATTGTCCGTTCGTTCTTTGTTCAGGTTTACAGCCAGTTCATACCCGTTCATGCCGGGCATCCAGACATCGATGATGGCCATAGCTAATGTAATTCCGCGGGTTTTCTCCAACGCCTCGTAACCCGACATGGCGCTGATGATGTTGATATTGAAGTTCTTGATTACACTTTCCATGTAGATCAGATTTTCCTCTATGTCATCGACGATCAGCACATTCGCTGTTGAGTCCTGATAGATTGTATTTTGCATCGCTTACCTGATTTAATAAACTGAAAATTTAGTCGTTTTTACCCGTTAACGGTGTCTTTTCTGACTGTGGATGCGGGTTTGTGTGATTATATGGCAGGGAAAAACAGAAACACGATCCTACACCTTCCTCACTTTCCACCCATATTTTCCCGCCGAGCATTTCCACATAAGATTTTGTAATCGATAAGCCCAGTCCGGCACCCTCATAATGTCTGTTTTTGCCTTCACTCACTTGCCTGAAGCGGTCGAAGATGATGCCGGTTTTATCCTTATGAATACCGATACCGGTATCTTTTACATAAAATATCAACGAGTCGGCCTGCTCATCCTGCTCCGGGTAATAACCGAACTCTATGTGTCCGCGATAAGAGTATTTGATAGCATTCTTGACTAAATTGGTAAATATCGCGTACAGTTTCTCCTGATCGGTTTTGATCATGGCTTTATGGTCGGTATAGTATTTCCGGTAAAATAACTGCATGCCTTTGGCTTCGACTTCGGGTTTGAAAAAATTGTAGATGTAATCGAGTTGTTCATTCACATCCGAATCTATAAGTGTTACCTCCATTAAACCGGCTTCAATTTTGGAGATGTCCACGATGTTGTTGATGATGTTGAGCATGCGCGCTCCGCTTTTTTCAATGATGTGGATGTATTTTTGCTGAATTTCGCTCGACAAATCCTGTTCCTTCAATAACTCGGCAAAACCCAGAATGCCGTTCATCGGGGTACGTATTTCATGGCTCATGTTCGCTAAGAAAGCAGTTTTCAATTTGTCGCTTTCCTCCGCTTTTTCTTTGGCGGTAATCAGGTCTTCAAGTAGTTGCTTCTTTTGCGTGATGTCTTCCGAAACTACAATAAAGTTGGTTATTTCGCCGGCAGTGCTGACAATGGGAGAAATCACCGCGTTTACCCAGTACAATTCACCACTCTTTTTGATGTTTTTTATTTCTCCAATCCAGTCTTTGCCCGATAAAATGGTTTTCCAGCGTTTCCGGTTGAAGGTTTCCGGCTGAAAGTCTGCATCCAGAAAGGTAGAAAGTTGTCCGATTACCTCATCCTCCCTGTAGCCGGATATTTTGAGGTAAAACGGATTGGTATAAATTATTTTACCATCAATATCTGTAATGATGATGCCGACAGAACTTGAATCGACAGCACGTTTGAAAAGTCTTGTCTTTTCCTCGCTTTCTTTGAGCGCAGCCTCGCTTTTCTTTCGTTTCTCATTTTCGGCCTGAAAGTATTTCAGCAGGTTGAGTGTTTCCGCATGTGTTTTCTGCAACTCCCGGGTACGTTCATCAATTAAATTTTCAAGTCGCTCCTTTTCTCCTCTTTTCAGGATGGTTGCCTCCCTGATTTTGAGCATGGCCCTGATTTGCGCTGTTAATTCGCTGATATCGACCGGTTTCGAAAGGAACCCTTCGCCGCCGGCTTCCAGCGCTTTGATGCGGCTTTGTTTGTCATCTTTCATAGCGGTGATAAACACCACCGGTATGTCGGCCGTTACCGGGTGTGCTTTCAGTTTTTTGCAAACTTCATATCCATCCATGCCGGGCATGATAATGTCGAGCAGGATGATGTCCGGCTCTTTCTCAAAAGCCATATCCAGTCCCCTGAATCCATCTGTGGCCAGCAGGGTTTGTGCTTCAGGGAAAGCTTCATTTATCAGTGCCCTGATGATGGTCAGGTTGTCCCTGTTATCATCGATAGCCAGTATTTTTATATTTTCAATAGGCATACCAAAAACCGTTAGTGTGATGAGGAGGGTGGGGTTTGTTTAACCATCTCGGAGACTGTTTTTAATAAGTCATCCCGCTTGACATCTCCTTTTTGTATCAATTGGTGTATATGGTTTTGTTTCAAAAAGCTGAGTTCTTCTTTCGTGATGTGTTTGGCTGTGAGTATCAATACCGGTATGTCGACACTTCGTTCATCATTCCGCATCGTTTCGAGTACATGAAACCCGTCCATACCCGGCATCATCAGATCTAAAATGATAGCGTCGGGTAAGATGTGATTCAGGGTGTCTAGTCCTTCCTGACCGTCGCGGGCTGCTATCACCATATAGCCACTTTCTTCCAGGATGTCTTTCATTTGAATCACTGCCGGAATGTTGTCTTCAATCAAAAGGACGGTTCTGGAATCTTTCGCGGAACGTAAAGTCCGATCAATATTGCCGTTTTGGTTGGCATGGTAATATACATCAACTTCGGGTGTTTCTTCGAAATACTCCCCGGTATAATATAAGGGCAGTGTAAGCGTGAATGACGATCCTACCCCGGGCTCACTTTTCACTGAAATAGTTCCCCCGAGCAAATTGGCATATTTTTTAGCGATAGAAAGTCCCAGGCCGGTACCACCAAACCTGCGCGAAGTGCTTTCGTCGGCTTGCCTGAACTCGTCGAAGATGTGGGAGATTTGTTCTGCTTTAATACCAATCCCTGTATCGGAAATAGTCACAGCTACTTCATCAATTGATTTCTTCAGACTGATGGTTATTTCTCCCTGTTCAGTAAATTTCACGGCATTGCTCAGGAGGTTTTGCAGGATATGCTTCAATTTGTTCTCATCGCTGGTGATGCGCGTTTCGCAATCGCCGCCGGCTTTGTTGATTTGGATGTTTTTTTCAGCTGCCTGCGGGTGTAACAAAGTGATAATCTCCGTTACACTGTCGCACAGATTGAATTCGGTCAGTTCAATTTCTTCCCTGCCTGATTCAATGCGGGCAATGTCGAGTATGTTGTTGATCAGCGCCAGCAGGTTTCTGCCGTTGCGCTCAATTACCTCTAAATAACTGTATTCTTCCTGTGGAATCTTATCGGCCAGCTTCCGGTTCAGTACGCCCGACAATGCGATTACCGAATTGAGTGGTGTTCTGAGTTCGTGGCTCATATTGGAAAGGAAGCTTGTTTTGAGGTTGTTTGCTTCATGCAGCATCTTTTTCTGTATTTCCAGTTCCCGGTTTTGTTCCGTCAGTTCTGCCGATTGTTTTGATAATTCCCGTTTCTGTTCTTCCAGTTCCCGGTTCTGTGCCGAAAGAGATTCGGAGAATGACTTGATTTTCTCGTAAGTAAGAATCTTATCGACCCTGGCGCAATAGGTGAGGTGTATTTTGTTAATCAGTTGTATTGCCGGTTCAGAATAGGGATGGATATTGGCCAGCGAGATAATGGCAATAACTTCATTGCCCGACAGAATCGGGATGGTGATGATTTCCTTGGGTACCACATTGCCCCCGGTGGTTTTAAAGATGTAGCGGGTGTCTTCAGGTATGTTTTTGATGTGTTGGATGCGTTTGGTGGTTAATACGCTTCCGAATTCTCCTTCGTGATATACCGCTGAAAATGATTTCCGGGCCCTCTCGGCCAATCCGATTGAAATCAGATGTACGAAGTCTTGCTTATTTTCACTGAGCAGATATACAGCAGCCATTTCGGATTCTGTGTCTTCCATCAGGATTTGCAGGGTGACCCTGAAGAATTCCTTTACATCGTCTTCAATCAGCATCATATCGGCGAGCAGGGCTGTTTTTACATTCAGGTCGTTGGTAATCTGGAGATTCTCGGCCAGGGTGTTGAATGATTTCGACAGTTCGCCTATTTCATTTTTTGATGTAAAATGGCACCTGGCCGACATGTCACCATGATCGAAACGACGGGTAATTTTGGTTAGCATAACTAAGGGTTTCCTGATGTTGCGCAATAAGGTGACATACACAATGAGCGTCGCAATAATGATTATCACTATTAAACCAATCAGTTCTGTAAAAACCAAATCTTTGTGTTTCTCTGATTCTGTGAATATTGTTGTGGCTTTGTTTTGCGCATAATTATCAATCACCTGTATTTTTTCAAGCATTTCTTCTCGCAGTTTTCCGACATCACCGTTTTTCGTGATGCTTTCTTTCACAGTGTTGATGTCTTTGTCGATAGCCAGTGTGGTGTTTACATCCCGGGCAGTTTTCCAGGCGATAAATGCTTTTTGTGCAGCTTCTACATCTTCTTTGGGTCCTAAATACAGCCGGTTGATGATTTCAAACTGTCGCGAAGCATCTGCCGCGTTTTCTTCGATTAATTGTAAAGCTTCTCTTTCTTCCTTCATATTGGCTGCTAACATCAAATCTCTTGTTCCAAGCCGCATCAGGTGTATGTCGGTTGTTAATGCCCCCACAGCTCTGCGTACCTGTAAAGGATGGTTGTATAACAAGCGGCTTTGTTCATGAATCCACGTGTTTTGCACGTAACTGATTATGCCAATGCTGCTAACCAGAAAAAGTATAATGGCAAAGCCTGATAATAATTGAGAGCCGATTTTAAGATCCCTGATTTTCATGTTTTCAATGCTGTTTTTTTCAGCCTTTTCGAAATATGGCTGAGTGAGGATATACTTCTCTGAAATGATATTTTTTTAATATATCTCTTTCGGTTTCACCCGTTATCAGGTAACCGTTATCGTTCATCGCGCCGGTAATTTTATCCAGGATTGTTTTGCGGTGATTTTCCTTGTAATAAAAAAGCAGGTTGGCGCAAAAAACCAGGTCAAAATAACCGAATATACTGGTGGGCGGACTACTGTAGTTTTTATCGAACAAATCAAAAACCGAGAAGCTGATATTTACTTTCAGTTCCGGTTTGATGAAATAGCTGTTGCCACATTTGATAAACCACTTGTCGAGTTGTTTCAGTTTCACATTTTCGAGGGCATGACGGGCATATTGTCCCCTGCGGGCGGTTTCTATTTGCTCTTCGTCCCTGTCGGTTGCAAATATGAGACAATTGCATTTTCCTTTCTCGCTGCATGCCATTTCTTCCTCAATCAACATGGCGATGCTGTATGCTTCCTGTCCGGCAGCGCAGGCGGCCGACCAGATTCTTAAATCCTTGGTATTGTTCTTCCTGACATTGGAAACCAGTTCAGGCAGTATAATTTTTTCCAGGGTGTCGAAGGTGAGGGCATTGCGGAAAAAGGTGCTGTAGCCGATTTGCAGGTTGTCGAAGTAGGTCATGCGTTCCAGTTCACTGTTCTCCAGTAACTCCAGATAATCTTCTATAGACGCGCAATTTGTTTCTGAACACCTTCTGTTGGCTGAGTTAATCAGGAAGGTTTCATCATATTGAGCGATATCCATTCCTTCCAGGCTGAGGAAGATATCATGGATATGATACGCGTGACTTTTCATGTATAATAATTAGAATAAAGTCACAAATATATACTAAAACAATGAAATTACGTGGGTTTTCAGAAAATTTCTTTTAGCGTGACAGGTAAAAAGACTTTAGCAGGCAAAGTTGTCATCAGGTTGAATTCATCAGAAAGCTTACTTTCGTTACCCAAAAACGCGAGTACGTTGCCGCCTGAATTGTATTTGAATATCCGTGACATGAGTGCATCGCCCTGCATTTTTCCAGAAATCAGCACTTCCAGAAAGGTGTTGTCGTACAGGTTGAATTTTTTGTCCCTGAAGCGGCATTTCACGATTGGTTTCAGGTTGTGTTTCAGGTTCATCACGATACCGGCTGTTTGTCGCTGTATAAACTGAAAGGCATACCCGCTACTGGCTTTTACACATCCCCCCGCAGTTCCGATGTGGATAATTCTTTGCTTGTGGTGCACCGGGAACTTCTTTTTGGTCATGGGTATGATGCCCGATTCTTCGCGGATGATTGCTACCTGATTCAGCTGCAGGGTTTCGTTGAGGTAGGTTTGCAACGCTTCGTCGTATTCTTCATGTTTCAGTACTTCTCCGTTGATAACTGTGTATTCTATCAGGGCTTCGTGTTTACCGGCAGGCAGCATATACATAAACGCGGCGCCTCCCTGCTGGTGTACGTTAAAATCCATCAACGTACCTTTTTCCGGATTGAAAACCGGCGTTTCAGTACGGATGGTGAGTCCCTTGAAATGCATGTAAAGCGAGTGTTCTCCGGCCCGGGTATCGGGTTGAAATAAGCGTGTGGAATTGAATGCATAGGCAGCTTTGTATGTTCCACCGGGTGTTTTCACTTCCACCTGGTTGCCTGTTACCTGCATAGCGGTTATTTTACTTTGTATAAAATGAACGTTAGGATAAGCGGCGGCAAATTGATATACGAAGTTGTAGAAATCCAGTCCCCGGATCATTTTATAGGTATAAGGTCTGATGTCGAGTTCGTCGCTGAAATATTTCGATTTGAAATCAAGTACCTGCCATTGATGATACACGACTGACTCAAAGATATCCGGCGATTTTTCCCAGAAACACCAGGTTCTGTCGTCTTTCGATTTTGTTTCACGGTCGATAATCAGGATTTCTTTGTTACTGAGTTCCGGCTCGAGCAGCATCCGGTAAAGCAGGCTCAATCCGGCACAGCCGGAACCCGCGATGATGTAATCATAAGTCTTTGTTGATAATATTGTGGTCATGCGAACTGTATTTCGACCGACAAAATTATCCGATGCAGTTTAACAATGAAAACAAATTTCGATAAAAGGGGGTATTTTTTCGATGAAAGGATGTTTCTGTAAGTTGTACGACAATTCGGTTACGTGTTTTATTCCTGCTGTTCATAATAATCGGTAATCGTGTTTTCAATCTCTCTCGAGATTTCCTGGATGTTGAACGGTTTCCGGAAGTAGCGGCGGATGATACCCTGATTCAGGGCTTCCTGAATGTCTTCGGTGATTTCAAACCCGGTTAAAATATAGTAAGCAACTTCGGATGATAACAGCCTGGCTTTGAGGATAAATTCGATTCCGTTCATCACCGGCATCTTCATGTCACTAACTACCACCTTGATATCTTTGTTCTCTGCAATGTGTTGCAAACCCGTGAAAGGATTCTCAGCGATGAGTATATCGTATTTTTTTTCCAGGTTAGCCTGAAAAAGCATGAGGTTGATGGCTTCGTCGTCGACATATAAAATTTTCACTTTTCCCATATCAGATGAATTTAGAGGGTAAAACAACAGTAACTGTAGTGCCTTTTTTCAGGGCCGATTTAAATTCGAGGGTACCTTTGTGATCCTGTATGATGTTGTACGTGATCGATAAACCCAGACCGGTACCGTGGCCTGGTTCCTTGGTGGTGTAAAACGGATCAGTAATCCTGGATAATTTATCCTTGCTGATGCCGCATCCGGTATCGGCAATCGTTACGATGGCCTTGTCTTTTTGTGTTTCCGTCGTGATAGTTACCGTGCCTTTATCCCCGATGGATTGAAAGGCATTGACAATTAAATTGATGAATACCTGATGCAGCTTGCCCACATTGCCCGGTATCAGGATAGGATATGCAGCGAACTGACGGATGACTTCGATGTTGCTTTTCCACTGACCCTTGGAAATTGCGAGCGAATTTTCTATGATAGCATGCAGGTCGCATTTTTCGTTCAACTCATCGTTGTTGCGGCTCAACTGGTTGAGCCCGTTCATAATCGAAGTGGCTCTTTCGATACCGGTTTTGATACTTTTCAGATAAAGTTCTACTTTTTCATCCTCAATCTTCGATTCCCGGATATAATTTTGCAATCCGGTCAGTCCACCCATGATAAAATTGAGTGGATTGTTAATTTCATGTGAAATTCCGGCGGTCAGGATGCCCAGCGATGCCATTTTTTCAATCTGAATAAGCTGAAACTGCATTTCTTTCAGGGCCTTCAGTGTACTTTTGAGTTCAGTGTTCTGTTTGTTGATGATTTTGTTTTTCTCATTCAATTTCTCATTGGTCTTCCTCAGGGCTTCAATGGCTTCGTCTAAGTTTTTGGTTTTCTCGTGTACCAGTTGCGTCAGGTTTTGCTTGTGATTCTCCAGTTCTTTCTCCGTATTCCGGAGTTTGACGAGGTGTTTGGTAATGAAAAAATAGAAAAAAACCGCGGTGGTAACCACGTAAAATACACCTTTAAAGGTTTGAAACCTGCTCAACGAAGCAATATCCGAAAACAGATATCCCAGCAACTTATCCGAAAACAGTATCCATAACGCACCCAGTATCAGGTACAAGGCGGTGATTCTATGTTCAAATTTAAGGCGCTTCATTATACTGTTGTGTTCTGATTTTATACTAAACAAAACGCACAAATATACAAAAATATTTTAGAAATGCTTCAGTCCTGATATAATTTCAGAACCCGGGTGTTTGTCTTCCTCAAATCAGAAATAAGAGATTCCGGCTGTATGACTTTTATATTATTTCACATTAATGTCTTAATTCTAATGGTTCAGTAGTGAAAATAACCCTGTTCAGGTTGAACAAAATATATATTTAAAATGTTCTTAATGGCAGATTAACAGTAAATTAAATGGAAAATAAAACATCAATCGCTACCATAATAGGAGCAACCGGATTAATAGGTTCTCATATATTGAAACAATTATGTGCTGACAGCACATTTTCAGAGATTCGTGTGGTTGTTCGCCGTCCTTTTGAATATCCTGATGCGAGAGTAAAGATTGTTGTGCTGAAATTCACAGATGCAGATGCACTCCGGGATGCTATTTCCGGTAGTGATGTGGTCTTTTGCGCCATAGGAACAACCCGTAGTCAAACTCCGGATTTACAGGAATACCGAAAAGTTGATCTCGATATTCCAGTCAATACAGCGCTGATTTCTGAAACAACCGGAGTTCGAAGCTTTCAATTGGTTTCTTCCATTGGAGCAAATTCTAAAAGTCGTAATTTTTATTTACAGATCAAAGGGGAAGTCGAATTAGCTATTTCTCAACTGACCATTCCTTCCATTAATATTTTCAGACCATCTTTGTTGTTGGGTGAAAGAACTAAACCCCGTATGGCTGAGCGAATCGCATCTTTTTTAATGAAGCCATTTTATTTTCTGATTCCTGATAATCAAAAACCGATTGAGGCTGCATGTGTTGCCCGTGCGATGATACAGGCTGCAAAACTTCAAAGGCCTGGGGTTAATGTTTATCATTACAGTGAAATGATGCAATTTTTGTAATTCATTTGTATTTTCTCTTAATTACTCACAAAAAAGTGTGATATTCAGAACATTTCAGGCAAAAAAATGTTCTAAAAATAGTCTGAAATGGGGATTTCTTCATTCCGGGAGGACAACTATATTTGTATCATAATAATATTAAAAAACACACATCATGAGCGAACTCATTAATAATTCGTACGAAAGAAAGAAAACTTTAAAAGAACTAATCCTGAAATTGCATGCCGGGGAATCGGAAGATGACGTTCGCCGGCAACTGTTGCAGAGTCTGAGCAGTATTCCTTACGGCGAAGTGGTTGAAGTGGAACAGGAACTTATCAGTGAGGGACTTCCGGAGGAGGAAGTGTTGGAGCTTTGCGATGCCCATTCGGCAGTACTCGAAGGCAGGGTTGATTTGTCAGGACAAATGGAAATCCCCGAAGGACATCCGGTAGATGTGATGTTGCAGGAAAACAAGGAGCTGGGCAAGGTGGCCGGACAAATCTTTCAGGTGCTGGCAGATGTTGAACAGTATGAACAACTTAATATCAATGAAGTGGTGCTGAAGCTCAGAGGGCTGTATAACAGTTTGTTTGATGTGGATAAACTCTATCAACGGAAAGAGTATTTGTTGTTCCCTTTTCTTGAAAAAGAAGGCATTACCGGTCCGCCCAAGGTGATGTGGGGCAAACACGATGAGATACGGGAGTTGATTAAAGGCAGCATTGAATTGTTGCAGGTGCCGGATATCAGTCGTGAGGATTTGCTCATTTCTGCAGAAATTATCCTGAAGCCGGCAGCCCGTCAGGTTGTGGAAATGGGACAAAAAGAATCGGAAATCCTGTTCCCGATGGCGATGGACAAACTGACTGAAGCAGACTGGTACGAAATTAAAAAGCAGTCACTCGAAATAGGCTATTGCCTGTACGACCCTCCAACAGAATGGAGACCCGCTTGGGCAAAAGAAAGTGTGCTGGCTGAAATGAATAAATCAGGGGAACACGTGCAACTGCCTTCCGGAGGATTTTCAGTGGAAGAACTTATGGCCATTCTCAATACGGTGCCTTTCGACATGACTTTTGTGGATAAAGATGATAAAGTAAAGTATTTCACCCAGGGCACTGAAAGAATTTTCCAACGTAACCGTGCCATTCTCAACAGGGACGTGCGTCATTGTCACCCGCCTGCAAGCGCTCATATCGTGGATAAGATTATTGATGACTTTAAAACAGGAAAAGCATCCCGGGCACCTTTTTGGATTAATATGCGTGGTAAAATGATTCACATTGAATACTTTGCCCTTCGCAACGAAAAAGGAGAATACCTTGGTACGCTTGAAGTCTCGCAGGATGTAACCGTTTATCGCGAACTGGAAGGTGAACAAAGGATTTTATCGTATTCAAAATAAAAACCTAAAATGTATATAAACCGTTAATGAGAGACGCAATGCATTGCGTCTCTACCAACCCAAAAATAATATGGAAACAAAATTAATCATAACCCCCAAAACCAAGGTGCTTCAATTGATAGAAACCTATCCGCAGCTGGAGGACTTGTTAATCAACATGGTACCGGCATTCGAGAAGTTAAAAAACCCGGTATTGAGAAAAACGGTAGCAAAAATTGCCACTTTGCAACAAGCAGCGGCAATCGGGCATCTAAGGACTGAGGAGCTTATCAATACCCTCAGGAAGGCTGTCGGGCAAGAGTTGACAGACACTGCCGGTGATTCACAGTTTGTGACGAATCAGCCTGATTGGTTTAATGGAACCAGGATTGTACAGGAATTCGATATCAGGGAGATGTTGCTTGCTGGTGAGCACCCTGTTAATCAGGTGATAACTGACTTAAACAAGTTGAATCCCGGTGAAATATATAAACTGATTGCACCTTTTCTTCCTGCTCCCCTGATAGAAAAGGCCGGTAGTCTGAATTTCAGTCACTGGGTTAAACAAGAAGGAGACGAATTGTTTATCATATATTTTTCACGTTAAATATTTACGATTATGTTAAGAATTTTTCAGGACACCCATTATCAGTTCAGAGAAGAAATCCGTAAACTCTATATGGATACTTTTTCTCAGGGAGATGCAGCACAGCACATTGATCCTGAAGAACTGGACAACGAAATCAGACTGACTTACGAAGAAGGTATAATGATGGTAGCGGTAGACGATGAAGATGACTCGAAACTGACCGGCGCTTTGTTTGTGTATCCGCTTCAGTACGATGCCGGCTTCAATCCTGAACTGTCTGATGTGTGTGATAAGGTGCATACGCCTTACATTGCAGAAGTGATGGTACATGAAAAGTACCGTGGTCGCGGATTGGGACGCAAAATGCTGAAGAAAACACTGAGTTACCTGAAAGAAAACCGTTTCCGTGAAGTTTTTATCCGGGTGTGGAACAAGAACCTGACTGCATTCCGGTTGTATCGCGATGCCGGATTCGAGGTCGTAGGCAAAATTTTCCAGAAAAAATGGTTTACCGATCGCAAAACACGTTTTTTGATGGAGAAATTATATTTAAAACGGGGGCTTTGAATAGCGAAAAGTGAATAACGAATAACGAATAACGAATAGCGGAAAACGGAAAACGGAGAGCGGAAAGCGTAGGGGCGCAATGCTTGCGCCCTGACCGGTGACTGGCGACCGGTGACTGTAGACAATAAAAACAATCATGAATTTAAATCAACTAATAACCAAAACAATTCAATTAGATAAAGGAAATCCCGATGCCAAAAGGGCTGAAATCAGGGAGTATTTCCTCAAAACATGGGAAATTGACGAATTACTATATACACAACTGAAATCGGATGAGGTGTTTTATCACCGGGGAGATCCATTACGACACATCCTGTTGTTTTATCTCGGTCATACGGCCGTTTTTTTTATAAACAAGATGATGCTGGCGGGTTTGATCAAAAGGCGTATCAATCCTGATTTTGAATCTATCTTCGCCATCGGCGTGGATGAAATGAGTTGGGATGATCTGGATGAAAAGCACTATAACTGGCCACCGGTGCAGCAGGTGCGTGCATACCGTGATATGGCGAAGCAAGTGATTTTAGATGTGATTGATATGGCTTCTCTGTCTCTGCCAATCAGCTGGAACGATCCTTTTTGGATTATCATGATGGGAATCGAACACGAACGGATTCACCTCGAAACGTCTTCGGTGCTGATTCGTCAGTTGCCATTAGATGAAGTGGTTTCGTGCCGGTTCGGAAACGTCTGTCAGGAAAGGGGAGAAGCGCCTGTTAATAATATGCTACAGGTTCCGGGAGACAAAGTGGAATTAGGTAAGCCGGTCAATCATCCTTTGTATGGATGGGATAATGAATACGGAACTTATACTGAAAATGTAAAAGATTTTGAAGCATCGCAGATGCTGATTTCGAATGGTGAGTTTCTGCAATTCATACAGGATGGCGGTTATCAGCAGTCGGCATATTGGACGGAAGAAGGCTGGAACTGGTGTCAGTTTAAACAGGCTGAGATGCCTTTGTTCTGGCGGAAAATCGGAGATGATTTCTGGTTGCGTTTGGTTGCAGAGGAAATTCCAATGCCGTGGAACTGGCCGGTGGAAGTCAATTACTTAGAGGCTAAAGCTTTCTGCAATTGGAAATCAGCCAAGACGGGTCAGATTTACCGATTACCTACTGAAGCAGAATGGTACCGACTTGCAGCGCATTGCAAAATACCGGATCAGCCTCAATGGGAAAAGGCTCCCGGCAATATCAATCTGGAATATTATGCCTCTCCTTGTCCGGTTAATACCTTTAAATCTGGTGATTTTTACGATGTGCTGGGTAATGTATGGCAGTGGACAGAAACGCCGATCACCGGATTTCCCGGGTTTAAGGTGCATTCGATGTACGATGATTTTTCAACGCCAACTTTCGACGGTAAACATAATTTAATCAAAGGTGGCTCCTGGATTTCTACCGGAAATGAAGCTACCTTGCACTCCAGGTATGCCTTCCGCAGACATTTTTATCAGCATGCGGGATTCAGGTTGGTGCAGTCGGATGAGCCGCTGGTGATTCAGGATGAGCCCTATGAAACGGACATGGAAGTTGCCAATTCTTGTGAAAACATGTGGGGACAGTCAGCACAATCCAATTTTCATCAGCAGTTGGCTAATGCCATTCGCAAGGAGATAAAAGGATTGAATCAAATGAAAGTGCTGGATGTGAATGCTGATACCGGTCGACTTGCTTTTGAACTGGCTCCTGATGTGAAGGAGCTGATGGCGCTCGATTTTTCAGCGCGCTTCATCCGTATGCCAATTCGATTACAGGAAAGGGGATTTATGCGTTACATTGTGCGGGATGAGAACGACCTGGTTTTCTATCGCGAAGTGGTGCTGGCAGATACCGGTCTCGACAAAGATACGGAGAGAATTAAGTTCATGCAGGACAATGCCAACAACCTGAAACCGATATATACCGGTTATGATTTAATCATTGCTCCCTGCCTCCTCGAAGAGTTAAGTTGCCCGAAGCAATTTCTTGCGGACATACACCAACGGATCAATGAAGGGGGGTATCTTGTTATTGCTTCCGACTACAATTGGGAACACAATCATATCAAACCCGAGTGTCGTCCCGGAGGTTTCAAAAAAGACGGAGAACCGGTGACTTCACTTGATGGTATCACCGAAATCCTTTCTGAACATTTAACCCTTGAAAGCAATCCGTTTAATCTTTTTAAATACGAATGGCTGAACTCCAGACAGCAACTTCAACGGATTTGTGAAGTTACGATCTGGAGAAAGAAATAAATCGAAAGAATTACAAATATAATGCGGCCAGTTCTGTTATTTTTGCAATGGAACTGGCTGTGCTAAACTCTCCGGTAACTTCTGCTTCAACTTCATCAAACTGAATCAGTAAGGATGATTGTTCGTCATCCGACAACACCTGATCGGCCATGCGGAAAAGTACGCCGTTTTCCTTGGCGATGTGATTCTGAAGCAGTTCAGCATAACCATCCATGTTATCATAAATGACTTCCAGTCCTTCAGAATCATCTTGTCTGAGCATCTCTATGCCATCAATCATTCCCTGCACATAATTTCTCCCCTGAACATGTTCGCTTAACATAACGGCTACCGGTCCCTGCACCGGAGAAAAGCCTTTTTCTCCCATTTTGGGGAAAAGCAGGTCTTCTTCCTTGGCATGGTGAATGCCGTCGGCAAATTTGCGAATGAGGTTGACTACCAATTCGAAATGTTCGATGTTGTTTACTTGTTTTTCGACCATCGCCTGCATGATTTCTGTCAGTTGCAGGATGTAAACATGGTCATGCTCTAAATTTTGCGTTGCTGTTTTCATATTAATTTATTTTTTTTTTACCACAAAAGGCACAAAAGAAAGACTAAGGAAACACAAAAGAACTAATAGCGAATAGTGAATAGTGAATAGCTAATAACGGAAGTGATGGAAGACACCCTCTATTAATTCTAAATTTTTAATTTTTAATTCTCACTTTTGTGTTTCCTTAGTCTTTCTTTTGTGCCTTTTGTGGTTTAAAAATATTATTTTTCTTCGTACGATATCTTTTATACCATATAATGAAACCTGAGATGTTGAGATAAAGCGTGAATAATCCGGTTAAAGGCACCACCAAAATATAAAAATCACCCATAAAGAACTGATAGATGCGCCCGGTATGGATTTCCTGCGCCACATTCCACAGTGGCATGGGATTTTTATCGATGACTTCTTTTGGCATAGCCGGAAATTTCTCTTTGTTGAAAGTGCTGTTTGTTCCTTTGTCATAATCGAAAATCAGGGGATGGTTACCAAAGTGAGCAGCATATCCGGAGATTTTATGCGCCCCTACCGGATGCCCCTTCTTCGTCGGACGAATCCAGCGCGTGTTATCTATCAAATCAATAATTTCATCGGTTTTGTAATTCCAACTGAACAAACCTTCGAAAGAACCTACCCATAAAGTATGATCACCTTTTTCTTCCAGTACGGTGACTCCCATCACACTTGCCGGGGGTTGTTTTTCAAAACGTACCATGCTGTTGAAATGATCATCGGTATAATAAAACGCTTCTACAGTTGAAATGATGTAACGATCTTCTTTTTCAATATAAATAATACGTCTTAACTGATCGTGCCAGGGGTTGGGTGTGTCCAACTCCGTGTAGGGTATCTTCCCGACTTTGGCTTCAGCAATCGGGATGAGCAGGGGAGGTCGAAGAAAAATACCCGTTGCCGTAGTGATAATCAATAAAACAATGGTCAGATATCCGATTCTGTTGTGCCATTTCAGGTTCCATTGATATTGACGTTTCAGTATTTTTCTTTTGTGTTCCCTGTGTTCTTTATTTTTCAGTTTCTTCTTGTTTACAAACATGATGAAGCCTCCGATACTCAAAAATACGATGACTAATGCCACAAAATCAACCACCAGTTTGCCTGCCAGTCCGTAAATGGCGCCACTGTGAATAACCCACAATGTTTTGAACAGGCCGACTTTATTGTCGTAACCGGCAGGAGCGGGGAGATCAATCCGTTTGAAAGTCTGATAATTCGTTGAAGCGAACAAGTTGGAGCGTGTCAGCACCAACAGTGTGTCGTTTCGCAACAACAAATCAACTACATTTTCTTCATTCACCGGAAGTGTAATTTTTTTCCAATGCTTTACTGTTGTGTCATAGATGTGTAGCCCGAACAACGAACCGGCAACCAGCAAACTGTCATTTAGTTTCAGTACCTTCGAAATCTTGTGGTTGTCAACTCCCTTCGGAAAACCTGTGTTGAAATCAGTAAACCGACTGAACAAGCTATCAGTTAACCAAACGCCGATATTGCCATAAACCAAAATGCTGTCGTTGGTGAACTTTTCGGTTGAGCGGACTGCTGCAAAATTCCAGTCGTGATAGGAATAGTTGCGTGGCAGGTATTTCCGGTCGATGCCAATGCCAGAAACCAACTTCCGGTGATTCATGATGATACCGGAAAAACTGAATAAAATGAGCACAATCAGCAGGACGACACCCAACCAGCGATGGTGTTTCCGAAGAAGTCGAATCATGTTGTTTTTTTTACTTAATAACCATATAAGTCATATAAGTTACATATAAGCTTTAAATACTCCTTGTTATTCAGAAAGCTATTTGTACAAAATTAAGGAAAAGCTTATATGGAACTTATATGACTTATATGGTTTTGTGTCAAATCAAAGAAAATAATTACACCACCCAGAATCATCAAGCCATCAGGAACAGTACGTGCCCACATCCAGCCTTGCATGACTTCAACTGTTTCGCGGAGACGAGCGGTGAAATAACCGGCTTCCATGGCAACTTCCGCCTGATAAATGCCGATGATGTATGTAGGGATGGTAAAGAGCAATGCTCCGGCTGTCAGCGTCCAGAACCCGATTTTGCTTAATTTATCGTTCCATACATAATTATTGGCCAACGCGTTGGCGCGTGATGTCAGGTACAGGAACGCGATGGAAATGTAACCGAAAGCGCCGAGCAACGCCACGTGACCGTGCGGCATAATGAGGTAAGTACCGTGAGAATAGTAATTGATAGTCGGCGTGTTGATAACCATGCCGAAGAAGCCGGCACCAATCCAGTTCATCACAGCCGAACCGGCAATCCACATAAATGGTGTACTGTAATGGAAATCTTCTCCGGAGAAAAGTTTTTCCCGTTGATTTTTCCAT
>JAKIYP010000032.1 GCA_022708505.1 Bacteroidota bacterium
ATTTTTGTTTATTAATGCGGCGATAGCCTGTTGCAAAGCAAGCAGGTTCATTTCAGAACTATCTTTTACAACGGTGTATTTTGCCATGAGCATTTTCGTATAGGTCGGAACTGTATAGTCGTTTTCACTCAACAGATCTGCAGCCAGTGCATCCGGGTGAATATAAGGAATGATTTCCTCGGTAACTTCAACAACACAAGAGTCTTTTTTTCCTCCGTCTATTGTTGTCACCCTGATGATAGCTGTACCTACCGAAACTGCTGTTATCAATCCGCTTTCTACTGTTGCAACAGCGGTATTGGATGATTCCCACAAGATTTTTTTATTGGTAGCATTCGTTGGAGTAACAATAGCAGATAACCATTGGCTTGTCTTTTCTTCTAATCTCAATGTATCAATTGTCATGGATACAGCTTCAACAGCAACAGTCACTGCATTAGGATCAAATTCATAGGCTCCCAAATCAATGGCAGCGCCTTTGGGGCGTGAGGTTCCTACAATGTCAGACACGGGAGTTTCCGTATTTGCACTTGTACCTAAATCAATCAATGGTGACTCGGCTGAAAAACTCCAATCGGAAGCACGCATAGCGGCAATATCAGCCGGTGTTGTAGGTACGCCTGCAAAAAGGGTAGGAGCTTTAAAATTGGGACCGTCAGTTGCTGCATTGTTTGAATTCAGTGTATATGCATCTTTTGCCATTTCAAATCCACTCACAGCTGCATTGTTCGACGATCCGGCGCCATTAATATAAGCTATCGGATCAGAAAATCCCTCCGGACCTTTGTTATTCCACATGATGGTATTAAAAGTCTTACCATCGCTATGAATAGCTGCATATCCCTGACCTGTGTTGCAGGCAAGAATACAGTTGGCAACAATCCCGGTTGGATTGTAAATTCCACCACTATTGGGCCATCCGGTAACACTGGCTGTGTTATTATGCAGGATACAGTTTCTTACAATACCACCGTTTTCATTTCTGATAGTACCATATTTCCCCTGATTTCCACGCATAATGGTGTTTTCCACTAATCCGCCATTGTTTCGTATAGCTCCTCCGGAACTGGTTGAAGAACATAATTCGATGATACAATCCCTGACAATACCGCCGTTATTGAATACACCACCGCCGTTTGAGCCTTTACAGTTAACAATATAACAGCGTGACAATGTTACATTACCTCTGATATAGGCGCCACCACCCTCATTCGAATGTTCGGCGTTCTTGATTGTAAAACCTTCAATTAAAGTTGGATGAACGCAAGCGGCATCGTATTTTACAATTAGATACTTTCCGAGACCCTGACCGTCGAGTGTTGTAACATAAGCATCAATATCCCTTTCTCCGGTTGTAGGATGGTATCCTCCCATGACAGAAACTCCGTCTGTGATGGCAAACATTTCATTATAGGTACCAGAAGATACAAACACAGTATCACCAGCCGCACAATCCCAGACAGCTGCCTGAATAGAACCTTTGGGCGATGCCCAGGAAAGACCGTCACCTTCTCCGTTCACTGAAACATAGCGATTAGCTGCACTTAACAGTGACGGGGAAAAAATAAGACTAAAAATAAAAAATAGCAAGTAGTTTTTTTTCATATAAAAATAATTTAATGGTTAGAAAATAGAGAATAAATAATCAGCTAAAGAGGAAGCTCAATTCAGAGCCCTCTTTAACTGATTGTCTGATTATTTAGCAAATTCCAGTTTTTGCAGTTTATTCCAGTCACCACGTGTGAAATCAGGAACTTCTACAGGAATTGATCCGTTCCTGACAGAAATTTCAGTTAATTCAACCAAACTCGACCATTCAGCTGCATCATACACATCCTGATCGAGTGGTAAGCCATTTCGCAGACAGTAAATCAGGCGGTAATCCATAATGAAGTCCATACCACCGTGCCCACCCACTTCTTTTGCTTTTTCACCTACCTCTTTTACAATAGGATGTTCGTATTCTTTCAGTAATTTTTCCATTTCTTTTTCAGGAAGGAATTCGTGTGCATTGGGCTCCAGTGCAATTCCCTGAATCGGATATTTTTGTACAAAACCTTTGGTTCCGCTGAGCATGTGAATGCGGTTGTATGGGCGTGGACTGGTTACATCATGCTGTATCATGATGGTTTTTCCTTTTTCCGTTTTGATAATGGTAGTATTGATATCACCTTTTTCGTAGGTACGTTTGGCATAATCGGAGTTTTCGCCGAATTTATTTTTCGCGTATTCTGTCATACCAAACTGATCTGATGACATAGATACTAAATAATTCATTTTATCACCCCTGTGAATGTTTAAAGCTTGACAAACAGGACCTAAACCATGAGTCGGGTAGAGGTTGGCTTTGTTTTTTGCATTGTAATCCAATCTCCACATGCCCTGATAACCACCTTCCTCCGGTGACTTGAAGTTGAGTTCGCGCAGATCATGGATATAAGCTCCTTCGGCATGTACAATCTCACCTAACAACCCTTGTTGAGCCATATTGAGCGTTGCCATTTCGAAGAAATCATAACAACAGTTTTCGAGCATCATACAATGGCGTCTTGTTTTTTCAGCTGTATCAACTAATTTCCAGCAGTCTTCGATGCTCATGGCAGCGGGGACTTCGAGGGCAATGTGTTTCCCCTGTTCCATTGCGTACACTGCAATTGGTGTATGCAGCGCCCAATGGGTACAGTTGTAAATCAAGTCGACATTTTCCAACTCGCACACTTTCTTCCAGTCTTCTTCTCCTGTAAATTCAAGTGCTTTGGGTTTGTTGTTTTCAGTCAGTAACTCCTGTGTTTTTGAAACAAAATCTTTGTTGATGTCGCAGATGGCTACTACTTCAATTCCTTCGAGGTACATAAAGCGTCTTACTGCTTCTAATCCGCGGGATCCCAATCCGATGAAAGCCACTCTGACTGTCGGAATCGGATCGCAGCGTAACTGTAATACGTTATCTTGTCCGGCTGGTCGTTCCGGTGCTTCAAGTTTCACCATCTGTGGAGTATTGCTCTTTGTACACGATGTTGTCCCAATTAACACACCAAAAGTCATTAACAGGAAAAATCCCGTTAAAATTTTTTTCGTAAATTTCATGATGAATAATTTTAAAAATGATTTATATAAGTACCTTAAAAAAACTCTCTACTGATGCTTGTCTGTAATGAAGTTCCTGATTTTTTGTCCCAGTTCTGCATTTTCGTATATGCCTGCAAAGTTTTCAGCTCCGGGACCGAAAGCAAAAACAGGAACTAAAACATTACTGTGACTCTGGTTTGCAAAATTTACTTTAACAGTACCTGTTTTTATATCGCCATCTAACAATGTTAAACCGCCTGTCTCATGATCTGCGGTGACAATAACGAGTGTTTCTCCATCTTTTTCAGCCCATTGCAATACATCTCCGATAGTTCTGTCTAAATCGAGGATTTCTTCAACTACTTTGTCAATCTTGTTAGCATGACTCCAATCATCGATACAGGAACCTTCAATCATCAGAAAAAATCCGTTTTTATTCTCAGCATTTAACAACTCAATTGCTTTTTGATTCATGTTACGAAAAAGATTTCCTCTGATGGAAGCAACCGGCAGTTCTAAATCTGCCAGAATCGCCAGTGCCGGCAGTTTATCGATTGAGAATAATTCAGATTCATTTGCAGCAAAATCATAACCTTTTTGTTTCATGACTTCAACCATGTCTTTCTTATCAGACCGGTTCTTCCAGTATTTCATACCACCGCCGGCTATAAAATCAATTTTACTAGCTGGATATTGACTGACAATTTCTTCTGCAAGATCTCTATCTGTTTGATGGGCAATAAAAGCCGCCGGTGTAGCATCATTAAGCCTGCAAACAACACTGATACCGGTTTTTTTACCTGCTTTTGCTGCATAATCCATGATTGTTGTTAATGGATTTCCCAAGGTATCGACACCAACCACATAATTATTGGTTTTTTGTCCGGTTGCGATGGCAGTTCCGGCTGCACCCGAATCCGTGATGAGGCGATTGTGGCTATACGTTCTGGAAAGCCCGACAACCGGGAAATTGTCCAGGTTGAGTTTCCCCCGGTTAGCTACCCAAGCTGAGCTGATGTGAGAAAGCCCCATGCCATCGCCAATGATTAAAATTACATTTTTAACTTTTTTACCCCGAGAGTGTGTGACTTGTACCGTTTGATGAGGATGGTGATTTTGGTAAACCGCATCATCAACAATTTGGTTTGTCGCATATTTTGATAAATTGCGTGTGTTCTCAGGTTGCTGTGAAAAAACAGCGCTAACTTGAAATACAAGAATTAAAATAGTATATAAATAATGATAAAATCTCATTTTAATAATCTGGATTTTGAACAATTCCACTAACCGATATTTCATCGAAAGGGATGGGGTAAATGACTTTGTTATCGTTGTAATTTATAATTTCCCAGGTATGTACACCCGCATATTCCCTGTTCAGGTTTTTCTTGTTCCTGTAAACGTCCAGGGTTCTGTGACCTTCGAAAGCCAGTTCAAGATGTCTTTCCTCCAACACAACATCCAGCACATTGTTATATCCCTGCATATTTGAGGTGCTAAAAAGTTGATTCCCGCTTAATCCGGCGCGGTTTCTGATTATATTTACATCAGCCAAGGCATTTGATTCTTTACCTGGAATATTGGCATACGCTTCGGCACGGTTGAGAATAACCTCTGCCCATCGGATCATGACAGGAGAGCTCAACATCGGATCCCCGTCCTGATAAGAATATTTTGTAATATAATATAAAGGGAATGAATTCCTGTGTTGCATTTTTTTTGTTAACCTGACCTGTGTTTTTATCCCGTTCAGCATGATGAAGTGTTTGGTATATCCTTCAACATTTTCCGTTTGGATTGTAATTTTTTGATTATTATCATCCATAAAATAAAATTGATTTGTCAGATCTTTTTGAACATCTATGATGTTGTTGGACCGGGCATCTCTGTAATCTGTGCCAGGCATGGGATATCGAATCATCCACTTTGTTTCATCCAGATATTGAGGCAAAACAAAACCATAGCGAATATCATTGGGGTTTTTTTCGTATAAATCATTCATGGGGTCGGATGAAAAGACTTCACCCCATCCAATACCATCATTTAAATACATGGATCCGATGTTGGACTGGCCTTGTGAGTCGTAAGTGGTCATGGCAACAGCCCATAGTGTTTCTTTTGAATTCAGGGCATTTTTGAAATAGTTTGGAAAATTGCCCGTAGATTCAAGTTTGCTTTCAGCTGTAGCGCCATCAAGCATTTCATCGACCAGGTCAATTACTTCCTGATATTTACCCATGTGTAAATAAACTCTGGTGAGTAACCCCTGAGCAGCTTCTTTTGAAGCGTATCCTGCATTTCCTCTTCTGGTTCCATGCTGCATCAGTTTGATCGCATCGGTCAAATCTTTTTCAATCTGATCATATACTTCACCAACCGAGGCTCTTTCGGTGTTCTGAATTACAGAGCTATTGCGAATCACAATGCCGGGATTTTCTCTACCATAAGAATATGGCTTTGCATAGAGATTGACAAGTTGCAGGTGTACAATTGCCCTTAAAAACAGATTCTCACCTTTCAGATAATCCAGTTTTTCAGAAGTCCCGTTTTCAATGGCATCAATGACAAAGTTAGCCCCGTAAATAATTTTATATCCAGACCACCATACATAAGAAACATTTTGTAAGGAAGCATTTCTTTCATAAGTATATGCCTGAAAAAGAGTAGACGTTGTTCTTCCGGATACGACGATTTCATCACTTGGATATTCGGCCATTTCATATTGTCGTCTTAAATAAGAATAGGAAGATGATGTTGTTCCTTTGTATTCAAGAGGATCCTTAAACATAGAATAATTACCATCAGTGGCATAAACCAATCCGTTGTATGAATCCCTGAGTGCTCCCGCTGTTGATTCATCAGAAGGAAAATAATCAAGATTACATGCAGCAACCAATCCGGTTATACATATAATTGTAAATATCTTTTTCAGTTCTCTCATTGTAATATTGCAATTACATTGTAATAATGTCTTAAGGCACTGTAATACTATGGATTTTGTTATATCCGGTTGTTGCATCCCAAACATTGTCATTGGCTAAACGGATACTGAATTCCGGTCTTCCGTACAGTGTTGGTTCTGGATCCGGCAAGTGCAAATAAAGGTCAAACTCTTTGCCCGCCATTTGTGTTGAGAGTGTGTGTTTGATAGAAATAGTATATTCTCCGCCGGCAAACCAATAGCGAGGATCACTATCAGGTTTTACCACATATTTTTCATTTGCATCCGATTTTGAAACAAAGATGAGCTCAAGTTCGCGAGGATTGGCAGGTGCGGCAAATCCAACATTTTTCACGTTGATTTTAGCAACAAATTCTTTTCCGGCTTCCGGAGTTGGCGTAAATTTACCTTCGGTAAGCACAAAGCGATAGCCCAGGCGACGTGCAATTTCATCAAAACAGCCCTCGCTTCTCCAGTTGCCAAGCACTGTGCCATGATAACCTGAATTCAAGTATGACCAATGGAAGTTCTCCATTTGAGTAAGTGCATTCTCGCAGGTTGAATAAGCTGAAACCCCACAGGTTTCTCCTCCCATTACAACATATTTTGAATCAGCATGCCAGAATTCACGTTGGCTGTTACTTGAAAAAGTGCCGTAATCATTAGAACTTGCTAAAAAGCAGTCGTTATGGGCAGCGATACGTGATAGATTAGAACCATTATAGGCAGTTAGTACAGAAATAGTATCAGCAAAAGTTATATCAAAACATTTAAGCTTAAACTGAGGAGTGCGGACACAGATCATACGATCCTGTGGTAATGCGGTGAGCAATGCATCCAATACAGCCCGGCGGGGGGCATAATCCTGCGGAGTGGAAAGAGTCATGCCAAAATTGGAAGTGTAGTACCACTCACCCCACACACCCACAAATCCTGCTTCCATAACATAAATTACATCCGAATATTCCTGAAGAATCGGAGCAACTTGTTGGATGTGTTGTAGTACAATTTCCTGAGAGGCATCCCAGGGTTTATCACTTTCACTTGAAACGTACGCAAAACGGAGCACGCATTTACTTCCTCCTTCACGTAAAGCTTTCATATTCGTTTCAATGCGTTCCAGGTAGTCCGCAGGTATAGGTTTGTCACGATAATCCGTAAGATAGTAGAGTGTCAGAAATAAACTTCTACCCAGTGCTCTTTGAGATTCGACGGTAGAAGTAGTTAGTACATTTGTGGTACCGGATCTGAAAGACTGATTATGATAAAATCCCCGTTCGGGGTTGATGAAAATGTCAAAAGATTCTGTGTAAGTTACTTTTGTGAGTAATTCATCTTCATCAACAGGTGTTTTTTTGTCACAGGACAATAGGGTAAATACAAATAAAAACCCCATCAGACTACAGAATAATTTGTTTTTCATCATATTAATTTTTTAAATTAGTATTATAAAAGTGTTAAACCGTTTTTATGAACTTAATACGATGCAGGTATATGGTCTATACCAGTTTACTACCTGCATCGTATTTTGTTAATCAACAGATATTGATTAGTTTAATTTTACTGTTAACATTCCTGCTTTTGTTGCAGCGTCGGCTGCTGCAGTAGGCAGAGAACCTGTTTCATTCCAGTCGGCATTAGAAGAGAAAACACTGAATCCAATTTCATTAGCCAATGTAGTTGGAACCATTTCACGTACAATTCTGGCTTCGAATTCAACGATGGTGCCGCTAACTGTTTTAACTTCAGACATTGAAACAATACCACTGCCGGCAGCAACGACTTCTTGCCAGTCCCATGCATCCTGAGCTGTGTCAGTTGGTTTCTTGAATACAATTGCGTCAGCCATTCCTTCTGTTACGAATCCTTCGATCAGATAGTCTGCTCCGCAAGGATCCCACAACCATGAGGTTGCACCTGTAGCTGGATTGTTGTCGGTGTTCAGGAAGATGTCAAGTGGAGCCACGTGTGTTTGATCCAATTTCAAATAGAAGAAAATGAAATTAGCATCGGCGCATACTTTCAGTTCTTTCAACGCTGTTAGAGAAGCGCCTTCAGGTAAAGTTGTGCTGGCAAGCTTGTTAGCAGGAACTTCACTCCAGTCGGTGAAAATACCATCTAATTTAATCAACGGTTTAGTCAACGAGATTTCTTCTGTGATAGTCTTGCTTTCATCTCCGTTTTTAGCTGTTAATTTCACTGTGTAATTTCCTTCTGCGGCATAAGTGTGAACCGGATTAGCTTCTGTAGAAGTTGTTTCATCTCCGAAATCCCAAATATACGAAGTTGCATCTTTGGATGTGTTTGTAAATGTTACAGTGAGACCTTCTACTTCATAGGTAAACGACGCGGTAGGAATCACTGCCTCTTCACATGCAAAAGCGATAAAAGCTAATGCTACAAAAACTGAAAATTTAAAAACTTTTTTCATGACTTTGTTTTTTTAATTGTTAGTAAATAAAAGGAAATTGATATTTGTTGTTAAAATAATTTCTATAATCATGGATTTTGTTCAATGCCACTTACCGATATTTCATCAAATGGAATCGGGTACTGGATTTTGTTGTTATCATGATTGATAACCTCCCAGGGTTGTACACCGGCATATTTTCTGTCCATACTCTTTTTGTTGCGATATAAGTCAAACATGCGATGACCTTCGAATGCCAACTCTAATCTGCGCTCATCCAACACAACATCTAAGACACTGGTATAACCCTTGGTTGCCATATTGCTTGTGGTAAAAAGCTCGTTTCCTGACAAACCCGCACGGGTACGTAATACATTTACATCAGCCAAGGCTTCAGCTTCTTTTCCTGATGTTTTTGCATAAGCTTCAGCTCTGTTCAGAATTACTTCAGCCCAACGCAACATCACCGGTGAATTCAACATCGGATCTCCATCCTGATAAGAGAATTTTGAAACATAATACATGGGGAATGAATTCCGGTTTTGCATTTTCTTGGTAAGACGAACTACGTGCTTTTGTCCGTTCAGCATGATGTATTTTTGTTCGTATCCGTTAATTGATTCTGTTTCAACGTTTATCTTATTTACTCCACTCATGAAGAAGTATTTATTAGAGATAGGATCAAGCGTAACATCCTGTAATTCGTTTGCACGTGAATCGTCATCCGGGTTTTCAACCGGATACGAAATCATATAACCGGCGGTGGTGTGCAACTTGGGGATCACGAAATATGAGTACCGGACATCGTTAGGATACCTTTCATACAGGTTATTTAAAGGATCAGAAGAGAACACTTCGCCCCATCCCATGCCGTCATTCAAATACATTGAAGCAATGGATGATTGTCCTCTTGTTTCTAAAGCAGTATGTGCGACAGCCCATAATGTTTCTTTTGATGTAAGGGTATTTGCAAAATAATTCCGGAAAGTTGCTGTGCTTTCAAGTTTTGATGCCGGAGTTTCATTCTTTAACATATCATTGACCAGATCGATAACTTCCTGATTTTTTTCCATATAAAGATATACCCTCGACAATAATCCCTGTGCAGCCTCTTTTGAGGCATAGCCGGCATTTCCACGGCGACTGCCACCATTACTCATCAGCCGGATTGCTTCTTTCAGGTCAGCCTCAATTTGATCGTAAACCTGTCCCACGGTGGCACGTGTAGTGTTTGCGGTATTTGTACTTGTTCTTAAAACAATACCGAGATTATTTCTACCGTGAGAATAAGGTTTTGCATACAGAGTAACCAGATTCAGGTGCGCAATGGCACGGATGAAGTAGTTTTCACCTTTGATGTAATCCGATTGTGTTGAAGCTCCATCAACTACTGATTCGATTACCGAATTAGCACCAAATATAATCCGGTAAGATAACCACCAGAAAGTACTCACATTTTTAAGAGTAGGATTTGTTCTGTAAACGGTTGCGTCATACAGTACGTCTGTAGTTCTTCCTGAAAGACAGATGTTGTCGCTCGGAAATTCGGCCATCTGCATATAATGACGGATATATGAATTTCCTCCGGAGTACAGTCCCTTGTATTCATATTCATCTTTGAACATCGAATAATTTCCATCCGTAATGTATACAGCTCCTCCCGGATCTTCAGCCAGTTGTTCCGGAGTCATAGCATCGGAAGGGAAAAAGTCCAAATCACAGGCTGTTACTAAAAATAACAGTGAAATGAAATATATTAATTTAATTTTCATACGTATAATTTTTTTAAATTAGTTTTGGCAGTTATTTAAAAACCTATTTCAACTCCAATTAAAAATTGTCTGCTGATTGGATAATTGTCATTGTACAATCCAGCTAATGAATAATCAGATGTTTTCATGCTTACTTCAGGGTCCATTCCCGAGAATTTTGTCAATGTTAGCACGTTGTCGGCAGTTATATAAACCCTGCAATTACTGATAGATACTTTTTTCAGTTTTTCCGGAGAAAAGTTATAGCCAAGTGATACGTTTTTAATCCGGAAAAAGCTACCATCTTCAAGATATCTGGAAGAAACACTGTTAGAAGATTTGTTTCCATTCATAACCAGTTTCGGGTGCGTAGCTTCATCTCCCGGATTTTGCCAGCGTGTCCAGCCTACTTTGTTATTTTCTAAAGACATCTGATTGTATCCAAGATAAGCTCCGTCAGCATCCATTGCCAACCTGTTGTAGTTGAATATCTTATTGCCAACAACAAAGTTTGTGTTGATATTCAGATCGAAGTTCTTGTAATTGATCGTGTTAATGAACCCACCACTGAATAATGGAGTAGCTTTCCCAACCACCTGGAAATCCGCGTCATTGTATACATTGGTAGTTGTACGGTCAATCACGTTTCCTTCTGTGTCATAGGTTAATTTTTCCCATAATGGGTCACCATTGGCAGGATCAACACCCATCCACTTCGGCATATACCAGCTGTAAATGTCTTGTCCCCGTTTAACCTGTTGATTTACGGAGCTTCTTTGTTGTAAAAAAGCTTCATCATCAGGTGTTGATGTCACCACATTTTTATTGAATCCAATATTGAACATGGTATTCCATTTAAATTCTTTGTTTTGAATATTGAGTGTATTCAATTGAATTTCAATACCACGGTTTCTAACACTACCTACGTTGGCTGTCATTTCAAAGAATCCTGTAGAAGGAGCCTGCGGTACATCCAATAATAAATCTTTATTTTCGATATTGTAAAAATCAATATTCAATTCAATGTTTTTCCATAAATTTACATCAACCCCTATCCCGGACATATATGCTGTTTCCCATCTCAGGTATGGGTTGGCCGGGCGGGTAGGGGTAGCACCTACAATGTTTTGATAACTACTATTCAGTGAATAGGTCGACAAATACTTGAAACTACCAATCTGGCTGTTTCCTGTAACCCCGTAACTACCTCTTAATTTAAGGAAGGTAATAAGATCATTTCCAGCAAGAAATTCTTCATTACTGATCAACCAGGATGCGGCAGCCGAAGGGAAGTAGCCAATACGGTCTTCAGGTCCAAAAGTTGAACTTGCATCTGCACGATAGGACGCTGTTGCAAAGTATTTCCCGGCGTAACTGTATTGAGCCTGGGCAAATGCCGACCATCCGGCTCCCGGGATTTTATAGCCTTCAATTTCATAAATAGAACTTGCATTCAACGCATCCATGCCATTAGGCATACCAGTACCGGAAGCAGCTGTAAATTCCGTATGATACTTACCATATTCCCAACCCAACAAACCATTTATACTGTGCAATCCATAATTCTTGTTGGCTTTTAAGATATTGGTGGTTCCAAATGACTGGCTCATTCCAATGCCGTTGTAAATATAACCGTTGGCATAGGATGAACTATATGAACGCGGGTCAATAAACTGAACATTTTTATAGGTGCTTTGGTCGAAGCGATTCGTTGTGGTTAATACTAACCAGTTGGTAATGTACCAGTTTAACTGGAAATCGGCCACTAATCCGTAAGAATGAGATCTGTTATAATTATATTGTTCATTGTGCAATGAGTTCCATTTATCCTGGGAATACCAGGTTTTTCCGTCATCCGGACGCGTTGCACTGGTAATTTTCACAATCTCACCATTAGCATCGTATGGTATGTCCCAGGGCATTTTTGTATAGGCATCATTAAGTGTTGTCCAGCTTGATGTACCCTGATCGTTTGAATTGTTATAGGCTAGACGGATATTCATATCCAGCTTGTCGGATAACTTGGAGTTTAAATTCAAACGGGCAGCGATGCGTTCAAAGTTTGTGTTGATTAATGTTCCGTCTTCCTTGAAATAGTCAACACTGGCAAAATATCCCATTTTCCCTGTACTTCCGGCAGCAGACACATAATAATTCTGGGTGAATCCCGGAGAAAAGAATCCGTCGACCCAATCATAATCTTTATCCAATAATTCAGCAGGACGAAGCATTTTGAACAATGCCGGACTGTATAAGTCTTTGTGCATATAGTAAAGTTCTTCTGAATCCATCAGGGAGAAATTACCGAAAAGAGCAGATTTTGTTCCTGCGGTAGCTTTGAAATTTACTTTTGTAGCCTGATTGTGTTTGGCCGATTTTGTTGTTACAACAATAACACCACCGGCAGCGGCTGATCCGTAAAGCGCTGTTGCACCGGCATCTTTCAGAACAGAGATTGTTTCAACATCATTCGGATTAAAAGAGCCATAAGGAATCCCGTCAACTACAAATAAAGGATCCGATCCTGCGGAAATTGATCCGGTACCACGAATCTGAATCTCGGCAGCAGATCCGGGTTGCCCTGATGCATTGTAAATCATTACCCCTGCAACTTTCCCTTGCAGCAGGTTTCCAATGTCAGATGATGTCACATCAGTAAGTGCATCTTCTGTTAGTGTTACTACTGAACTCGACAACTCAGCTTTTTTCTGACTGGAATAACCCATTACAATTACTTCATCCATAACGAAGTTGTCAGGATACATCGTAATGTTGATTGTCTTTTGGCTATTTACAGCCATTTCCGCTGATTTGTAACCTACGAACGTAAAACTGAGTGTGCTCTTTTCGTTCGGGACTTCAATGCTGTAATTACCGTCCAGGTCGGTAATTGTGCCTCTGGTGGTATTTTTAACAAGAACACTCACGCCCGGCATCGGAAGATTGTCTTCTCCAGATGTGACTTTACCTTTTACGAGAAACTGAGCAAAAGTTCCCGAAGAAATGAATAGTAAAACCAGGCAAATGAAAAACGAATTTTTTCTAAGCATAATTTATTCTGGTATTAATTAAAAATTGATAATTGATTATATTTTAAATTCTGAATTCTCGTTTTATTTGTCTGCAACACCCGGTTTCGAAATGAAACCGGGATTGCAGACGCACACACCAATTAAAAAAACTAACCCCATGTGTTAATCATAAACTTCAATTAAATAATTACGTTTGAATGTGGATTTGATAAATGGATTCTTCCCATCAATTATATATGTTTTCCTGTCGTCAGAAGTGTATTCGCGAACTGTATATTTTTTGTCTTTATCTAAACCTCTCAGCTCGATATCTCCGTTCCACTCATCTGCATAGAAAGCATAATACAAGGTATCTCCTTTTTGAAGTACATGTGTTTCGGGTTTATCGTAAGCAATATCGTACAGATTGAGATAGGTGCCTTTTGAAATCATTTTCTCGTTGTAGATACCAACCCACTTTTTATAAAGTTTTTCTTTTTCAGGTGTGAGCAAATAACTCCCTTTTACGTGTGGATTGTCCTTCGGATAAGTAAATTTGGAACCAATAACTCCACCGATACCTATCTGAGTGCCAAAATCATCACCATTGTCGCTTAATTCGATGTGGTCGGCATAATAAGCCAGGTTTTGTGTTATGGCTCTGTATGCCTTATTTTTCAAACGTACCTGAAAACTTGAAGTCGGATCTGAGGCCACAGCCTGATTCATGTATGGGATATTGAAAAAGTTAATGGCACATCCGCAGGGACAATTCTGAATTACGGCGTCGGGTTTGTATGATCGTGCTACATCGTAAATCTGTTTGAAATAGGTTGGTAGTAGTTCAATTGACTGTTCGGGATACTCAAGCTGACTGGCCTCGTTGTGGTCGGCCGGACAACAGTTCATGTGCTGACCGTCTAATTTTAGCCCGTCGAAATTCCATGTTACCATAAACCGTTTAAGCAGTTCATCGGTATGTTGTTTGGTGACTGGGTTGACAGGTGAGAGGTAATAACTGTCCCACCATGATATTAACTGAGGAATCCATTCGCTGGTTTTAAGCAACATTTCAGGATGTTTTTTCAGGATGTTTGTTCCCGGATCTGCAGCGAGCGGCGCCCACCAGAGTTTTGCCTTGAGACCAAGCTTGTGAATCTCGTCCGTCATTCTCCGCATATCTTTATCACCTCCCGGAAAACGTTCATTGGTTTCCCAGTCTCCTTCAGCAATCTGAAAACCATCATCTACATCAACCCATTTAAAGCCCAGTTCTTTCACTTTCGGCAGTGTACCGATTACTTCGTCAATGGTAAATTGTCTTTCATAACCCCAGGCACACCAAACCGGTTCGTATGCTTCAGGTTCGGGTTCAGGGAAACTAATTCCTTTTTCAGCCTGCATATATGCTGAAAATTGCTGTAAAGCGTTGAAGAAGTCGCCTGTGTGTACAGCAACGAAAGAATCAAAAGTTCTGATGGTATCGTTTTTTGCCAATATTACCGGATTTTCGTATTCGTAGAGGAGAGCAGCCTTGGCATAATCTTCATATCTTACCCATTCAACCGGCATCGAAACCAGTTTTAAGGTGGATTCTGTCAAACCGGTTGCAATACCCCCATCTTTTCTCCAGATATTCACCATGGGGATACCACCGCCATAATCCGAGTTATTCATACCCAGATAATTTTTTTGATAAAATCCTTCTTCCACAGGGAGTATCCAATCTTGTCTTTTATTGGTAGAGGAGGGTTGGAATGACCACATCAGGTTTTCCCCATTTTGATTTTCCACCCTTAGTTCATGATTCTTCCAGGCTGTTATGGTTGCTTTTTTATCTCCATTGTTTACATAATAGGTTTCAAAAAGCAACAGGTCAGGGAAATTTTTATTAATTGTAATTTTTTGATGCTTGGTAATTTTATAACCATCCTCATTAAATTCTCCAACGATATTGTAACTGATAAGATTTTCATTATCTGATTTTTCAAAATTCTTCAGTTCAAATTCTCCGGCGCTGAATTCTCTGGCAATAAGTTCGTCGGCCACGTAAAAATCATTGTAAATGTCTTTTGTGTTTTCATTAAGCGATGAAAATTTTACCTGCATTTCTTCATTAATCTGCATTTGCAGATTACCATTTGAAATAGTGTGATCTGATGAACATCCGGTAAGGATTATCACCGTTGTAAAAAATAAATATAACCAGTTTTTCTTCATAAGACGATATATATTAATTCAGTGTTAACGAAATAATTTTTTAGCATTTTCATAATAAATTTTCTTCAAAACCTTCTTTGGAAGGTGCAAACCACTGTATGACCAGTGATAACCGTAGTCCTGGATATAAAAATGTTCATCGTTTGTTTCGAGTATTCTGAACATGTGCCTGTACATGGAAGCGTTCATCCCGTTATCGGTTCCAAATAAAACACGGTCGGCGTATTTAATCAGGAAAGCCCTGGTTGTACGTGGGGTAACTGCCGATTCTCCCATTCTTCCCGCAATGTCGATGTAGAGATTAGGATATTTATCGAGTAATTTTCCAAGGCGTTCCAGATCATGATTCATATTTAAATAATGACAGGCAATGAATTTAGTCTTGGGGTTTGCTTTTAATGCATTTTCAAAAGAAAGCATTAGTCCTTCGTAGCCCAGGTTGACTTTAGTGGTGTCGATATACCATTTGGCTGATGTTACGTATCCGTCATTATGGATATCCAAAGGTTCATACATCCATTTTGGTTCAGCAATGTGGATATTGATTGGCATATTTAACTCGGCACATTTCTCGAGTAAGGGTTTTAATTTGGGGTGATCAATATGAATCCCTTTACCCGGAACAGGATATCCGTAGAGATCGCCCATGCCTTTATCGCCCATTTCACCAACACCCACTGCACCCAGGTCTTTGTGACGGATCAATGTTTGAATTGCTTTTTCTGCCCACTCCGGTTCACCAAAACCAGTATAATCAAAGCTGGTCCAAAAAGCGAATCTACCGGCATGGGCTGCGTATTTTTTTACGAATTCTTCAAAAGGCTTACCGATCCAGTTACAACTTAACAAGTGAGTTTTTTCAATTCCACATGCATTCATGTTTTCGACCCAGGCATTTATTTCCTCTTCGTTAAGTGCATAATCATGAGAGTGAACATCAATTACCGGAAATTTACCCTTTTCTACAACTGTTTCAGGGATGTTAAAAATTGAAACCGGTTTGTAGTTCTTTAGCCGTAATGTGTCCGTTAACTGTTGACTTCTGATTAAAGGTGTTATAAAAGTCAGAAACAGTAAAGTAAGTGATATGGAAATGGATTTTTTCATAAGCGTCTCCGTTTATGGAATTAGATTTACTACGCGATATTTTTCAGTTAACAGTTCAATAACAGGCGTTACCGCTTTGGGAAAGACCTTTCTGAGGTCAATCTCATCCGAGTTTAGCAGTGCATTTTTTAATGCACGCATAAAAGTATCCTTGATTTCTGTTGCCAGGTTGACTTTGACGATGCCGTTGCGAATAGCATCTTTGACAATGTCATGGGGTATGCCTGAACTTCCATGGAGCACCAATGCCACATCCGTAGCCCGGCGAATTTCTTTTAAGCGTTCGATGTCTAGTTTTGGTGTTGATTTATAGAATCCGTGAGCTGAACCGATGGCAATTGCCAGGGCATTAACTCCGGTTTGTTCCACAAACATCGAGGCTTCTTCCGCAGTTGTAAATCCCCCTGCTTGTTGCTGTCCCAATTTAGCCACATAACCCAGTTCAGCTTCCACATTTGCTCCGTATGATGCAGCCAGTCTCACAACTTCGGAACTAATCCGGATGTTTTCCTCTATATTCTTTTCGCTGGCATCAATCATCACCGAGTCAAATCCGGCATCAAGACATGCTTTAACAAGGTCAACCGAATCGCCATGATCAAGATGGATCCATCCTTCGATACCATAATCAGACAGTCCGGACCGACCCAGTGCAACCGCTTCTTTCAGCCCCATGTATTCAATAGATGAACGGGTAAGCTGAAGAATAACAGGTGTTTTCATTTGAGAAGCAGCAACCAGTACACTTTTCAGTGTCTCGAAATTGTAGAAATTGGTTGCCAGTAGTGCTTTCCCTTCCTGTTGATATTGTTTGAGTTTATCCTGTAAAGTCATAACTTAATTTGCTGATTAAATTTCTCTTTTGCCGTTTGAATAATATTTTCTTTCGAAGAGAAAGCCCCGGTACCTCCGGCAGCAGTTGTGTTGATTGCACCCGTGAGATTGCCGAACTGTTGGCACTCAATTAAAGATTTTCCCTGAATATATTGGAAAATAAACCCAGCGTTGAAACTGTCACCGGCTCCAATGGCATCTACTACTTCAGTATTCAGAAATGCAGGCATATCATTTTTCGTGTCTTTTTGAATCAGCAATGAACCTTTACTGCCTCTCTTAATTACGCAGGTATTAATATAAGGCCTGATTTTTTCTATTGCTTCATCCAGATTTTCCGAAGCGGTGAGTAGTAATAATTCCTTCTCATTCGGTATAAATACGCTTACAAGAGGTAAAATATGTGCATAATCAAAATCCCATTTTTCGATTGGATCCCACTGGGTGTCGAGTGACGTAGTAACACCCATTTTTTTTGCATAAGAAAGAATTTCGGTCAGATCTTTTTTGATTCCCGACTGAAGAAAAATGGAAGAAATATGTACATGTCTGGTCTGACTGAAAACACCTTTATTAATGTCAGCAAAACTCATCATATCCATGGTTCCCTGATAAGTGACCATGGCACGGTCTTCATTGTAATTCAAAACGATGGTCGCGCCTGTGGCAGCTTTATCTGTTTCAATCAGTAGCGACGTATCCACTCCTTTAGATTTTAAGCTGGATTTTACCAAATCTCCAAAACTGTCTTTGCCTATCATACCGACAAAAGCCGTATTTGCGCCCAGTGATGCGATATTCGCCGCGAAAATTGCAGTCGAACTACCTAGTGTAAGAATCATGTCTTGTGCAAATTTTTCCTTACCAATTTCAGGTTCACCGTCAACTTTGTTTAAAATCAAATCGGCATTCAACTCACCCAGTGCTAAAATATCGAACTTCTTCATTTTAAGAGACTATTTAAATTTACGAGATTAAAAGCATAAAAATATTTATCCATGTCGTGTTCAATTTTCCCTAAAACCACAGATTCGGCATCGATACCATGCCGTTTCAGGTTTTCATACAGTTTGTAACGGGCTACAACAGCTTCCGGATGTTGCCAGATATACCTGCAACCTGTTTTAACAAGCCAGTTTTTCCTGTCTTCTGTCAACTGACCGAAATCTTTTCCCTGTTCGTCTTCCTGCAACCATTTTTTCCATCTGTTTGAATCATAAACAAGACGCCAGAGTGTGTTTTTGATGTTAGATAGTTGCGCTATTCCATTACTCAGTTGAATTTCTTTTTCCTCCAGTTCAACCAAAGCGTCGTATTCACTCATTGTGAACTCAGGTCCGACATTGGCGGCGCCCATACCACAAAGCGGATAATCTTCAGGATTAGTGACTCCATCTGTGTAATGTCCTTTTATGTAGCTTCCGAATTGTTTTACTTTTTGTGTTAATTGCAGCGCTACTTCTTTATCGAAAGTTGTGGTGTGCAAATCTGTACCTACTTTTCCAACGATAAAGCAAGGCCATACATCTTTTAAACCGGCGTCTTTCAATCCTTTTTTCAATTCAACGATAAAAGTGTCAAAAACCGCTTCATCAGCTAATCCACCATGTACTTCTTCTGTTCCTACTTCATAAGAAATCGGTGGAATATTGTTTTTTCGTCTGAATAATTCAGCATGCACCATCAATTCAACTGTGCGTGCTGCAACCACTTTTATATCAATAATTTCTCCTTTGGGAAGAAAAATATCAACTGTCGGGTCAACATGAATCAGGTGATATCCGGCCAGAATGGCGTCCTCAAATGATTTTTTAACGCCATTCATCGCGCGCTCCGTATCCCATCTTTCTATCGATTGAACGTCTTTAAGCCACGGGCCACCATGATCTATGGCAGCAATGTAAGGCCCGTTATAATTAACAGCATCAGCCTCAATTGTTAAAAGTTTGATAAATTCCCGTTGAGTAAGACCGGTATAACCACCATCTCCATCCACCTGATTGAGTGTTGCGGCGAATTTAATGGGTGCGTTATTTCGTTTTGCAGCTCTGAAAGCAGCTTTAATAACAGAGGTAGAATTAGGACATACTGCGAATAAAGTTCTTTTTATACCTGTTTCGGCCTCTAAAGTAGCGATTTGTTTTAATATATTTTCCGTTAATGCCATATTTATTAATTTTTTATACGAAAGAATGGTTGTTGTAAATCGATACTCCTTCAACTACACGGGCAATGTTACCCGAAACAGAAGGATTATCAGGATCTAATCCCAAGGTCAGTGATTTGTAAAAACCGAGTAGCTGTCCAATCAATACATAAGGGATGAAACTGTATTCATTTCCCGAATATGTTAGATTGTCAAGACAGATGTTTAAATCAAATTGTACACCTTCAACGTTATGTTTTTTTCCGGCAGAAACAGCAATCTGACCTACTACCTGGTTGTTTTTGTTTATTTGTTTAACCAGATCGGTTTCGTACTGACGAACGAAATCATTGGGAGAGAAAAGATAAATTAACAATGTGTCCTTGTCAATCACCGCTTTGGGACCATGACGAAAACCTAAAAAAGTATCGAATTTGCAAATGACTTTACCATCTGTCAGTTCCTGTAATTTTAAATGACATTCCTCAGCAATTCCTTTTAATTCTCCGGAACCCAGAAATACGGCTCTTTTGAAATCCAATGAGGCAATTTTTTCAATGAGATGGGAGTATTGCTTAATGAAGTTTTCAGTACTTTCAGATAATAATTTTATTTTGTTACTTTCATTCTCAATGCTTTTAATATTAGTAAGCAGCATGAAAGACAACATCATCGTAGTAAAACTACTGGTCATAGCCAAACTGACATCATTTGTCTCAGGTGGAAGTAATATCAGAAGCGAATTATTCGCCTTTGCTTTTTGTGCGAGTTCACCATATTCGTTACAGGTGATTATTATATGTACGACTTTTTTACACAAGTTATTTGCTAACTCGACTGCCGCCAGACTTTCGGGACTGTTTCCGGAACGTGCAAACGAAACCAGAATAATTTCACTTTCTTTATTGAAAAATGACTCAGGGTGAGTTATCAAATCCGTTGTGGGAACTGCTTTACAATTTCTATAACCTTTTGAAGGCATAAAAAAACAGAGTGTATCACCAATAAAAGCTGAAGTGCCGGCTCCTGTTAAAATGATTTCGGAGTCTTTCGAAACTATGTTGTTCGTAAGGAAAGTTTCGATACTGTTTCTGTTCTGGACAATCAGTTCGTATTCCAATAACCACATCTCCGGCTGTTGCCGAATCTCTCTTATCGTGTTAACTCCTTCTTTTATCGATGTTTTATATGTTGTCATGATGAATGAAAAAATATGAGTTTTTTTAATGTTGCAAAAATAGATTAATTAATGATGTTTCGAAAATTTCGAAAGCATGTTTTATAGCATGTAAATTGATAGTGTTTATTAATTGTCTTATATATAGCGTTTTGTGTTGTTTTTGTTGTTGTTTTTATTGTTTCGTTATGTTTCGAAATGATAATTATGTTTCGAAGTATTGTAAATCGAAACATTTTGTATACTTTTGTGGTTTGTATATAATTTCTATTTATAAGGATTGTCATTATGGAAAGATCTTATTCAACCAAGGAAAGAAGAGCCGAAATTCTGCAAATGCTCAAAAATAAACCAGAAGTGTCTGTTAATCAGTTAAGTGTTATGTTTAATGTTTCTGAGGTAACAATCAGAAAAGACTTAAACGAACTTAAAAGAAGAAATTTATTGACGAGGATAAGGGGCGGGGCATTGCGATTGCCGGAAACGGGTATCGGATTGGATATGGCAATTAAGGAAAAGCAATTGTTTCATTACAGAGAAAAAAGAGCTATTGGGAAACTAGCAGCTTCATTAATCAATGAAAACGAAACCATTATCTTGGATTCGGGAACAACTACACTTGAAATTGCAAGAAATCTTCATAATTTCAGAAATCTGACCATCATTACAAATGCCATCAATATTGCGATCGAACTATCTGCTTATAAGAGATTTACAGTTATATTGTTGGGAGGTCATTTAAGAGAATCATCTTTATCAACTGTCGGGCCGTTGGCCGAGTCAACCCTGAAGATATTTTATTGTGACAAATTGTTTTTGGGAGTAGATAGTTTTAATCTGGAAGAGGGTGTCTCAACTCCCAATATTGAAGAAGCAAATATCAATCAGACCATGATGTCGATGTCGAAAGAAACAATAGCTGTGTTCGATTCTTCAAAATTCAACAAGAGAAGTTTTACCTTCATAGCTCCTGTTGAAAAAATAAATACAGTTATAACCGACGAAGGTATTCCGATGGATGTGAAAATTCAACTGAAAAAGTTGAATATAAATTTGCAAATAGCGCGGATAGACTAATATCGGAGTGGTCACTCAACCACATACTTCTTGAAGAAAGTGCGATAGGTATTCGACCAATTGCTCGGAATAGCGTGTTGCATTTCTGCATGGTAGCTGATTTCCTTGTCTACGCCAGCGGGCAGATTGTTGTAGGGAGCGAGGTTGGTGTGGGGCGGGCAGGTGCCGTCCTGCAGACCGATAGTTTCAATCACAGGACAGGTTACGAGCGTAGCGAGATTCTTCGTGTCAAAGTAGCTGAGCATTTCATATAGTTGTTCGTCGGTCCAGCCGTTCGCCTTCTTGGCAGTTTTAGCTGTATTGCCCGGCCACGACACTATCTCGAAGTAGTCTGGGTAGTCGCCCAAGAAAGGAACGCAGGGAGCTATGGCGTTGAACTTATGGTTGCCAAGAGCAGCAGCTGCATAGGCCAGTGCGCCCCCCTGGCTTGATCCTTCAGCAAATACATTCAATGTGTCGGCTGCAGCTCGGGTGTAGACGAAGTCAAGAGCCCGGATAGCGTCGCAGAAGGCGCCACGGTAGTACCATGTTTCTTTGCTTGTGAAGCCGTAGGCAAACCAGTCGCCGTATTTGTTGGTATACGGAGTCCGGTTGTTGATCAGCTGACCGCGGGTAGACAGAAACAGGTCGCACTCGTTCGGGTTGTCGTTGCCACTCGGAATCCAAGGTTTGTATCCGCCCGAGTCGTACCCCTGATAGTGGATTGTTACGCGATGTGCCTTGCCGTCGGTAGGTTCGCACCAGTAAGCGCGAGCGATGGCGGCTGTGTCGCCCATGTCTTTCAGCGAGCGAAACTCCAGCAAGTAAACCTTGCGGGCAGATGATGATTTCTCCGGAATCTCGGTGAGCGTATACTGCGGTTCAATCATGGCCAACTCAGCTTTGGTCTCTGCCCAAAACTGATCAAAGTCAGCCTGCTTGTCGACCGGGCTGACAATCTCGGTTGGATCAACGGCGATATTGAAAGCGCGAATGAATTTGCCGTTCATACTGGCGGACACTTTGTAGATGCCCGGGTGGTTGATAGCAAGCGGCATCACAATATCCGATGTGCCGGCTGGTACATTCAGGGTAGTGTCCTTCGTGAGGACGGCAGTTTTCTTGTCGGTGGTTACAATCCATTGTACTACGGCTTGACGAACCGTATCTTCCGGGTTCTTAAAAGTCATCCTGAGACTGGGCTGCACGTTCTCAAATACCCAATTGTTGTAGACAGGTACTGTTGCGTATTCGGCTTTCAGAGGCATTAGGGTGGTGTCAGTTGGGATTGGGACATCTACGAGGATTGGGTCATCTGTAACGCAGGAAGAGAGCGAAATGGTCATCGCAGTGGCTGCAAGAAGAGCCATCATTGCAGCTCCTACCGTGGTTATGAAATATTTCATGTTAATATTAATCTGTGTTTATCAAAATGAAGAATTGTACTTAGATGGATAATATAAGTTGTTTGATGTTTTATTTCGAATATTTAATCGAATTAAAAGAACAAAATTAAGATGTTATTGAAAGAAACGAAATTAAATAAGTTATGTTTAATTAACATACTTCCAGTGTGAAGTTGTTTATTGTATTGAAAACTAAATATATATAGTTATCACGTGTAGATAATTTAATGTTTTGGGAGGTTTCGTAACTTTCGAAGAATATGATTTACTACTGCAACTATTTGATGATTTCAACCATAAGACACAACTAATTATAATTGACATGACTCATTTTCGAGAACTTTTCGATAGAGCTAAATTTCAAAATGTCAAAAGATGTTTTAGGCTTAATGATCCAAATTTATTTAATTTTTAAAACATCCCAATTTTAATGGGACACTGATGATATTGACTGATTCTTTAATTTTTCCAGCTGTTTTTTTAATTCCTCTGTTTTTTTCTTTTTTGTTGATGCCAAATTATGCTTTTCTCCCTGATCTTCTTTCAGGTTATAAAGTTGCGGGTTTAAATCATTCCCCAGTTCTGTTTTTGTCCAGAATTCAATGGGTTCTGCATCGCTGGGTTCTATGTATTTCCATCCTTCTTTTACTATTGAAAGGGTGCTGTTGAGATTTTGCTGGATAATAAAAGGTGCGCCTTGGGTTGTTTTGTTTTGAATCAATTTGCTCAGGTTGCGACTGTCGGGGGCATTCCCTTTCTGCAGGCTTGTGCCTGTAATTGAAGCAAAGGAGGCA
>JAKIYP010000033.1 GCA_022708505.1 Bacteroidota bacterium
ATGGTCGGGCGTATATGTCAAAACCCAATCAGAAAACATCTTTATTCCGTTTGAAGATACCGATATTCAGGCAAACAGCGTGACACTGCGTTGGAATCCGACACAGAATATCACCCGGATTACGGTAGAAATTTTAGATGGTGCTGTGATTGAACACACACTTACAGCTGACGAAATAGCTGCCGCATCGGCTCAAATCACCGGACTTACAGGTGAGACCGATTATATTGCAAAAATATACAATGGTGATGTTCAGCGAGGAAGAGTAGAATTCACAACTTTACTCGACCTGGGTGATGCCATTGCTGTAAATCCGGGAGATGATTTGGAAGCTAAACTGACAGCAGCCCAGGATGGAGATGTGTTTGCTTTGTTCCCCGGAACCTACGGTGATACTGTTAAGTTTGTCATAACGGCGAAAGTGGAGATCAAAGCTGTTTATCCGAATGACAAGCCTGTGATCCACGGATATTTTTCAATGGAAAACAATTCGTCATTACTGCTTAAAGACGTTATTATGGATGGCACAGGCGTAGATAGCGGCAATCAGGCCATTGTCTTTGCAACGGCAGGTGCAAATTACGGCGATGTAAAGATTGACGGATGTGTCATTAAAAATTACGTGAAGGGAGTGTTCTATCTGAATGTAGCAGCTGCTGTGGAATCACTTACAATCAACAACACCATCGTCCGGGATGTTGAATGCAGCGGTGGCGATTTATTCGATAACAGACAAGGAGCCATCAAGACCTTTACGCTTTCCAACAGTACAGTTTACAAGAGTGCATTGGCCCGGGATTTTGTGAGATATGACAATACTTCTGCAGCATTCCCTGAAATTGCACCTGTGATCAATATTGAAAACAATACTTTGGATGGAATTGCAAATGATGCTGCAAGGCGTATTCTGTATGTGAGAGTTTCTGGGGGAACGATTAATTTCAAAAACAATATCGTTACCAATACGGTTGGAAACTTCTCAAATCAAAGTACAACACCGGATCCAACTTTCGAGAACAACAACTACTTCAATGCACCTGCATTATTTACAGGAGGTTCCGAGGTGGCAAAGATCTACGATGATTCAGCCAAAAACTTAGATCCGGGATATGCAGATCCGGCATCGGGCAATTTCAAAGTTTCTAATCAGGAAATTATTGATGATGCTATTGGTGACCCACGCTGGTTGTAATATTATTATAATCGATAATTAATAAATTCTCACAGTTTACGATATTACCGGTGTATCGTAGACTGTGTATTTTCAATTCAAAATCATATACTGAAATGAATTTTTTAAAAACCACATCTATCCTTTTCGCCGCACTTTTAGTCACGGCTTGTGCAGCACAAAAAACACTGAATGAGTATCCTTACGGGCATTTGTACAAGGATCTGCCCTTTGAAATGCCGAAAATAAAAGCACCTGTTTTCCCCGACAATGAGGTCAATTTGGCGGATATGGGAGGTGTGCCTGATGGTATTACCCTGAACACCGAAGCTTTTGAAAAGGCTATGCAAGCCCTGGCTGACAAGGGCGGAGGTAAACTGATCGTTCCAAAAGGCGTTTGGTTTACCGGACCAATTGTTTTCCGCTCCAATATTAACTTACACCTGGAAAAAAGTGCATTGATATTGTTTTCGCCTGATTTTGATCTTTATCCGATTGTAGAAACGGTGTTTGAAGGCCTGGACACACGCAGATGCCAATCCCCCATTTCAGGTAGAAATCTTGAAAATATTGCCATTACCGGCTGTGGCTCCATCGATGGTTCGGGTGATGCGTGGCGTCCGCTGAAAAAGGATAAGGTAACCGACAAAATGTGGAAGCAAAAAGTAGCATCCGGTGGTGTTCTTAGGAAAAATAATTATTGGTTCCCTTCTGAGGGTTCACTCAAAGGATTTGAAATCAGCGATATGAACGTGCCAAGAAAAGATATGAGCGAGGCCGAATGGCAGGAAATACGTGATTTTTTACGTCCGGTAATGATAAGTTTTATTGAGTGTAAAAATGTTTTACTTCAAGGTGTGCTGTTTGAAAATTCTCCGGCCTGGAATATCCATCCACTGATGTGCGAGAATGTGATTGTAGATGGGATTTATGTAAAAAACCCAAGTTATTCGCAAAATGGAGACGGCATCGACCTGGAATCTTGCGTAAATTCTATCATTGTCAACAGCACCTTTGATGTAGGTGATGATGCAATTTGCATCAAGTCGGGAAAGGATGAAGACGGACGCAAAAGGGCAAGACCCACAGTTAATTTGATAGTGGATAATTGTAAAGTGTTTCACGGACACGGCGGTTTTATCGTGGGTAGCGAGATGTCGGGCGGAGTGAAAAACGTCAAAGTATCTAACTGTCAGTTTCTCGGAACAGACGTAGGTCTTCGCTTCAAAAGTACACGCGGACGTGGAGGCGTTGTAGAGAATATCTACATTTCGGATATTTATATGTTTAATATTGTCACTGAATCATTCCTTTTCGACCTTTATTACGGTGGCAAATCAGCTTCGGAATCACTTGCTGACGGTGATGTAACGCCTGTAGAAGAAGTTCTTCCACCGATAGATGAAACGACTCCTGTATTCAGAAATATTTTTGTAGAAAATATTGTTTCCCGAAACGCACGTAGGGCATTATTGTTTAATGGATTGCCCGAAATGAACATTGAAAATATCCGGTTGAAAAATGCCTTTATCACCTCTCAGATTGGTGCCGAGCTTTCAGAATCAAAAAATATTGTTTTTGAAAATGTAACAATTATCCCTGAAAAAGGATCTGCATTTAAATTGAACAATGTGAAAAACTTCAAGGCAGAAAAGCTTTATTTTGACGAAAATAGAGCGCAAAAAGCAATTTGGATAGAAGGAAAAAAGACCAAAAATATACGTTTACCTGAATTTGAAGCCGGAGTAGTAGATATGGCTAGTGAGGTAGAGAAAATGGAGATAAAATAATTATAAATAGTAGTAGTCAAGTGAAAAATCGTAAATCAAAAATCAGTTTTATCAAATCTAAGTTAGCGATTGTTGTCATTACTACAACATTCCTGGCATGTGCTGCTCCCCACCCTACCAAAATTCTTATGGGCGGAGATTCTACTATGGCTGATAAGGTACTTTCCAAGTCTATCACCGACAGCATCAGCGGTGAAAAAATTGACGTGCCGTTTCTGGAAAGAGGATGGGGAATGATGCTTCCGAACTTTGTGAATGAAAAGGGTATTGTTAAAAATTACGCCAAAAACGGACGAAGCACCCGCACTTTTATAGAAGAAGGACTTTGGACGGAATTACTTGACAACACGGAAAAAGGAGATTTTGTGATCTTGCAGTTCGGGCATAATGACAGTTCGGTTTCCAAAGGAGAGCGATACACGAATCCGGCTCAATTTCGATTAAATTTTATCGCTTTTGTACAGGAAGTAAAAGCCAGGGGAGCTACACCAATTCTTTGCACCCCTGTTGCACGTAGAAAATTCAGCAATGAAGGCTTGTTGGAGCCTACACACGGAGTTTACCCCGATATCATCCGCGACGTTGCCCGCGAACAACAAGTACCTATGATTGACATGGAAAAACTCACGTCTGAATGGTTACAAGAGGAAGGTGTGGAAAACTCCAGGCGATTTTTTCACAAATTTGCTCCGGGTGAAAGTCCGCTCTACCCAAACGGGCTTGATGACAATACTCACTATAATGAATTGGGAGCAACATACGTAGCCAATTTATTCGTAAAAGAGGCTGAAAAACAAAAAATTAAAGGATTAACAAAACTTTTTATTCAAAAAAAATAGACATGCCGATTTAACAACATAACAAAACTAAGATCAATGAAAAAAATTAGCTTACTATTGATGGCTTTTGCTGTTTCTGCTTTATCGGGTTTGCTTTATGCACAAACTCCTGCATTCCCGGGCGCTGAAGGTGGTGGAATGTACGCCACGGGCGGTCGCGGAGGTACGGTTTTGTACGTAACCAAGTTGACGGATGATGGTTCGGAAGGAACTTTACGCTGGGCGATTACTCAAAACTATCCAAGAACGGTTCTTTTTAAAGTTTCGGGCATCATAGAATTGACCTCCGATTTAAGGATCAGAAACGGCAATCTTACCATCGCAGGGCAAACTGCACCCGGCGACGGTATTACCGTAAAAAACTTTCCGGTTGTTATCGCAACCGATAACGTTATCATTCGATATATGCGGTTTAGAATGGGTGATGAGGCTGTGCCGTTAAATCCTACATATGACTGGGATGGTGCGGATGCATTGTGGGGAAAGGAGAGGAGCAATATTATACTCGACCATTGCACCATGAGTTGGAGCGTAGATGAAGCTTCTTCTTTTTACGACAATAAAAACTTTACCATGCAGTGGTGCATCATTGCCGAAAGTCTCCGTGCTTCTGTTCACGGTAAAGGAACCCACGGCTACGGAGGCATTTGGGGAGGACAAAATGCATCGTTTCATCACAACTTGCTTTTCAGCCACGAAAGCCGGACACCCCGTTTTAACGGAAGCAGATATTCCGGAAAACCTGAACTTGAAATGGTTGATTACAGAAATAATGTGGTGTATAATTGGGGTGGCAACAATGCCTACGGAGCAGAAGGCGGAAGCTATAATATTGTAAATAATTATTATAAACCCGGTCCTGCATCCGGCTCAAGCTCAAAACGCAGGTTTCTTCAACCATACAGCAACAACGGCGTTTACGGTCAATTTTATATGAGTGGGAATGTGATGCATGGAAACGCAAACATCACCAATAATAATTGGGCAGGTGTCTCTATGGGAGGCTCATTTCCGGCAGGTACTACGCTCAATGACCTGAAATCGGAAACAGAATTTTCCGTTGATAATCCGATAAACACCCATACTGCCGAAGAGGCTTTTGAGAAAGTATTGCTTTACAGCGGCGCTTCACTTGCTCGTGATACGCTGGATAGGAGATATGTGAATGAAACCAGGCTTGGAATAGCGACGGCAGTCGGCTCAAACGGGAGTACCGGCGGCCTCATTGATACGCAAGCTGATGCAGGAGGATTTCCGGTTTACAACTCTTTGGAAGCACCGACCGACTCTGATAATGACGGAATTCCCGATGGATGGTTGAATGATAAGTTCCCCGGGAAATCGGCTACGGATCTGAATGACCTGGGTTATACTTATTTGGAAGTTTATCTGAATGACCTGGTAGCCCATATCACGGAAGGACAAGGTTATGAAGCACCCCCGGTAAGCGAGTATATAGATTTATTCTGCGGGGACGTACCTACGGAAATTCCGGTTGTATTGCCTGAAGAACTAAGCAATTTGATTACGGATGGAGCTTTGGGTACTGAAGACAGAACAGGTAAAACAGACGGTTGCTTCTCGAATAATAATTTTGCCTGGCGTACAAGTGACGTAACTTTTACGCTACCTGCCAATACTGTTATATCAGCTAATTTTGCATCAAACGGTACCCGGTTCGTTCACCTTACTCTTGATGAAGAGCCTTACGGAAACACTTACAACTTAAAAAACGGCTCTTGTGAACCTGTGTTCCTTGATTTGAACAATGCAGAAAACGCACAGTTAAGAATCCAAAGCTTTGGAAGTGATGGAATTACCTACTCGCAATTCAGCATACCTAACTTATGCATTCGTCAAAAAATTGCCATGTCGGTTAAGACGGTTAAAGATGATAGAATTTCACAAGTTATCATCACACGCGACGAAATTATTGCCGATGCACAATCTATAGAGATTTACAATGTCAATGGACAGTTGTTGAAGTTACAGCATCATGTTTCTTCAATTCAAATCACGGACTTGAACAAAGGAGTTTATATAGCCCGTATTGTTCTGAAAGATGGAAGTAAAGAGAATGTGAAATTTGTGAGATAAAAATCAACCTGTTTCGAAGCAAGTCCTTACTTATTTGAAAATTTATCTAAAAACTGCTTAATAAAATCACAGCTATTCCAATAAAAATTCCGTTTATTATAAAATAAAAATTTAAACATTATGAAAACACGCTACTTTCTTCCGTTTTTGGCTCTCATTCTGAACTTATCCTTTTCAAATAACAGCATTTGTGCACAAATCAAAACCGATGTATGGGATTTTGGTGCAGACCAATTGGATTCAAACACTTACAACAACATGCTCGACGTTGCCACTATCAACGCCTGGTATCCTTCATCAGTTACACCGGGTTCTGCGGGGAACACCTTACCAAGTTCATTTACAGTAGGCATTCTGTCCTGGACCAGTAATTCTTCAACAAGCGACAGACTGAGAACATCCAATACCGATCTGACACGCTACGACTCAAATGCGGTACCCGTTTCGTGGGGTTCGCAATCATTAAGAGGCTATCTTTATGTAAATTCAGGCGGAAATCTAAACCGATTTTTTACCCTCAACCTGAATGAAGATGATGAACTAACTATCCTTGCCAAATCGCAAAACGGTACGGGAAAAATGACTTTTGAACTTACCGGAGAAGCGGGACAGAAAGATGTTCATGATCTTACTACAAGCGTTAATGAGTACTCTTTTGTAGCCCAAAAAGCAGGAGCCTATAAAATTTACGATTCGGTTGACAAACCTTTTTATTACAGAATATATAGAAAACCTGCAACTTATGCTACTGTAAGCGGAACGGTGGATGTGTCCAAAGCGACAGATATTCCTGCCGGGTATACTCTTGTTTTTACCAATGATGCCGGGAAAGTGTGGACTGCCACTCCTGATGAAACGCACAATTATTCGGTACAAGTCCCTGCCGGATATACTTATAATGTAAGTTTGGATAACGCCAATAGTTATATTATCACTAGTGATACGCAAGTTCAAGTTACAGAAAACACTACATATAATCCGAAAATAGGAAAAGTGCTTTTGAAAACACTAAGTGGTGAATTACTTGGGTTGCCGGCTGATCTATTGTCTAAATTAACACTGATATTCACTCCCGCTGTTGCTTCTGAATATACCCCGGATGCTGAAATAAACACCGTTTCAGGCGCTTATTCTGTAGCCTTGGAATCAGGAATGAACTATGTAATTTCTGCTGCGGGTATAAATGACTATTTTATTTTAAATGACTCAATTTCAATAGATGCTGATAGTACTTTGAATATTAATTTCGAGGCAAAACCAACTTATAAAGTCACACTCAACCTCAGTGAAACTCCGGAAATCGTATCCTTAATTAAACCCGTTTTTACCAATCTTGATGAACCTGAGTACTCTTATGAGTTTGCAGACATAGACAATATTATGCTGCGAGATGGTGTTTATTCGCTGGAAATTGATGGACTGGATGAACACCCCTTGCAATTGGGACTGACTTCCAATGTGAAGGTGGACGGAGAAGCCGTTGCAAAAGACATTCACCTGGTTCCTGTCAATATTTGGTCATTTGAAGACAAACAGATAACTGCTTCAACTACTGCTTACAAAGGAATGCTTTTCACGGGTGCACCTTACAATGAACAAGGGAAAGGACATCTTGTATTGAAAAATACAGACACCGCAAAAGTGCCTTTGATGCCCGGAGAAAAAATGATTGTAAATTACTACTATTCAGCTAATTTTAACGTAGATGATGGCGAAGCTATTTCTACTTCGAGCGGAAGCACTAGTCTGATTGAGAGCAAAGAATTTGTGTATCAGGGTACTGCCAACGGATATATGACCATTAATAATATTTCGGGTACAACTTATATCACAGAAGTTCGAACGGCTAAGATTGTAGCTTATTCGGAAAATGTTTATGTGGGAGCAGAAAAGGAATATCTGTCTGTTAATGAAGCACTTCAAGCCATCAGGAGCATGGAAAGACCGGACAACGACACCATCAAAATTTGGATTGAACCGGGAAATTACGAGGAAATGCTGGTGATTGATGTGCCCAATATCGCATTGATCAATGCTGCTGAAAATCCGGACATTACACTTAGCAACAAAGGAGTTGATATTTCACCCAATGCCGTGAGAATTACAAGTTACTACGGACACGGTTACAATTATTTCAGCATGAAAAACAATCAGAAGTGGGATGCCGATGTGCTTCGGGTGAATAAAGAAAACGGCTACACAGAATATTCCAATACAGGTAGCGGCACAGGCAATGGTTCGTATTGGAATGCAACGGTAGTTGTTTCTGCCCCGGGCTTTTATGCAGAGAATATTATTTTTGAAAACTCTTTCAACCAATACATTTCTAAAAAAGAATCGGAAGATGTGGTGGTTGAATGGGAATCCGGAGGTAAAGGTACCCGTCCGACTGCAATCGGAAGCACGGATGTTCAGAATAAAAGCTTCGTTGAGCGGGCAGCAGCCATAGCTTACACCAAAAGCGGTGATAAATCAGTGCTCTACAATTGCCGGATCATTGGACGACAAGATTCGTTTTTCGGGGATGAAGGCGCTCGTGTGGTTGCTTACAAAGGTTCTCTGATGGGTGGTACCGATTATGTTTTTGGCGGAATGACCCTGGTGGCTTACCAAACCGAATTAGCGATGAACACAAGTGAAGCAAGTACGGATGTGTCATACATCACTGCCGCACAACAGCAGTCGTCCCGCGGTTTCTTATTCTATGAAACTACAATTACATCAGCTCTTCCGGGTGTTGAAACGGCATCTGCCTACCTTTCAAAACCGGGATATTTTGGGCGTCCCTGGCGGGCAGCAACAAGCGAAGTAGTGTTTTACAATACCACCATCAATGCTACCGACAACCCAAGTTATAACGGCAAATCGCTGATTCTCCCTATCGGTTGGAATAACACACTGGGAGGCGAATCAGACAAGGTGTATGAATACGGCACAATTGAAAAATCAGGTGAAAACAACCAGTCGAGCCGAGCTACCTGGTCGCATGTACTTACCGAACCGACGCTGAATGACGGAACGGAAATAAATACTTTTAACTTCACCAAAGGCAACGACAACTGGGACCCGATACCTGCACTAAAGTTGAAAGACGAAGCCACCGGAACTACAAAACTGTCAAAATCGGAGGTTGTTTTTTACGCTGTAGATAATAAACTGGTTGTGTCTAATGTGAAGTTAGATTCTCTTGTGGAAATATTCAGGTTAGACGGCAAGCTTTTTTTATCCAAAAAAATCAAAGGAAATGAATCTTTCAACCTGGACAACGGGATTTGGATTGCACGTGCCATTTCACAACAAGGGACAAAAACGGAAAAAATTGTAATTAGATAAGTGATTAGATAAAAATGCAGAACGCATTAATATTTACACTCAATATAATTTTTTTGTTTGGATTGTAACCCGTTAACCACTCGGGCTGTGTACGAACACAAAAAAATCTTAAAATATTAGTGTCGTTTGTTTTTTATTATTACTTTTGCTCACTGAAAATATTAAATACTATCAATTTTATTAATAATTAAAAAATTAGAATCATGAAAAGAAAACTACTTTTTATTGCTATGGCAATATGTGCTATGACTGCTTACGGGCAGGTTACAGTATGGAATGTAGGAAATGATGCAACAAGATTTCCTGTTTCCCCGGGAATTGGTGCCGGACCTGGTAAATCAGTCTATGTTGATGGATTAGGTATTCACACAGGTTTAGCTACGAATGTTAATATGGGACAAGTAGAAGCTAATGCGAAGAATTTTACAAGTCCTACAACAAGCACAGACTACACCTTTATAAACAGATTTAAGTTTAATGGAGGAGGATATTCAGGATCAAGTGATGCAGATGCAGAACCAACAGAAATGAAGCCGACACAAAGGTATTTAACTATAAATGTATCAGGTAACTCTACGTTGTACTTTATTGGAGTTACAGGTTCTTCCGGATCTTCAAGAAAAATGTTTGTAACTGATGGTACTAATTTGGTTGGAAAAGTTGATTTTCCTGCCGGAAGTACTTTAAATGAAGGAACAGTTCAATATACGGGTGGTGCAACTACACTTTATATTTATTGTAATGCTGCAATTAATTTATATTATATTTCAGCAACCAACGTCGTAGTTTCATCTACTCAATCTATCAACGCCAACAAAACCATCATCAGCGAAAGATATTTTGATATCTTAGGTTGTGAAATGCCGGATAGTTCACAAGGTGGACTGGTAATCAGAAAGGTAACCTACGACGACGGTACATCTGCTTCTTTTAAGACATATATCAGAAGAAATAGATAATAGGTACGGGTTCCGAGGTACGGGGTGCGAGTTCCGGGTTCCGGGTTCCGAGGTGCGGGGTCCGGGGTGCGAGTTCCGAGTTCCGAGGTACGGGGTACGGGGTGCGAGTTCCGGGTTCCGTGGTAACAGAGTTGAGGAGTTGCAGGATGCAGACCGACCTTGCCTGGTGAGCCAAAAAATAAGATTAATCTCATGAAAAAAACCGTAATTCTCCTATTCATTCTGTGCGCAGTTTCAATATTGCAAACAAACGCACAATCGGTTACCATCACAGAATCTTCCGGCTGGCTCGAAAGCATCTTTGTGGAATGGGAACCTGTGGCAAGTGCAGAAAGCTATAACGTATATTACAGCGGAAACGGTGTTGTTAATCGAAAGATTGACGATCAGCTTATCCGCAGTTATGGAACTTATTTTCGTGCCGATATTTTAGGTCTGAAAGCCGGAGGATATACGGTTAAGGTTGCACCCGTAATTTCAGGAGTGGAAGGAAGTGCAAGTCAGACTTCAACGCTTACCGTAATGTCTCATGACAGAACAGGATTTGCATTTCACGGCGGGCGTGTTCCCGGAGCTTACAAAGCAGACGGAACTCCTAAGGATGGCGCCGTCATTCTTTACATTACCGAAAACAACAAAAATACGGTGTCGATGAATGTAACCGGTGCTAACGCAAATCCTTGTGTCGGACTGCAAACCATTCTTGACGGTTTCAAAAAAGGAAATGACACCAGACCTTTGATCGTTAGATTGATCGGGCAAATTACTGACTTGGAATATATGCTTGCCGGTGATATTGTCATTGAAAACAAAGAAAATGCTTCGAGCTACATCACTTTTGAAGGTGTAGGAAATGACGCAGTTGCCGATGGTTGGGGACTTCGGATAAAAAATGCTACCAATATTGAAGTTCGTAATCTTGGATTTATGAATTGCGACAGCGACGAGGGAGATAATATCGGACTTCAACAAGATAACTCGTACATCTGGGTACACAACTGCGATTTATTTTACGGGCATGCTGGAAGCGACGGCGACCAGGCCAAAGGCGACGGTGCTTTGGATGCAAAACGCTCGAAATATCTAACCATATCATACAATCATTTTTGGGATACAGGCAAAAGCAATCTGCTCGGCCTGGGTGAAGGTACAACAGCAGATTATTACGCTACTTATCACCACAATTGGTACGACCATTCCGACTCACGTCATCCCCGTGTTCGTTTCTTTTCGACCCACGTTTACAACAATTACTACGATGGGGTGTCGAAATACGGAGTCGGCGCAACTATGGGCTCTTCAATTTTTGTAGAGGGAAATGTTTTCAGAAACTGTAAATACCCGATGTTGATTTCCATGCAAGGCTCGGACATTACCGGTGGTACGGGAACTTTTTCCAGTGAAGATGGAGGAATTATTAAAGCGTACAACAATGTGATGAGCGGACAAGCACGCTTTGTAGCTTATGATGCTGTGCAATACCCGGTTGAATTTGATGCTTGTGTGGCTTCTTCCCGAGGCGAGATTGTAGGCAGTGCCGTTAAATCAAAAAAAGGAGGTAATACCTACAATAATTTCGATACGGATGCCGCTTTTTATGTGAAAAATCTTGTGATTGACTCTCCCAATGATGCGAAAGACAAGGTGATGCAATATTCGGGACGTGTTCAAGGTGGGGATTTTCAATGGACGTTCAACAATGCAGTGGATGATACTTCCTATGATGTAAACACTGCATTGAAATCGGCTTTAACCAATTACACAACTGATTTAGTAACCATTCAAGGCGAAAGCAGTTCTGTCGGAAATACACAAATCTTAAGTTCTACAGCTAATAGAAATCAAACCGTGTCTGAAGGACAAGCTATTGAGGCGATTGTGTTTACCTGGAGTGGTGATGCTACTGATGCAAGCGTGAGCGGATTGCCGGCTTCGGGTATTCAAGTAGCAAAAAACAGCACGGCTAAAACCATAACCATCTCCGGAACTCCCACAGCTACGGTTTCTTACACAGTTACTACTTCGGGAGCTAATGGTACGCCCGTTTCTTTATCCGGAACCATTACGCTTGCCGAAGGCGGTGGTACCTCCGAAGGAGAAATGATCCATAACTTTACAACTGATGGTATAAATAGTTCGTTCTACTCCATTACCGGAAATTTATCAACCGGCAAAGGAACGGTTACCTACAATGGACTGACTCTGACCCAATGCCTGAAAATGGAGTCTTCAACCAGCGTAAGTTTCACAACAACAGAAAAAGCTACTTTAACGCTTGTCTTTATTGAAAGTGGAAAGAGAGTTAAAGTTGACGGAACTTCACATACTTCTGATGGAAATGGCATTGTAACTTTGAGTTTAAATCCGGGTACTCACACCGTTACCAAAGATGAAACAATGAACTTGTTCTATATGAGTACGGTTTATGACGACATTGCGACAAATAACGCACACAAAGCTGACTTTGCCCGTGTAGATTTGTATCCGAATCCGGTTGGTGATAAATTGTACATCGCTTCTGATTCAAAAATACAAAAAGTTGAAATTTACTCTATGTCTGGTCAAATACTGAAGACAGTGAAGGATAATGTTTCTGCCGTCGATTTCAGTCCATTTGCAAATGGCAACTATATCATCAGAGTGACAACAAGCAGCGGTGTGGTGTCGAAAACAATCTCAAAAAAATGAAAAAAAATCTCTTACTTTCCATCTTATTATTGCTGGGAATTCAATTTGGATTTTCACGTACCATGTATGTGGCAGTTACAGGTTCCGACACCAACCCCGGAACAGAAACCGCACCCTATCTCAGCATCCAGAAAGCAATTGATGAAGCGGCTCCCGGTGATATCATTTATATCCGCGGCGGCACATACATGCTCACCAAACGGATAATCATTGATAGAGCCGGAACGGCTGATGCACGCATTTGTCTTTTCGGATATCCGGGCGAGCGTGCTATTATTGACGGCTCAAATATCGTCACAAATAATGTGAACGAATTTAAGCAGGCACGCTGTATCTATGTCAACCATTTCGGCGATTATTGGCATTTTAAGAACCTGGAACTCTGCAATGCCAAAGACAATGGGATGAAATTAGAGGGAAGTTACAATATTGTGGAAAATTGTAAATTCTACGGAAACAATGACACCGGACTCCAAATCGGTATGTACAAAGATTTCGCAATAGAAGAAACCAAATCATTTCCGATTTCAGGTTCTCCGCAATACAATCCCGATTATTCTTATGCAAAACACAATATCGTGATCAATTGTGACTCCTGGCACAATTACGACAGCAAATCTTTCAATGGCTCCGATGACGGCGGTGATGCTGACGGCTTTGCGGCAAAGTTATTCCCGGGACCCGGTACGGAATTTCACGGATGTCGCGCATGGACCAATTCCGACGACAACTGGGACTTATACATGGTTTACCATCCAATCGTAATTGCAAATTGCTGGAGCTGGAATGCCGGAAGAACTCCCGATGGTGCAGATGCAGGCAATGGAAACGGCTTCAAGCTGGGAGGCGGCGGGTCTTCCGGAGGAGCAGCATTTGCGCAATCGGTTGGTGCACATGTGATCATGAACAACATTACATTTGACTGCCTTCACAAAGGTTTTGATCAAAATAATGCCTACGAGGCTATGTACCTTTTCAATAACGTGGCCTGGGGAAATGAATACAATTATCGTTTCCCTTCTATATTCCAGTACGGAACCATGTACATGAGAAATAACATTGGCTTCAAACCTACAGTTCGCAATCACGAATTCCTTTCAGAAAACAAAGAAGGATCACAGGTTCCCGACACTGAATTCAATAGTTGGACTACCTTTGACGGCTGCGATCCTTATAAGGATGGAAATAAGGTAGACGGTGTAAATAAATGGGCACAAGATCATTCTGCAGAATTCAAAAGTTTGTCAAAAGATTTATTCCTGGCTGAAAGACAGGCAGACGGGAGCTTGCCCGACAATGACTTTGCGAAATTGAAGGAAGGCAGCAAGTTTATCAATGCCGGACAAAATATTGAAAACTTCGTACCGCAGGCACACAGTCCCGGTGGATTGACCTTGCCCCCGATTTCTATTTTATACAATGATGGAAGAGCCGATATGGGAGCGTTTGAAACAGGCGATCCTACTATAGCCGTCCTTACGCTGATTTCAGGAAAAGCCGATCAATATGTTTATCAAGGCACCGCTATCATCACTACCGTTTACAAATGGGGCGGTGCCGCTACGGACGTTACGGTCTCCAATCTTCCCGCCGGATTAACAGCGGAAAAAGACGCATCGGCAAAAACAGTTACTATTTCAGGCATCCCGACTGAAAACGGCACCTATACAACAACAAATGTAGGAGGCGAAAATTCAATAATATTGACAGGCGACATCACCATATCTGAGGTTGCTCCTGCTGAACTCACGGTTACAAGCGGCAGTGCCGTTCAGGAAGTATTTTTCAACAACGCAATAGAAACAACCGTATTCACCTGGGGTGGCGGTGCTTCGGATGTTAGCTTCACAAGTTTGCCCGCCGGCATTTCGGCTGTAAAAGATGAGGCTGCCAAAACATTGACCATCTCCGGTATTCCAACTGCCGACGGCTCATATACAATCAGCACCATAGGCGGCATGGAAGGCTCCGGCGTTACCATCAATGGAAATATTACACGTGTACTGCCCACAAAAATTCTGACAGGTGATTGGTATCCCATTCAGGATGCATACGAAAACAGACCGGAAGATTTACAAGGAAATGTGATAACATTTGCTACCGGAACAAGTGAGTCCAATCCCACAGTTTGGGATCCGGATTTTGTTGAGCCAAAAGACGCCTCCGTCCCGGCAGGATGCACCAAAGGTGCTATCAATGTGGAACGCAATGGAGGAAGCATTACATGGAACTTGCCAAGCCTGGTTGAAATGAAAGCCAACATTCACTTTACCGGAACGCGTACATTAAGGATTGATTATACAATTGATGGTGTTACAAAAACCTGGACTTCATCATCATTGAGCAAGCAAACCATGCTTAATTGGGATATGATGGATGCCATGGGTATAGAGCCTGTCAAAAAGCCGGTAACTGTAAAATTTGTCAACACGGCTACCACAGGCGGAATCCGCATGTACGATTTCTTTGTCAAAACTTACGATGTTCCTGAAGGCAATACAGGTATAAAAAGCATGGAGGCTGAAAAAGCAGTCTATCCGATGTATCAAACAGAAACGGCCTTGATTGTTTATGGCGACATTGCCAAATTAACCGTGTATTCCTTGTCAGGAAATGTGCTTGCACAGTCTACCCTATCCCAGGTTGTTGAAACCAATCGTTTGAACAAAGGTATTTACATTGTTCAAATTGAAGGGAAGGATGGCAGAAAGGCTAATCAAAAATTTGTTCTTAAATAGGATGCTCCGAGGTGTTGGGGGTACGAGTTCCGCGGTGCGTGTTCCGAGTTCCGCGGTGCGGGGTATGGGGTCATTTCAACCCTGTGAACACATTAAAAAATGAACAGGGATTATTTTGATGAAAAATTAATCTATTTTGCTAAAAACATAGCAAAGGTAATCTATTTTTGATTACCTTTGCATAAAATTTAGCATAATTATGAAAGCAAATAATTTAACAGAATGGATTAAAAGCTTAGAAATAAACGGAATAAACACTTTTTCTGTTGAAATGGCACGGAATAAATTTCCTGATATTTCGGAACAAAATCTGAAGAATTCTCTTCAACGTCTCACAGCAAAAAACAGAATTGTTTCCGTTTACAAAGGGTTTTATGTGATAATGCCCCCACATTACGCGGCGAAAGGAGTTGTTCCGCCTACTTATTATATAGATCAATTAATGGAATACATAGGTAAGCCTTATTATGTCAGTTTGCTTAGTGCGGCTGAGTTTTTCGGAGCAGCACATCAACGTTCCCAGCGTTTTTTTGTAACCACCATTTTACCATCAACAAATGTTTCCAAAGCTAAGAACAAGATATTGAGTTGGGTGTTTAGGAAAGATATTCCTGAAGAGTTTTTAATGAAAAAAAACTCGGAAACCGGCACTATCCGTTTTTCTAACCCGGAACTGACTGCAATAGATTTGGTACAATATGAAAATACCGTTGGTGGGCTTTCACGTGTGGCTACTGTATTAGATGAACTTTGTGAGCACTGCGATTTTTCTAAAGTAAACGATGAATTGCTCGGATTTACGTCTGTGTCTGCCGTTCAACGGCTTGGATATATCTTGGAGAATATTTTAGAGCAAAAGGAACAAGCGGATGTCTTGTATGAAAAACTGCTCGCTTTCGGAAAAAGATTGAACTACATAGCTTTAAGCACTCGCTCAAAAAAAGAAAATGTCTTGCGGGATAGTCGTTGGAAAATTAACATTAACTCGAAAATAGAAACAGACGATATATGGTAAACAGAGCAGCAATAGTTCAGTGGCGAGCGAAAGCTCCTTGGAATAGCAATGAACAGGTAGAGCAGGATTTGATAATTTGCCGTGCATTGGTGGCTATTTTCAGTGACAATTTTCTATCAACTCAATTAGCATTTCGTGGCGGAACTGCGCTTCACAAGCTGTATCTGACCCCTCAAAGTCGCTATTCAGAAGACATTGATCTGGTGCAAATAAATTCCGGACCTATTAAACCCATACTTATGCGTTTGGGAGAAGTATTGGATTTCTTGCCCGGAAAAGTTGTTAAGCAGAAACGTTATAACAATACGATGATATTTCGTATGGAAAGTGAAATACCACCTGTTGTTCCCATACGTTTGAAAATTGAAATAAATTGCTTTGAACATTTCAATGAACTTGGTTTAGTTAAGATGCCCTTTTCTATAGAAAATAGCTGGTTTTCGGGAAGTTGTGAACTAGTCACTTATCACTTGGAAGAATTGTTGGGAACAAAACTTCGAGCCTTGTATCAACGTAAAAAAGGAAGAGATTTGTTCGATTTATATAAGGCGATTACCAACAAGTATATTGACACAGAGCTTTTGATTCGATGTTATAACCGTTATATAAATTTTTCGGTTGCAAAAGCCCCTACTTACAAGCAGTTTATTCAAAATATTGAAAACAAAATGGATGATCCGGAATTTTTAGGAGATATAAGTAACTTACTCCATCCGGATGAAACATTTGATATGCAGCAGGCGTATCAAGTTGTAAGAAAGCAAGTAATTGATAAGCTAGAGAAATAAGGGATTATCCGGTACTACCCAGTATTTTGTGTAAATGAAAAGCTGAGTATTTTTTTGTGTCAAGACAAAAAAATAAAGATAGATCTGAAAACATTCGCTTTTTGATTCAAACCAAAAATGATAAGAAGAGACTTAAGCCACCAAAATTAAAAACCCCACCAATTAACATTATTTAAGTAACAAAATTTTGTCAATTAAACAATAAAGCATTACATTTGTGCACGTACACAAATCTATGTTTCAGCGAATTAATCCATTTGATATTTGAAAAACATTTAGGTAAAACTCTGAAAACCAATTATAAGACAAAGATTATAAAAGGATTATATAATAAGAATTATAATCAACCAACTGCAAATTTGCAAGAAACCCTGTATGTCCCGAGTAAAACCACTTCTTCTGTTTGTACCGATAATGTTTGTAACATTCTCGTATGCTGCTCCTTTCAGAGTCGATTCTTTATATTCTAAGTGGATCATTGATTCGAGGATGGGCGACTTTAGGAACAAGGCAAAAACAGAGCGGTTTTTGACTCCATACAACAGTGCAAGTACAGCTACGTGGGATTATGTGCCGGGACTGGTGGGTAAAGCTATTTTGAAAGCCTGGGAGCAGTACCGGGATGAACCGTGGAGCCGTTATTATTTTACGGGAATGCAGCACTACGCCGACAATATCATTATGAAACTCGGCGAAAGCAATATTGACGACCTGAATGCTGCAAAAATATTTTTTGAACTATACCATGGAGCGATGGATACGGCGAAAGCTTTGAAATACAAAGCGGATGCTACAACTTGCCGTAATAAATTAAAATACGAGCATATGCGCATCCAAGCGCCGCTGCCGGGAGCCGGCGGTTTTTGGCACAAGAAACAATACGTCAACCAGATGTGGCTCGACGGACTTTATATGGGACCTGCATTCTATGCTGAATGGCAGGGTAATTTCGGTGCAGAATTGGGAGAAGCGGATAACTTCCAATCGTGGGATGATATCGCACTTCAGTTCGACACTGTTTTTCACTATACCTGGGATCCTGTGAAAAAGCTGAATTACCACGCCTGGTCGGCCGAACCGCTTAATAAAGCATCCAATTTCTGGGCAGACCCGCTGACCGGAAAATCAACGGAGTTTTGGGGGCGCGGTACCGGTTGGTTCTTTGCAGCTTTGGTGGACGTGCTTGAGTATATGCCCACTGACCATCCTGCCAGAAAGCGTTTGGCAGAATATACAAACAAAGTAGCAAGTGGATTGGTTGAAAGACAGGATGCTTCGGGTTGCTGGTACCAGCTTTTGCAATATGACGGCTCGATGAAAGGAACTGACTGCAACATCAATAATTACCTGGAAAGCTCCGCATCGGCAATGTTCACTTATGCATTTTATAAAGGCATCAGACTCGGCATTTTGAAGAAAAAAACCTATAAACCTGTAGCCGACAAAGCATACAAGGGCTTGATAGAGAATTTTGTGGTGGAAGAACCCGACGGAAAAATCAAGCTGATACAAAGTTGTGAATCTGCAGGACTTAGCAGTACACGCAAGGGCGATGCCGACTATTATCTTTGTGGTAGGGATGTGGCCATTCACAACGACACGGAAGGGAAAGTGCTTGGCCCCTTTATCATGGCAAGCTTAGAGTACGAAAAAGCCCATAAAAAGGGTCCAAACAAAAAAAAATGTTTTCTGTTTAGAAAAAACAAATAATAAAAACCAATTATAAACTTTTTAAATTATCATCATCATGAAAAAGTATTTTACTAAAATTTTAGCGATTGCAGCCATGCTGCTGATCGGTGCCTGGAATGTGAACGGACAGACAGAAACCATCATATTTCATGAAACATTTAACAACATGACAACCACAAACACAACCGGAAATGGTTTAACCAGTGGAAATACAGATGATACCTGCTATGTAGTTGGAGGAGGTGGTTCAGCAATGAAATGTTCTATTGATGGAACAATGGATCTTACCGGCGGACGCTTTGCTACAAAAAACCTTGATTTAACGGGAGATGTAAAACTTTATGTTACTTACAAGTTAGGTTCTGCAACCACTAAAAAATTTCAGATCGCCATTGATGTATCGGGAACAAGCGGAGTAGGTGGAATACTGAACGAAGAAGGTGCAGATTCTCCCACGGATTTTACCACAAAACAGTTTACTATTACGACAGGAACTACAGCATCGTACATTCATTTTAGGACAGAATCAAGTCACACCATAATCCTTGATGAGATCAAAATAACTAAAGTGATTTCAAGTCCCATCATCTCTTCTTTTACTGCAGCAGGTGTTTCTGCTACAATTAATGACGAGGCAGGCACCATTACCGCAGAACTCCCTTACGGCACCAACTTAACAAGCATTACGCCCAATATTGAACTCGGCGGAAGTGCAATAAGTTACACTCCCACAGGTGCACAAGATTTTTCCAATAGTAGTACTACTCCGGTAACCTACACAGCATCCGACGGCACCAACACAAAAAATTATGCTGTTACCTTAACTGCAAAAGCATCAGCAAGTACAGATGCTACTTTGAGTGATTTAAAAGTAGATGGAACAACTGTAACAGGCTTTGTTTCGAGCACACTGACTTATGACGTTATTTTACCATATGGATCTGCAAATCCGGTAGTTACTGCCGTAAAAAATGATCCGGTAGCTTCAGACCCGGTTATTACCAATGTTACATCACTACCCGGAAGTGCAACTGTTTTAGTTACAGCACAAGCAGGAAACTCACAAACTTATACAATAAACTTTACTGTAGCCGCAGCATTAAAAGAGCTTACCGAATTGATCTTCTCCAACTCATTCAATGCATTTATTAAGGGAGAAACAGTTGCGGCTTACTATATGGCAGGCCAGGCAAAACCGACCATACAGAGCTATCAAGCCTCTGCAGGTGCAACCGTTGCCATTTCAGCAGACGGAACAAAAGTGGTGGTAACCGGAGCTGACGACGTTGACCGCGAACTAGCATTGACTTTAGAGCCTGTTACCCCCATTACAGGATCCACATCCGTTACTTTTGACGGCACTGAAACCTGGATTAAAACAGGATATGCTTTTTATGCAGATAAAGGATGGGCCTTTGCAAAAGCTGTAGAGGAAGAAACCAATAAGCGTATTTCTGAAGGAAAATCCCGTATATATTTCTTCGTCGGAAGTTATTCTAAACTGACATTTACTTCAGGAACAGTAAAGAGAAATATCAAGGTTTTTGTAAATGGAACCGAATTAGCCACCCCTACGGAAACAGCCGCTTCCAACTCTACTTTTGACATTGATTTAAGCGGTGCAAGCAACTACATGGTTGGAATTTATTCGAACCAAACGAGCGGAGACGGTGGCATGACTGCATTAACAACCACTCCCCAAACCATTACATCTGCGAAACAAACACAGGAGCTTGGAATTTCTTTCGACGGAAAAACCATCCGCAATCCTAATGGTGTTTCACTGCATGTATTTGATATTGCAGGACGCTTGGTTCATGCTTCCCATACAGACATAGAAATGAACAACCAAAAAGGAATATACATTGTGAAATCCGGAGCTGACGCAATGAAAATCTGCGTAAAATAGCTTTGTTTTTTAGTTTTTAGTTAATAAATTGGAAAACGTGCCTGAGATTTTCGGGCACGTTTTGTAATAGCGTTTCCTGTTCCCGCCCAAATAGAAACAGACTGGTTTAGAGTAAGATAAAGATAGTACAGACAAAACTGTATGTTGCTTTAAAACTTATAACACAAATAAAATATTTCAAAACAATGAAAATCTATCGTTTATTATTCCTGTTGTTTGCTTGTCCATTTTTCATCGGGAATGCCCAAACCGTCACCATCAGCAATATGTCTGATTATGATATCGTAGATTATGTGGCAGAAATCCCGTTGAATAAATTGAAAATTTCGATTGGCAGTTATGTGGTTGTTTCAAATGATGGAACGATTGTACCGCTTGAAGTAGTCACCGATTTGAAGGGCAATGGATCAGCTGTTTTCCCAATAGCGAAATTAGAAGCCAACTCTACAGAAACTTTCAAAATTCGAAAAGGCACAGCCGACCAATACCCTAAAAGGACTTATGCCGAATTGGCTCATAAAATCGGTGGACAATTCAACGGCAATCGCTATGAAGGCGGATATTCCTGGGTAAAGCCCAATTACATGCAGGTTCCCGGTTCATTTCGCGATCATGCTTATTATATCAAATATGAAGGTCCGGGCTGGGAAAGCGACAAAGTCGCCTATCGTTTTTATTTAGACCAGCGAAATGCGATTGATGCGTTTGGCAAAAAAACGCCGGGTATTGTCCTGCCTGCCGTGGGTGTGGACGGCTATGACAACTACCACAATATGGCAGATTGGGGAATGGACAATATGAAAGTAGGAAAAACCCTTGGAATTGGTTCTATAGGCTATTTTGACGGAACACAGGCAGTCAGGGTGGAAAAACGGGACAGCGTGATTTGTTTTATTCAGGCGGACGGAAAAATTCGTTCGCAAGTCAATACAACCTATTTCGGGTGGGATGTGGATGTGAATAAGTTCAACTTGAAATCGCTTATTTCTATTGATGCCGGCAGCAAGGCATCGAGGATGGAGCTTTTTGCCGATAAAAATGTAGATAATCTTACCACCGGAATTATCAAAAACAAAAACACGAAATTGATAAAATCTGCCGAAAACATGGGCGAATGGGCGTACATAGCCAGCTTCGGCAAACAAAGTCTGAATGATGATAACTTAGGATTTGCCATTTTTTATAAGAAAAAACAGTTGAAAGCATTGACTGAAGATGCCATCAATCACCTGGTAGTTTTACAACCTGAAAATGGTTATACTGAATACTATTTTATGGCTTCCTGGGAAATGGATTGGGATTCGGCAAAAGACCGTGCATCATTCCTAAAAGGTGTTGAAGAGCAATTAAACAGATTGAATGGAGAAGTAGAGGTCAAAGTTAAGAGACGATAACAGCTAAATCGTCCCGACCCCGGAACCCGCACCCCGGAACCCGGAACTCGCACCCCGGAACCCGGACCACCAGTCAAGGTCAATCGCGATAGTATGACAGTTTTATTTTTTTAAATAATATTTTTTCAATTTGCTTTTACAATTCCGTTTTTATTTGTAATTTCGTGCACGTACACAATTTTGAATATCAAAGAGAAATTAATCAATAAAACATATTATTATGAACAGTTTTATCCATGACGATTTTTTGCTGCAAAATGAGGCTGCAAAAGAGCTTTATCACAATTATTCAAAGAAACAACCCATCATCGACTATCACTGTCATTTAATTCCCGAATACATTGCCAACGACCACCAATTTGATAATTTGGGGCAGATTTGGCTGGAAGGCGACCACTACAAATGGCGGGCAATGCGTACCAACGGCATTGAAGAAAAATATTGTACGGGGAAAGACACTTCCGATTGGGAAAAATATGAAAAGTGGGTGGAAACAGTACCCTACACCATGCGAAATCCCTTGTATCACTGGACACACCTGGAATTGAAGCGTGCCTTTGGAGTAGATGAGCTGCTTAATCCGGCTTCCGGAAAAAGGATTTATGATATTTGCACCGAGAAGCTCCGCACGCCGGAATTTTCAGCCCGTGGATTGATGAAAAAATTCAATGTGGAAGTGGTGTGTACCACAGACGACCCGGTAGACACACTTGAGCATCATATTGCATTAAAAAATGAAGGCTTCGGGATCAAGGTATTGCCGACCTGGCGGCCTGACAAAGCCATGGCGGTGGAATGTCCGGCTGAATACAAAAAATACGTAGAAAAGCTCAGTGAAGTATCCGGCGTTGCCATTTCCAATTTTGCTGATTTGATACAAGCCCTGCGTGTGCGTCACGACTTCTTTGCAAGCATAGGCTGTAAGTTGTCGGATCACGGAATAGAAGAATTTTATGCCGAAGATTACACACAGGCAGAAATTGACGCTATCTTCAACAAAGTTTACGGAGGTAAAGAGCTTACAAAAGAAGAAATCTTAAAATTCAAATCGGCAATGCTCTACGAAGGTGCCGTGATGGATTGGGAAAAAGGCTGGACACAGCAGTTCCATTACGGAGCTATCCGCAACAATAATTCCCGCTTGTTCAGGAAGTTGGGTCCCGATACCGGCTTTGACAGCATCGGTGACTTTACAGTAGCCAAGGCGATGAGCAAGTTCCTCAACAGCCTGGACAATGATAATAAATTGGCAAAAACCATCATTTACAACTTGAATCCTCGTGATAATGATT
>JAKIYP010000034.1 GCA_022708505.1 Bacteroidota bacterium
TATTTTCCAGTCGTTCAGTGTAGCCAAACAGAAACATATAAAAAAAGGAAACAATTTGCAACTTGATTTTTCGTTTACTGCCGAAAGCTTTTATGATTTTCATAAAAAATGTTTGTTACAAAAAAATGAAAAGATTACTTATTCTCAAAAACTATTTTTATCTATTTATAATGAGGTAGAAAAGCGGGATAAAGGAAAAATTATTGCAATAAAAGATGAAAATGAACTGCATGCGGCGTTGTTTATCGTTTGGGACAAGAACAGCGCTTATGCACTGATTTCGGCAATCAATCCGCAATATAAAAACGATGGTAGTTCTACAAAAATATTTTGGGAAGCAATAAAATTCATCGCCGACAAAACTAAAATATTTGATTTTGAAGGTAGTATGATTGAAGGCGTTGCGCAATCGTTTCAACAATTCGGGACAGAACAAATACCGTATTTCAAAATCGAAAAATCGTATTCCCGTATCTTTTCTGTTTTAAAAGCAATAAAGAAATGAAACAGGTCGACAAAAATACCTTTTTTTCCATCACGCGATTTTTTGATTATGTGCCGTTCTCCCAAAGCGAGGGATGGTGGATGATGAACTCTTTAGAAGATGAAAACCGTTTTTTGTTTTTTGTTGATGATGCGAAAAACCCGAGAATTGCTTGCATGGGGCGTATAATGAAATATGCATGGTTGAAAATGCTACAAATTGAGGGCGAATGTTTGGCTCAAAAAAAATTGACCGATAGCAAAACTATCCGTGACTTTTATACAGAAATTGCCAAAAATGATTTTGATATTATTGAAGTAAACTCTTCGATGCCGTATACCCCCCTGTATGAGATAGGGATTAGGGAAGCAGGGTTTTTGCGTCCTGTTGGACAATTTTCTTCGCAACTTTCCAATTGGATTGATTTACAAAATGAAATCCATTATAATGAGAATTGGAAACGAAATTTGAGAAAAGCAGCAAAATTTTCATTAAAATTTGAGGTAATAGAAAGACCTTCAGAAGAACAAATAATCTTTGTTGCTGATTTTTACAATAAATTTTCAACACAAAAAGGATTTGAACACAACATAACTTACGAACAAACGAAAGCATTGTTGCTGTCCGATAATTTTTCGTTGGCCTTGGTAAAAAACGGGAAATTGGAAATTTTAGCCATCATGATTTTTCATCACCGTAATTTACACGCAGGTCTTTTGTACGCCGCAAGAGACATTGACAATACTGAAGACAATGGGATTACTTTTTTTATCTACGACTGTTTGTTTAAATATTTGAAACATAAAAAATTTCAAACTTTCGACATGGAAAAACTTTGCCCTTCTACCCATTCAAAGCAGAGTGTTTTTCTTTTTAAGAATGGCGTAAAAGGCGAAAAGATTTTGTATTGCGGTGAATGGTCAATTTACAAAAAACAGATTTACAGATATTTAATGTGCTTTGTAAAAAAATATTTATTTAAAAAAGTTGAGGTATGAGCAAAAACATTAAACTTTCAACTGAATGCATTGATGCTAACTTCGAAAAGAGAGTTATTGTAGGAAAATTATGAAGATCGCCTTTGTTTTAACAGTTCACCATCCTAACGATGACCGCGTATGGTATCAGCAGGCAGACTCGCTACGGAAAGCCGGACATGATGTTTTCGTACTGTCGGCAACCCGATTTATCTTCAACTTGCCCAACGTGTATACCTTTGATTGTCAAAATCTTTCAAAAAAGGAGATTATCCGAAAACACGCAAGTATTTTGAATAAACTGAGACCCGAAATCATTATTTGTGATAATCCTGTAAGTATTTTGGCAGCAAAAGATTACAAAAAAAAATCAGCAAAAAAATCAATTAGAATTTATTACGATGTTACAGAATTTTATCCCTCAAAAATTCATTTGTATTACAACAATATTTTTAAAAACATATTGAAGTATTGTGTGCTTTACTGTGTTTCCATTTATGTCGGTAGTTTGGTTGATGGCTTCATTTTTGGCGAATATTACAAAGCAAAACGATACAAACAATTATTTTTTTGGAAAAAATCCGTCAATTTATCCTATTTTGCATCACTCGAATATATCAAAACTTTTCCGATAAACAATATTCAAAGAGAATGTTCATTTTTTTATGCAGGATATATGTCTGAAAATTATGGTTTTAATAATATATTGAAGGTTATTGAGAAATGTGCGGATCTTTTCCCGGAAACAAATTTTAAATTAGTCGTTATTTCAAAAACAGAATACAAAATGCCGGAAACAAGTTGCGAGAATTTGAAAATTGACATGCAAAAATCTCTGCCTTTTCCAGAATTTTGCGCATCATTCGGTAAATCAGATATTTTTTTCGATTTGCGCAAACCCGATATTGAAAATACACGCTGCCTGCCCATAAAACTGTTTTATTATATGGCGGCCGGACGCCCCATGATTTATTCAAATTTGAAAGCTATTCGCCGTGAAATATCTGAAACATACGAATTTGGATTTCTTGTAGAACCTGAGAATACAGCGGAAATTGTAGAAAAAATAGGATTGTACCTGAATGACCAAAAATTATACGAACGACACTGCAAACGCGCAAGACTATTAGCTGAGACGAAATACAATTGGGGTAAAATAGAGAAAAAATTCATTGATTTTATTGATAATGAGTGAAATACAAAATTACAAACATTATATTATAACGCGCTTTAATCTTTTTGACAGAGCTGGATATGACGTTTCTTCGTATGAATATATAAACAGTGACAAATATCTTGATTTGCGCTTTCAGTTGTTTGATACATATTGTTTCCCATCAGTGAGCAAGCAGACTAATACAAACTTTACCTGGTTAATATTATTCAACGATAAACTGCCTGAGAGATGGCGGATAAAAATGCAGAAATACATTGACATATTTCCAAATCTGGAAATTCGATATTTATCAGAAATTTTCGAAGATAAATGGAAAAATCTTCTTAGTAATTTGATTAAAAAAGAGTTGGAAATTTGCAAAATTAATCCGGAATTTATTATTACTACAAGAATTGACAATGACGATGCATTTAATTTATCGTATATTGACGAAATTCAAAATTATTATTTGAAAAATCAGCAAGAGTCAATTATCAATTTCTCGAATGGTTTGCAGTTTGTCCCTGAATATAGGGTATTGAAAAATCATAGAAATAAATACGGACATTTTGGCTCACTGATTGAAAAGAACGATGGTAAAGCAGAAACAATTTTAGCATTTCCGCATAATGCACCTCCTATTGATTTAAAATCTATTTGTTTAGATATCGAACAACCAATGTGGCTCGAAGTTTTGCATCAAACGAATGTAATGAACATTGCTGATTTTCAAATCAATAACCTGATTGCAGATTTACTCTTCATTGGATTAAAGTATAAAAATTTGAGTAATTTTGGTATAAAACAATCAGTCCCGCGTTATAACTTTTATATATGGAAATTGTTTTTTGAGTGGTTTTGCAAAAAAATTAAATCTCTAATTAAGAAGTTCTGAAAAATAAATTTTTACATATAAAGTTGATGTTCTTCAATAACACAAAAGTTGCTGAGAACTATTTTTTTATGACCTCATTAACCATTATTAATGCGATTATCAGTATATTAATTTACCCTTATGTGATACGAACACTTGAAAAAGACAGTTATGGTTTGTATGTTTTTGCACTTTCTATCGTATCATTCCTCAGTGTTCTTGTAGATTTTGGTTTTCATTCGCCCGCTATGAAAATGATAGCGCAAAACCGTGATGATATAAAGAAAAAAAATGAAATTGTATCCAGCGTTTTTACCGCTAAAATTATAATTGTGGGGATTACAACGCTAATTTTTTCGATGTTGTGTATGTTAATCCCAGTTTTCTATCAAAATTTTTGGCTTTTTTGGATAGTCTATTCTCAAATTTTTGTTGAAATATTATTTCCAAAATTTTTTTTCCTGGGGATGCAAAAAATGAAATATGTTACTTACATTCAACTTATTTTTCGCTTACTTACAATTCCCTTGATATTGATTTTTATAAAAAACAACAATCAACTTGTTGATTATGCGCTGATAATGTCTTCTGCTATGGTATCGGGTAGTGTGGTGGCGGCGTTTATTATGTGGAAAATTGAGGGAATAGTGTTGCGTTTCGTGCCTATACGCTCGCTGAAAAATTGGATTCAAGATTCTTTCCCTTTTTTTATTACCGATATAATGGGTGTATTTAAACAAGAAAGTGTTACAATCTTAATTGGTGTGTTTTTTAAGATGTCGGACGTGGCAATTTACGATTTGGCAAACAAAATTATACTCATGTTTCGTTATTTTACGTCAAGTATCAACAGCGCGTTATTTCCCAAAATCTCTATAAATCCCAATAAATTATTGATTAAAAGAATTATTCGTTACGAGAAATTTATTGGAATGTCAATCTGTGCTATAATAATCGCATTTGGCTATTGGTTCGTGCTGCTTTTAGGCGGGGAAACGATGATGGCGGCATATCCACTTGCTATCATTTTAAGTACAGTGATTTTAACTTCTCTATTGGCAAATAGTTATATCAATTTTGTATTTGTTCAGATGAACAGATATTATCTTGTTGCCCGGAATCAGCTTGTCGCGTTGATCACCTATCTGTTATTTACTGCAGTTGGATTGTTGTTTTTGAAAAACATCGCAGTTGTAGTGACAGCTTACGCATTATCGAGTATAGTGGAAGTTTTTTATTGTAAATATCTGACAAAAAAATATGATTTATTATGAACGATTTGGAACAATACTTCAAAGAGAATACCGGAAGGCACATCAGTAAATGGGAACATTATTTTGATGTTTACGACCGGCACTTCGACAAATACCGAAATCAGGAAATTGTGATATTGGAAATTGGTGTGGCACAAGGCGGAAGTTTGCAAATGTGGAAACGCTATTTCGGTGACAGAGCCATTATTTACGGTATGGATATTGACCCTTATTGCAAAGCTTTTGAAGAAGAAAATGTGCATATTTTAATTGGCTCGCAAAGCGACAGGAAATTTTTGCGCGAAGTGAAGACCTCCATTCCCAAAGTGGATATTCTCATTGACGATGGAGGACATACCATGAAACAGCAAATCGTTACATTTGAAGAACTTTTTCCACACGTCAAAGAAAACGGCGTTTACCTGTGCGAAGATTTGCACACTTCGTACTGGCTGATTTTTGGCGGAGGACTTAAACGGCGCGGAACTTTTATCGAATACTCCAAAGATTTTATTGATTATTTGAATGCTTGGCATTCAAGCCAGTTGCCTGTCAATGATTTTACCCGTACTGCTGGTTCAGTTCATTATTACGATAGTATAATTGTAATAGAAAAAGATAAAAAAACAGCACCCAAACAAATAGATTCAGGCGCTCCTGCATTTGATTGGGAGGACAAACCCTCATTCCTTAAAAAGATCCAGCGACATATTTACTGGATAATAAACGCTACACTCGGCATCTTGCGAATAAAAGGTTTTGCGTGGTATGAATATCCACGTTCAAAAAGAGAATGAACCGAGGTTTGATTATCCTCGGCTCATCTTCCAAATAGCTTGAATTATAGGTTTAAAAACTTTATAAAACTGTTTGTACCAAAGTCATGTTCGGCTTAACATCTAAATATCAAATAATTTTTACACCAACCTCCTTATCAAATCCTCTTTTTCACCATACAACATATCAATCATCGGGATTTCAATCATGGTGTAGGCACCCGGATTGGTTTTGGTTGCTGCTCTGGCACAAGCGACTAAAATCTGAGCAGTCAAAGCCGGGTTATTAATTTTCATATTGAATTCGAACAACTGATTGTAAGTCGTACCGGAAACACCTTTGCGCACTAAATTCACACCGTGACCCATATCAATCAGGTTGTTTACATCGTCAACCTGCATCACATGTGTCTCATCTTTTACGAAATACGCATCGTTTTTGATGTTTTGCGCGACTTCTTCAAAGTTATAGCCATCTTCCAGTTCGATGTACACCATGCGACGGTGTATGCTGGTTCCCAACGGGATAGTCATAGAAAGGGCTTTTTTCACCCCCGGAACAGCTTTCACAGCTACCGTATGTCCCATGCTCATGCCCGGACCGAAATTGGTGTAGGTAATTCCTTTGGGGGCAATGGCTTCTAATAAAGCCCGTACCACAGAATCACTTCCCGGATCCCAACCGGCCGATATAATGGCTACTGCCTTGTTGGCCTGAGCAACAGGCGCGAGTTCCTGACGGAGTTCCCAAATGGTTGAATGAATATCGTAGCTATCAACTGTATGAATTCCCAATGCCAGTATTTCCTTTGCCTGAGCGGGAACGCTACGTGTAGGTGAACATAAAATGGCAACATCTACACCTTGCAGTTTTTTGATGTCGTCAACAATGCTGATACCTGTTAATTCTAAAGGAGAGTTTCCAATGGATGATGCACGGCGTACTACACCTGCTACTTCAAAATCGGGGGACGATTGTAAGGCTTCCAATACCGATTTACCAATATTGCCGTATCCGACAATAGCTGCACGAATTTTTTTCATGAATGACTTAGTTTTATTGTTTGTTCTGCCTGCAAAATTAATGAAATAAGTTTTTGTAATCATATATTAAACCACAAAAGGCACAAAAGAAAAAATAAAAAAAATACGAAAGTTAATAAAACAAAGTATCATTGCGTATATTAGAGTACATTGTAAGATCATTAAGCACAAATACTTTCATTCTAAAACTCTGACAAAACTAAAAATTCAATTTACTCAATCTTAGAATAAATTCTTTAGTTCCATTTAGTAATTGATAAAAAATATTTTGTTTTACATTTTTTCTTTTGTGCCTTTTGTGGTTTAAATATTAAAGTAATTTGCGAATCAAATCCGGCCGATTGACTTTTTGCAGTGTTTTATATATATCCTTTTTATACTCGGGCTTGTACCAAAAGAAAAACATTCGTTGGTTAAGTTTTTCTTCTTTAGTTTTGGGTGTATAAACCTGCTCCAGGGTATATGGATGATAACCGGAATAATATATCTCCGTCGCCAGTGTCATGGGTGTTGGGGTAAAATCCTGCACCTGTTCGAGTTTAAAATTCATCTCTTTTGTTCTGATAGCAAGATCGGCCATATCTTCGGGTTCACAGGCCGGGTGACTGGAAATAAAATAAGGAATCAATTGCTGATTCAACCCTTTCTCCCGATTAATTTGATCAAACTGCTCTTTGAACTTTTGAAAGTATTCAAATCCCGGTTTACGCATCAGTTTCAATACTTTTTCGGATGAGTGTTCAGGTGCAATTTTCAGCCTTCCGGAAACATGTTTGGTGATTAACTCACGCGTATAGGCAGTATGACTTTCATTCGCTTTCTTGTCTTTTACATCCGAAAGCAGGATATCATACCGAATCCCACTTCCCACAAATGATTTTTTGATACCGGGCAATTGATCAACTGCACGGTATACATCCAACAAAGGCGTGTGGTCGGTATTCAGGTTGAAACACACTTTGGGGTGGATACAAGAGGGTTTCTTACATGTTTTACAGATTTCCATGTCGATACCACGCATTTCGTACATATTGGCCGATGGTCCGCCCAAATCGCTTAAATAGCCTTTGAAATCAGGCATTTTTGTAATTTGTTTCACTTCGTTCACGATGGATTCTTTCGAACGGGAAACAATAAACTTACCCTGATGCGCTGAGATGGTACAAAACGCGCATCCTCCGAAACAACCACGGTGCAGGTTGACCGAGAACTTAATCATTTCAAAAGCCGGTATGGTTTTTCCTCTGTACTTGGGATGAGGCAAACGGGTGTAAGGCAAATCGAAAGAAGCATCCAGTTCGCCTTGTGTAAGCGGCTGAAAAGGCGGGTTGACAACAATATACTTATTTCCGTTTCGCTGAATCAACCGATCGGCATCGTAGCGATTGGATTCCACTTCGATGTATTTGAAGTTTGATGCATACAATTTCTTGTCCTTCAGACAGGTATCATGATCCACCAATTCTTTCGTTTTCCAGGTGGGATGATCAGCAACCGCTTTCGTCAAATAAGCCGTTTGAGGCACATCCCGTATTTCAGCAAAAGATTTTCCTGATTTCAGTGCTGACAGAATTCCCATCAGGGGCTTCTCCCCCATCCCGTAAACCAGCAAATCGGCTTTTGAGTCCATTAAAATGCCCGGCATCAGCTTATCCGACCAATAATCATAATGTGTAAACCTGCGCAATGAAGCCTCAATGCCGCCAATCAATACCGGGACTTCAGGATAGAGCTTTTTCAGGATATTACAATACGTAATAGTAGCGTAATCTGGTCGGAAATGGGGTTTTCCATCGGGCGAATAGGCATCATCAGAACGCAGTCGCTTATTGGCCGTATAATGATTCACCATCGAATCCATGTTACCGGCAGTGACCGCGAAAAACAAACGTGGTCGGCCTAATTTCTTAAAATCCCGCAAATCATCCCGCCAGTTAGGTTGTGGCACGATGGCCACTTTCAGTCCTTGTGCTTCCATCAAACGCCCAATCACAGCTGCACCAAAAGCTGGGTGATCAATGTAGGCATCTCCGGAGAAGAGAATGACATCCAATTCGTCCCAGCCCCGTAATTCGAGTTCTTTTTTGGTGGTGGGGAGGTAATCTGTAAGTTGATAGTTCATGTTAATATATTGCCCTTTCAGGGCGTATGTTGATCGTTATTTGTTTTTTACCCAAGGCGTTGCCATTGGGTTGATATTATATTGCCACTCCGTGGCGTTAGGAACAAAACACATAACTTTGCCTTTACGATTGATAATTAAACGCTTTCTGACTTGCTTTGTTCGGATTTGCCTTGTACTATCTTGTATTTCAGTATGGCAATGAGAACACTCATCAGCGGACTCACATAATTAAACACCGCGTAAGGCAGGTAAATCAGTGTTGATACTCCGAGCACCGTACTTTGAGTCATACCGCAGGAGTTCCAGGGAACCAATACCGAAGTTACCGTGACACTGTCTTCGAGCGAACGGCTTAGTAATCTGTTCTCATAACCCTGTTCTTCGTAAAGCTTCTTAAACATATTGCCGGTCAAGATAATACCCAGATACTGATCACCCATGGTTAAGTTGGTTAATAAACCGGTCGCTACAGTAGACCCCACCAAACCAAAGGTATTACGTATTTTTTTTATCAAGGCCAACGTAAAGCTTTCAATCATGCGGGTCGAAGCCATAGCAGCGCCAAAACAGGTCGCACAAATGATAATCCAGACCGTGTTTAGCATACCCTGCATACCCCGTGTAGCAATCAATTCATTAATTTCGGCATAACCTGATTCTATTGAAGTTTTCCCAACCATGGTGATAATACCTCCTTTTATCAGCTCTGCCATACTTTTCCGGGGGCTTTCAGCTACTTCAAACAGCAAATCAGGTTGAAAGAAGTATGCAAAGACCAAAGCAATCAGCATCGAAATAAACAAAGTGATGAGGGGCGGATACCTTTTAACAATCAGAAAAACCGTCAAAGCCGGCACCAGCAATAACCAGGGTGAAAGATTAAATCGTTCGTTCAACACCTGTTCATATAAACCGGCATCTACCGAAACCTGCTCTTTCATCAGCAAACCTGCAATCCCAAATACCAATAAGGGAATGAGGAAAGACGGAATGGTAGTAATCATCATGTAACGAATATGTGTAAACAAAGGTGTACCTGAGACAGATGAAGCCAATACCGTGGTATCCGACAAAGGCGAAACTTTATCCCCGAAATAAGCACCTGAAATAATCGCACCTGCAATCCAACCCGAAGAAAAACCCAGGGCAGTCCCTATACCTAAGAGAGCAATGCCAATCGTAGCAATGGTAGTCCACGAACTGCCCGTTAAAACCGACACCAGCGCACTGATGACACAGGCTGATATCAGAAATACAGCAGGATGGATAATCTTCAAACCATAGACAATAAATAAAGGAACTACCCCACTTATCATCCAGGTAGCCGACAAAGAACCTATTACAAACAAGATGAGCAAAGCGCCCGAGATATTTTTGAAGTTCTTTTGCAGCTGTTTCTCGAAATCATGCCAGTGTGCGTTAACAGTCAGTTTGCCAAGCAACAGACAAAAAGCCGCTGCCAATAGCAAAGCCATTTGACTTGCTCCATTCAGGGCATCGGCACCAAACAGATAAACAGCTACCGAAACAAAGCAAATCAACAAAATAACGGGCAAAACAGCAATCAGGGGATGCGGCAGTTTATGATGTTCCATCAGCTAAACCAAACGGATTTAATATTGTTATACATAAAGAAAATACTATCTTTGTGCAAAGATAAATAAAAATTTAACTTGATAAGGTTATGAAACAATTCCCTCCGTCCGAACTGATTATCAATGCTGATGGAAGTATTTTCCACCTGCATTTAAAACCGGAACAATTAGCTGATAATGTGATTTTAGTAGGTGATCCCGGACGGGTTGCCTTAGTTGCTGCCTATTTCGACACACAGGAGTTTTCTATATCCAGCCGCGAATTCAACACAATAACAGGCGCTTACAAAGGAAAACGCATCACGGTGCTTTCTACCGGAATCGGTACAGATAATATTGATATCGTGATGAATGAATTAGATGCTTTGGCTAATATCGATTTAAAAACCCGTATTGAAAAAGCTGTTTTCAGACAGTTGAATATCGTGCGCATTGGTACTTGTGGTGGTATGCAGCCCGAGATTCCATTAGGAAGTTTTCTTATTTCTGAAAAATCAATTGGTTTCGATGGAATGATTAATTTCTATGCCGGTCGGGATGGAGTTTGCGATTTGGATTTCGAAGCTGCTTTGGTAAAACACTTAGACTGGAACAAACAACTCGCTGCTCCTTATGTTGTTGATGCAGACAGGGATTTGGTGGAAAGGATTGGCAAAGACGACATGATACGGGGTGTTACCATATCAGCCAATGGATTTTACGGTCCGCAAGGTCGCGAACTGCGCGTTGGGTTAGCCGACCCGCACCTGAATGATAAAATTGAAAGTTTCCGTTACGGAAAATATAAGATTACCAATTACGAAATGGAAGGCTCAGCAATTGCCGGTCTGGCCAAACTAATGGGGGGACACAAAGCCATGACCGTGTGTTGCGTGATTGCCAACCGCCGGGTTGAAGCTGCGAATACCGATTATAAACCCTATATCGAAAGGCTTGTGCAGACGGTATTGGATCGTATTTAATTGTATTTATATTTTTAAAAACTCATCTAACCCACTCACTATGAACCATTCAACCATTGCAGCCATATCAACAGCGCCGGGGGTCGGAGGAATAGCCGTAATACGTATTTCCGGCAACGAAGCTATTCCGCTTTGTCAACAACTGTTTCAGCCCAGAAGCAAATCCATCCGGTTCGAAAAACAGGTTGCCAATACGGTAATCTTCGGCTCAGTCGTGGATGATAACGGTGAAACCATCGACGATGTATTGGTCAGCTTATTTCGCGCACCGCACTCCTTCACAGGCGAAGATGTGGTAGAAATTTCCTGTCACGGCTCTGTCTTTATCCAACAACAAATATTGCATTTACTCATAGAAAAAGGTTGTCGGTTGGCCATGCCGGGGGAATTTACCCAGCGTGCTTTCCTGAATGGAAAAATGGATTTGGCGCAAGCCGAGGCTGTAGCCGACCTGATTGCTTCCGGTTCAGCTGCTTCGCATCGCATGGCCATGAACCAAATGCGGGGTGGTTTTTCAAACGAACTAACCAATTTACGAACTCAACTACTCGATTTTGTATCCTTAGTGGAACTGGAACTTGATTTTTCCGAAGAAGATGTGGAATTTGCCGATAGAACCCGGCTAAAGGAACTGGCACATGAAATTGAAACACACATCAGCACCCTGGCTGATTCATTTCGCATAGGGAATGCCCTGAAAAACGGGATACCGGTGGCTTTAGTCGGCGAAACCAACGTGGGTAAGTCAACCCTGCTCAACCTGCTACTGAAAGAAGAAAAAGCCATTGTCTCAGATATCCACGGCACTACCCGCGACACCATTGAAGATATCGTGAATGTTCATGGTATTTCGTTCCGATTTATAGACACTGCCGGTATCAGAAAAACAAATGACACGATTGAAACAATCGGCATCGAGCGTACATTTAAGAAAATCGAACAAGCCTCTATCGTTCTGTGGATATTAGATTGCACGCAACTGAGTGAACACATCGAATGGCTGACTGAGAAAATTCAAAAGAAAGCAGAAGGCAAGAAAGTCATCATGATTTTCAATAAGATAGACAAGATTACACCTGAAGAAAGAGAGGTGCTTACCCAATTATTCAATCAGTTTGATTGTGAGCGAATCTTCATTTCTGCAAAAAATAGAATCAATATCAAAGAACTGGAAGAAGCACTTGTTCGTGCCTCACAAATACCTGAAATTCATCCTGGCGATGTGGTGGTGAGCAATATAAGGCATTACGAAGCACTCCGGCTGGCTTTATTAGCGATACAACGTGTTATCACGAGCATGGAGAGCGGACTTTCCGGTGACTTTTTATCCCAGGATATTCGCGAATGTATGTTTTATCTGGGAGAAATAACCGGACAAATATCGAATGATGAAATATTAGGGAATATTTTTGGTAAGTTCTGCATCGGGAAATAACCATCTAAATCAATCATCATCAACATGAAATTCAGAATTGAAATTGATAAAGACATTGAACTGGTGCAACTTAGTCTCGAAGATGCTTCAGCAATCTTTAATACCATCGACAGTGAGCGTGATTATCTCGGGAAATGGCTCCCTTTTGTTGAATATACCGAACAGCTAAGTGATTCTGAGTCATTCGTTCTTTCGGTAATTGATGCTCCTGAAAACAAATTTGAATACATTTTCACCATCCGTAAACTTGGTGAATTTATTGGATTAATTGGATTTAAAGATACAGACAGGGCAAACTATAAAACCGAAATTGGTTATTGGATTTCAGAAAAACACCAAAAACAAGGTATTGTAACCAAATCGGTCGCCCGTCTCTGTGATTTTGCTTTTTTGGATATGGGCATGAACAGGGTACAAATCAAATGCGCTGTTGGAAACACTTCCAGCATCAGCATACCGAAACGACTCGGATTTCAGTTTGAAGGCATCGAGCGACAAGGCGAATTGCTCTCTGGAAACGTATATACTGATTTGATGATTTTCAGCAATTTAAAGAGTGACAGATGAAGTTACTAAAAGCATTTTTGATTGTGATAGGTTTTTTGGCTGTTGGCTTAGGTATTCTTGGCATGTTTCTTCCCGTCCTCCCTACTACCCCATTCCTGCTCCTCGCGGCTGCTTGTTTTGCCAAAAGTTCCAAACGATTCTACCACTGGTTGCTCAACAACAAATGGTTTGGCTCCTACATTAAAAACTACCGCGAGGGAAAAGGTATTCCGTTGAAAATTAAAATTCTTTCTATGGGATTTATGTGGGTAACTATTCTGACAAGCAGCATCTTCTTTTTAGATAATATTTATATCAGGATCTTGCTGATTGTCATTGCTATTATTGTAACGATTCACATCAGTTTGATAAAAACAAAAAAAAACGAGGGTCTATAGGTATCTCTCCCAACTCACAACCTCTCCCAACTTCTTCCTTTTCTTCTCTCTGGTTTCCTGAGTAGAATAACCCAGCAAAATCACCAGCATCACTTTTTTGCTTGCCGGAATGTCTAATATTGCCCTGATTTTCTTTTCATTCAACCAACCCAGCATGCAGGTACCAAGTCCCTCGTCGGCGGCAGCCAGACAAATATGAGCCGCCACGATACCCAAATCGAGATGCGGATAATGGATTTGCTTGACCATTCCCCCAAACTTCGAAGTAAAGTTGGCATTTTCCTCTACCAATACAATTTGCACCGGCGCTTGTTTGCTGAAGTGATTCATGCCCAGAGCTCTGCTGGTACAGGCATCCGCAATTTGCATCCTTTTTTCCGGATCAGTTACCACAATCATCTTCCACGGTTGCGCATTACAAGTTGAAGGAGCCATACGGGCTGCTTCCAATACACGTTCTATTTTCTCTGGTTCAACCGGCTTATCGGCATATGCCCGATCACTCTGGCGTTTTCTCACTAATTCCTGAAAAGATTGGCTCATAAGTAAGTTTGCTGTATTTTTTCATCCAAAGATAATACAATTTGATGAAACTATACTTTGTAAATGCGCGGATGAATCATTATCTTTGCCGGAGACTATTACAGGGCTGATGTATGTTTAAAGCTGAATAATCATGCTACAAAAAGTACAAGATTTTATACAGGAATACCGGTTATTAGCACCTGAAAAAGGGCCGGTAATCGTTGGCTTTAGCGGAGGAAGTGACTCTGTTGTGCTACTTGATATCCTGTTGAAATCAGGATATCAATGCGTGGCAGCACATTGCAATTTTCAACTGCGAACAACAGAATCTTTACGCGACCTGGAGTTTGTTCGCACCCTTTCAAACAAACTACACATTCCTTTTATTAGCATTGATTTTCAAACGATTAAACATGCAAAAGAAAAGGGTATTTCCATTGAAATGGCAGCAAGGGAATTACGATACGAGTGGTTCGAAAAAATCTGTATGGAACACAACGCACAGGCCATCGCGACCGGTCACCACCTTGATGATAACATCGAAACGTTATTACTTAACTTAACCCGCGGAACAGGATTAAAAGGGCTGACCGGTATGCCGGTGCGAAACGGGAATGTTGTTCGCCCATTACTATCCTCTTCGCGCGCGGAGATCAAGCAGTATATAGAAAAAAACCAACTGGAGTTCGTAGAAGACTCCTCCAATGCATCCACCGACATCGTACGGAATAAATTCCGGCATGTGATTATTCCTTTGCTGGAAGAAATCAATCCAGCTTTCCGGAATAGCTGTAAAGAAACCATTGAAAACCTGCAAGGAGCATATAAAATTTATCAGCAGGAAATTTCCATTATCCGTAAAGATATTGTGCACTTTTCTGATTCTGCCCTCTCTATTGATTATTTCAAACTGATACAACACGAGGAATATTCAACTATTTTATTTGAATTACTGAGGGATTATGGATTTAACCGGGATCAGATTCAACAAATATGCAGGAGTTTTCAGGCAGAATCGGGCAAACAATTTTATTCCGGAACACATAGTTTGTTAAAAGACAGGAATAAGCTGATTATTCGTCCCCATGTGATAAAACCTGATGATTTATCAGACATAAAAGTTAGCAACAAACTTAATATCCGCATTTTTGAGAAAGACATAGCTTTTAAGCTATCAAAAGACAATCAAACCGTTCACCTTGATGCCGACAAAATTACTTTTCCGCTGACAATCCGCAAATGGCAGGAAGCAGATTACTTTTATCCCCTCGGCATGAAAGGCAGGAAGAAACTAAGTGATTTCTTTATCGACTTAAAAATCAATCGATTCGACAAAGAAAACATCCATGTTGTACTGTCTGATAATCAAATTGTGTGGGTGGTAGGGCTGAGAATTGATGAGCGGGTTAAGTTAACTGAAGAGACGAAGCGCATATTAGAGATAATAATTGATTAGCGAATAGTTAATAGCGAATAGCTAATAGCTAAACTAGAAACATTAAATTATTCATTATTCGCTATTAGCTATTAACTATTCGCTTTTTGTTTTCCGCTCCCAACAACTCCTTCGCGTTCTGAATCGCTGCTTCCCCGCGCACTTTACCGCTAAGCATCGTGGCTATTTCATCGACTCTTTCGGTAGCTGACAGCTGTTGGATGTACGTTTCGGTTTGCTGACCGGAATCATCTTTAAAAACCCTGAAATGATGTTCTCCTTTTGCAGCAATCTGCGGTAGGTGGGTAATGGTAATCACCTGCATGTTGCGACTCATCTGATGCATGATCTCTCCCATGCGGTGCGCAATTTCACCGGAAACACCGGTATCAATTTCGTCGAAGATGATGGTCGGCAAATCTGATTTACCGGCAATCAGGGATTTGATTGACAACATAAGGCGCGAAACCTCACCGCCGGAAGCAATTTCTTCGACTTTTTGCATTTCCCTGTTTTTATTGGCCGAGAAAAGAAATTCAACCTGATCAATACCATTTTCAGTATAGTGCTCCATCGGAATCAGCCTGATTTTAAACTGGATATTAGGCATACCCAACTGTGACAATTGTTGCACCATGTACTGCTCAATAGCGGCAATTTGTGAGACCCTGCTTTCTGTCAGCAACGAAGCATGCTTCTGCAATTGCGCTAAGGACATTGCAAGATTTTTCTCAAGCTGAATGATATCGTTCTCATAGGAGTCAATATGCTGTAATTGAGCATCAAAATCATTCCGTTTTTCAATTAAAGCTTCAACTGAATTCACCTTGAATTTCTGCATCAGCGAATACAATTCACTCAACCGGTTTTCGGTTTCTTCGAGGCGGGTTGGATTAAATTCCAGGTTTTCCTGCAACAGCATAAGCTCCTGCGTCAAATCTTTTAAATCGATATATGCAGCCTGTATTCTTTCGAATTTTGAATCTCCTTCAGTGATAAACTTAGCTATTTTCGATAGTGCCGCAACCGACTCTTTAAGTTGCACCAGGCTCCCCTGCTCTCCATCTAATAAACCTGTAATTCTGTTTAGCTCCGTTTTTATTTCCTCAACGTGACTCAGACTCTCCTGTTCTGTTTCAAGCGCCTGCTGTTCACCTGCAACAAGTTTGGCCTCGTGTAACTGGTTGAACTGAAAACGAATGAAATCAGTCTCGGAAGATGCTTTGGCTGCATCTGCCTTCAGCTTTTCCAATGCTTTTTCATCCGCTTTCCACGCGTGATAGCTTTCGCGGTATTGCTGCAACAATTCACTATTCCGGGCAACTGTATCCAACACTTCTAATTGATAGGCGGCATTCGAAAGCAGCAGATTCTCATGTTGAGAATGAATATCAATCAAACGGGAAGTTAAATCACGTAATACAGTTAAAGCAACCGGCGTATCGTTGATAAAAGCCCTGGATTTACCGTTTGCAGACAGTTCCCTGCGGATAATACAATGATGCATATCCTGGTCAAGTTCATTTATTTCAAAGAAATCATCCAGGTGTTTATAGGCCGAAATATCGAACACCGCTTCAACCACACATTTATCTTCCTCTTTCTTGATGGATTTATTATCAGCCCGTTGTCCCAGTATAAGTGACAAAGCGCCTAGTATGATGGACTTACCAGCTCCGGTCTCCCCGGTCAACACCGATAATCCCGGCTGAAAATCAATCTCCAGCGTTGATATTAAGGCATAATTAGAGATAAATATAGACTTCAACATAAGATGCTATTTCAGAATAGATTCATATCTTTCCGCCTGAGTCGGATTGACATCTGATAAAACTTCAATCATATTCTTTTTCTCCTGATCGGTTGCCCTTTTGAAGATATTAATCAACTCCTCTGTTTTGGCATCGAGGAAAGATGTGATAGCTACAGACGAAGGCCTGGCACGATTCGTTTCTCTCAGGACGGATAGTCCGGCATTAATCCGTGCACGGGCATTCACCATGTTGATGCTCATCTCATCCAAGCCCAACCGGTGGTATTCATAAAAGTAATTTCTGTATTTTTTAAATGCTTCATCCGTGAGATTACTGATCAGGGCATACCGGTTACGGGTACTTTCAAAGGCACGCCATCCCGGCATGTCGAGCGATTGCGCGCTGTTTACAATGCGCTCAGCCGCCTGAAAATAAGGCGTACCACCCAACCGTGAATAAGAGTCCATGTCATAACCGATGATGAGGTACACGTAATAAGTCAGCACCGCCGTCAGATTCGAAGTAATCGAATTTTCATTAAACTCCAGTACTTCAAACTCTTTGTAGTTAAACACCAAAGCATTATCCCTGAAATTGAATAAAGTAGTATTATAGGAAGAATTGAACACCGGTCGTCTCGATTGCACCTGGATTTCAGCCGTAAAAACATCATTTTCCATTTTAGAAACGATGATATTCATATTGCATTCAATCCGCTCATCCGGAGCATAGGTAAGTTCAGTCCATTTTCTGTTATTAATAAAGTCGGATACAGATTTTTCGAGTGTGGAGAATACAGATTTATTAGAACCCTGAATCATATCTGAATTTATTTTCAGATTACAATTCAGTTCCTGAGCCGGAATAAAAACTGAAATAAGTATAAAAACTAAGAGCAATATAAATCTCATGCAAAATTGTTTTACAACAAACACATTATATCAATTAAATTTTCAACGCAATAATTTTTAACCATATAAGTCACATAAGTGCTAATTGTTTGTTATGCTTATGTTACTTATATGACTTATATGGTTAAAAATTCAGCATATTGAGTATCAAAATATCAGTGTATTAATCTCTTTCACGATATCATCCGCCACATCCAGTTTACTTTTCAGTTCAAACTGCTTTTTTAAACCAGAACGATGCAGGATAGTCACTTTATTTGTATCGAAGCCGAAGCCCGAGTTTGGATCACGCAAGGAATTTAACACGATAAAATCAAAATTCTTACGTTCCATTTTGCTGATGGCATTGGCTTCTTCGTCGTTAGTTTCCAGAGCGAAGCCTACCACAAACTGTTCATGTCTTTTAACCTTTCCAATTTCAGCAGCAATGTCAACAGAAGGTTTCAATTCGATAATCAAATTATCTTTTCCGCGTTTCATTTTGGTTTCAGCCGGGGAAACCGGTGTAAAATCTGCTACAGCGGCACAGAGTATGGCACCATCAACCTGTTCGAACCGACTCATCACCACCTTATGCATTTCCTGCGCCGATTCTACATTAATCCGTTCAATGTTTTTATAAGGTGTACTCAGGTTTACCGGTCCGCAAACCAGCGTGACTTCCGCACCGCGTCTGGCGCAATTCTCAGCCAGTGCAAATCCCATTTTCCCGGAAGAATAGTTTCCAATAAAACGTACCGGATCTATCATTTCGTATGTTGGTCCGGCTGTAATAAGGACTTTTTTGCCCTGCATATCCTTCGGAAAGAAGAAATCATTCAGTTGACGTACAATATTTTCGGGTTCTTCCATCCTACCCTTTCCTTCCAGTCCGCTTGCCAGCTCTCCCACTGTAGGTTCAATCACATAATTGCCAAAGGATTTCAGCGTATTGAGGTTCTGTTTGGTGGTTGGATGAGCAAACATATCCAAATCCATGGCAGGAGCGATAAACACCGGGCATCGTGCCGACAGATAGGTCGTTAACAGCAGGTTATCAGCTATTCCCGTAGCCATTTTGGCCAGTGTATTCGCAGTTGCCGGTGCAATCAACAAGGCATCTGCCCAGGTACCCAGGTCAACATGACTGTTCCAGTTCCCATTCGTAGGATCAAAAAAATCCACCAAAATCGGATTTTTTGACAGTGTCGCCATGGTAAGAGGCGTTATAAACTTTTTTGCAAGAGGAGTCATGATTACTTTCACTTCGGCACCTCTCTGCACTAGCAAACGAATAATCTGTGCTGATTTATAGGCTGCAATACCACCTGTTACACCTAATATAATTTTTTTCCCGCTTAACATAATTGACTTTTTTGTGTTTATCACTTCACGCTCCACAAAAATACAAAAAGAAATCAGATTAAAATCTGAAAAAAACAAAAGTCACAAAGAATGTTCAAAATGGAACATGCCCTGTGACTTTCAAATCATTTAGAAGAAAAATTATTTCAGCTTATCCTTCAGGGGATTTCTGTAATAAACTTTTCCTTCGATAAACTCCTGAGTTGCCATCAATACCGGTTTCGGAAGTTTCTCAAAATAACGTGAAATCTCTATTTGTTCACGGTTTTCAAAGACCTCTTCAATGTTTTCAGAGGTGTTGCCGAAATCCTGTAGTTTTTTATCAATCTCAGATTTAATTTCTGCACTGATTTGATTCGCTCTTTTGGCTATGACCATCACAGTTTCATACACGTTACCAATTTCCTCACTCATGGCATTCATGTCACGGGAAATCGTTGTTGTAGGAGCATTTACTTTTTTGAAATCCATATAGTTGTATTTTTAATCTTTTACAATTCTTTTAGCATCAGCGTAAATTCTTTCTGCTTCTCTTTTATATTTTCCGGCAGGAAATTCATTGATATAATTGTAATACTCATCAATGGTATCCCTGTAACGTTCAATTTTCTTTTCCTCCACACTCTGAACAGCCTGTTCATACTTTGATTGAAGAATGATGTACGACAATTCCTCTCTGTTCGAATTGGCAGGATAATTCTTCAGGGCATTCTGTGCCACGATAATCGCTGAAATATAGTTATTACCCAGATAATTACCCAGGTTATAATACAACCTGGCGCTCAAAAACTCTTTATAAGCCAACTTACTTTTCAGTTCATCCAGTAACTTATTCACTTCAGGAACCCTTTCACTATCGGGATGTATATCCAGAAACTCCTGAAAAGCGTTGATTGCATCACGGGTTGCCGTTTGATCGAGTCTGGCATCCGGTGAATCTAAGTAATAACAATATCCGATCATAAATCGGGCCTCGGTAATATAGGTTCCTTTCGGATATGTTTTCACGTAAGTTCTGTAATACTCACTTGCCGTGAAATAATCCTTCTGACCCATATATGATTTAGCCAGATAATTCAATATCTGCTCCGAACGTTCAGTACCCCTGAAATACCTGGAAACCTCATCGAACAAAGTAGAAGCACGCATGAAATCATTTTTTTCAAAATATTCCACGGCTTTATTATACTTCAATTCAGGATCGGTACTTTTCAGTATGTTCTGATATTCACTGCAGGATATCGCAGCAAATACAACAAGTATGATGGCTAAGTATTTCTTCATAAGAAAATTGGACTGCAAAAGTAAGTAATTTAAATGTAATAATAAAATTTTTCCACACTATTCATTGAAGTATTTCTCAAAGCCTTCTGAATAGCTAACCTGATAGTTTCCTGCTTCATCCGCATAAATCAGGTAACATTCGATGTCGGGAACACGGCGACAAACAGCCAGGCTGCTATCGACACCCAAGACCATAAAAGCGGTCGCGAAAGCATCAGCACGCATGGAAGAGGCAGCTATCACCGTTGCACTTAACAAGTTATGATCTACAGGATAACCGGTTAGCGGATTGATGGTATGGGCATATTTCTTTCCGTCTTTAAAATAAAACTGACGATAATTGCCCGAAGTTGCCATCCCACAATCGGTTATACCCAGCACGATTTGCAATTCCCTTTGTTCTTCAAAGATTTCTTCGGTCGGCTTATCAATTCCGATTTGCCATTTTTTACCTTTGGGATTTACTCCTTTACAGGCAATTTCACCCCCAATCTCAACCATATAATTTTCACAGCCAAAGGATTCCAACAGTTCTCCGATTACATCAGATGACTGCCCTTTGGCAATAGCGCTTGCATCCAGCATGATACGTTTATCAGACTTAACAAGCTGATTATCTTGAAGACTGATTTTTTTGTAACCGATATAGGGCAAAATGGACTTAACATCCGGCAGTTCTTTTCTTTCCTGGTCTCCGAAGCCAAAACCCCAGGCATTCACCAACGGAGCTACCGTGATGTCAAATGCACCACCTGTCAATTCTGAAACCTGCCGTGCTTCGTGGTACATGGTTACAAAATAATCATCAACCGTCACACTGTCCTCATTATTATTAATGCTGGAAATGATAGAATTCGGATTGAAAGTTGACAGCGACAGTTCGAATTCACGCATTTTAGCTTCGATTTCAGGCTGCAAATCTTTTCCTTCGGGATGCAAGTAGGTAGCGTGGTAAAATGTCCCGTGGATTTTACCGCTGTTTTTCGTGTATTCCTTGTTTTTTGATGTAGGCTGCTGACAGGACAGCAATACAATAGCCAACAAAGCAGGAAAGAAAAATCTGTTTTTCATCTTCAATATTTATTAAACATCAGTCTTTTACCGCGAATGGCTGTATTTACTTTGCCATCACTGTAAGCCAGCTGACCATTTACCCAGGTTTTTTCTACGGTATGTTTGAGCGTGGTGCCTTCAAACGGTGACCAACCACATTTCGACAACACCAAATCAGCCGTAACCGGCATTGATTTCGCCGGGTTCACCAATACCAAATCAGCAAAATAACCCGGCTGGATATACCCTCTTTTTTGTACCCTGAATAAATCTGCCGGCGCATGACACATTTTCGTAATCACCTGTTCCACCGTAAAATAACCCTTAGCCGCCAAATCGAGCATAGCGGGTAGTGAAAACTGTACCAACGGTCCGCCCGAAGCTGCTTTCAGACAGTTACCCTCTTTTTCTCTCAACAAATGTGGTGCATGGTCGGTAGCCACCACATCAATTAAATCCTGATTCAGCGCTTCGATGAGTTTAAGCCGGTCGGTTTCAGTTTTGACTGCCGGATTCCATTTGATGCGGTTTCCATATTGTTCATAATCCTGATCCGAGAACCACAGGTGATGCACACACACTTCAGCCGTGATTTTTTTCTCTTTCAACGGCAGTTTATTGCTGAACAAAGCCATTTCGCGTGCAGTAGACAAATGCAACACATGCAAGCGGGCATTGTATTTGGTTGCCAGTTCCACCGCGAATGCCGATGATTTATAACAGGCTTCAGCATCCCGTATCAGGGGGTGAAACTGAATGGGCAAATCATCACCATATTGCGCTTTATACCTGGCTTTATTCGCCTGTACAGTTGCTTCATCTTCACAATGGGTGGCAATCAACATTGGAATTTCAGCAAAAATACGACTCAGTGTCTCCCGGTTATCCACCAGCATATTACCGGTTGAGGAGCCCATAAACACCTTAACGCCACAGACTTCAGCAGGATTTATTTTTTTAAGTTCTTCAATATTGTCATTGGTGGCACCCATGTAAAAAGAATAATTGGCCACCGATTTTTCTGCGCCAATCCTATATTTATCCTCCAATGCATCACTGGTAATAGTCAGCGGCATGGTATTGGGCATATCCATGAAAGAAGTTACACCGCCGGCCACCGCCGCCATCGATTCCGTAGCAATATCGGCTTTATGAGTCAGACCCGGCTCCCGGAAATGCACCTGATCATCAATAACACCCGGTA
>JAKIYP010000100.1 GCA_022708505.1 Bacteroidota bacterium
TAACAGAATTTTCATGAGCGCTCCGGTATGTGAAAAGCAAACTGACAACACCCATTCCTATTCAGTACAGCTTTTTGACATCACCAACGGATTGAGTAACGCGGTGAAAATCGGCGAATCGACTATCGACATTAGCAATGAAACAAGCTTGAAAAACATGACTGGTTTTGGAGTAGTTGACAATGCTGACATTGATTTATATTTGATAGCAGGAAATAAATCTGTTAAATACAGCACAAAAAGTGTAGCTCAACAGGCTTCACCTGCCCGTATTTTCGCATACGGGCTGACATCGGTATATAGCGAAGAAGACAATGGATACAAAATTGACTTCAAACTGAATGAAGATGCCAGCCATGTTGATTTAGTCCTGATCAATCCGACTTCCGGCGAAGAAATGAAAGTTATTTCGTTGGGCGCGAAAAACAAAGGTGCAAATCAAATCGTGCTGAATAATGAAGATATACCTGCTTCTGGTGAATTCAACTGGCAACTGAGGGTTACAGCACCCAATGTCACCCGTTTCACCAAAATATCGGACGACAATCCGGTGTATAAATACTTTGCACCGAAAGGCGTTGCCATCGACAAATCGCCGGAAAGTCCGTACTTCGGTCGCATATACGTGACCAATACAGCAGCCGGAGAATCAGCAGGAAGAAACACTACAACCGGTATTTATGTAACCGCTCCGGATGCTTCCGATGTAACCGGGCAAGGAAATTCAGCCTATGCGGGCGGTATTGCCTGGACAGGAGTGAACGGTGAAGGTCCGCGAAAAGTTGCCATTACAAACGACGGTCGCGTATTCTTAGCCGATGCCAGCACAACCAAAGCCGGTATTTATTACATGAATCCTGAAACATTCAATGTAACATCCATATTCCCGAATGCGACGGTTACCAATGGCTCCGTTAAAATCAACACCACTTACGTATGTGGTCAGATCGTAGCCATCGGCACACGGGGATCGGGAGCAGCAACCCAGTTGTATGCTGTTGACAAAACAGCTTCGGGTTTAAGCTGGAAGAAGAACATCAATACCTACAACATCGGATTGAACAACACCTGGTCGGCCGCACCGAGTTCTTCTGCAGCTGCAGGAAGCTATATCGGCAACGACAACAGCAGCATCGTACCGGTTTCAACCGGTTACTGGGCAGGACAATTCCGTGGTGCCGGCAGTAATACGGTAGCCAATCCGTGCATGTTCTATTTCAGCGACAGCTTCAAAGAAACCGTATTCAACACCGCTGAGTTCAAAGATAAAAACGGAGTTACTATCTCACTCCCACAGGCCTCGCAAAACGGAGGATTGGCTGTGGACGAAGCTAAAGGTTTGATTGCACTCAGCTACAATGGTGGTGTGTATGTATTCAGTTATAAACTGAATAAAGAAGGAGTTCCGGTTGTGACACCAAAATTCCAGCACGCTTTAGACGTAGCTTCAGTTACTTATGATGATTTCGCATTTGACTATGCCGGCAACCTGTACGCGGTTTCCAATTCAGGAAAACGCATCAGCGTATGGGCTATGCCAACCGACAACAACAGCAGCACCATTCCGGCATCAAAATCACTGATTATTAAACAAAATGGTCAGTCATCAGTACATGAAACCAAGATTAAAGCTACTGCATACCCGAACCCGACCGATGGTATCGTCAATATTGAATCAACGGATTTAATCCGGAGCATTCAGGTCTATGACTTAAGCGGTAGTTTGATTATCGGCAGGTATAATCTTGAAAACAACAAAGAAACGATTGACGTTTCGAATCTGCAATCAGGAGTTTATCTGTTAAGAATCAATGGAACTTCAACAATTAAAATTACGCGTAAATAGTTAGGTTAGTTTGAAATCAAAAAGGGGGAAACCGATTGGCTTCCCCCTTTTTTTATGCAGAATAAAATTTTATTAATCCATCCATCGGCGATTGAACAATTTCACCGACTTCAATATGCAAGCGGGATGCAACTTCCAGCAAAACATCCTGAAAATGATACGCAACCGAACCGGCAAAAGAAACCTTGTGATTTTTGTAATCATATTGCATAACATTTTTTCTAAAGAAATCCTCAAAGGCACTGTTCACTAAATTATGAACAGACTCTTCCTGAATATTCTCTTTAATAAACGGGCATACACTGGCTAAGAAACGACTTGGCATAGGTTGTTTGTAAACCCTGTCTAAAATCTGAGGAACTGTTAGTTTAATATAATCAAAGAATGCCTCTTTGATAGCGGGGGTAAATTGATTTTTCAGGCAAGAACCCATAAAAAGCCGCCCCAGCACAGCACCACTTCCCTCATCTCCCAACATAAAACCAAGCGGCGACACATGATTTACTATCTTAGAGCCATCGTATAGACAGGAGTTAGACCCGGTTCCAAGTACACAGGCAATTCCCGGCTTATCACCCCAAAGACCAACTGCAGCACCAAACAAATCACTGTCAACCTGAATATTGGTCGTATCAATATTCTCCGCGATGGCAGCCCTTATCAACTCATTCTTTTCCGGAAAAGCACAACCGGCACCATAGAAATATACGGCGTCAATTTTGTCATTTTTCAATTCCGGAACCAGAGAAAGACCTATCTCCTGACTTATCTCCTCAGTAGTACGATGAAAAGGATTTGCCCCTTTCGTGTACACTCTCTTCTTTAATACCCCATGATCCACCAGGCACCAATCTACCTTAGTTGAACCTCCATCTGCTAATAAAATCATATCTTAATATATATTTGTTTTTTATACAAAAAATGCCCGATTAACCAATTGATTATCACAAATAAAACTGCAAAAGTAAGTGAACCAAAGTAATTACCCAAATAAGTTTGCAAACCAATTTCATATAAGAACTTTTTGATAGAAATTAGTTCTCCACTGTATGTAATAAATATGTTTCCCAATAAGATGGATAAAACCGCTGCTGCCACATAAATAAACAAGGGATTAACACCAAATGATTCAAAAAAACGACTCCAGCGCTTGTGCCCTTTAATATCGATAATCCAAACCAGCAAAGCCAGCAGGGTTGCAGCTAATCCACAGGTAGTCAACACAAATGTAGGCGACCAAATCTTTTTATTGATAGGACAACCATAGCTTAGCAAGAAACCCGCAAAAGTAAGTATGGCGCCCATAATAAACAGTTGTTGAATACGCTCGTGATTGTCCTTTGTTTGCATCAGCATTTTACCGGCAAGAAAACCAATCAGCACATGGGCAATAGAAGGAATGGTACTTAACAATCCTTCAGGATCAATAGATAGTCCACTATCTTTATACATGTGATTCACGCCCAGCACGGCCCTGTCGACAACCGAAATGATGTTTTGCTCACTAAAATCGAAGCCATTACCTGCCAAAAGCAGGATAAAATAACCGAGAAGTGAGAAAACAATGATGTGAGGGATATACTTATGTTTAACCAAAATAGCAATAATCGCAGTAGCGCCATAACTCAGGGCCAAACGTTGCAACACGCCCAGTATGCGCAGATGCTCAAAATTAGTAATGGCACGCAAAAAACGTTCAAAGAAACCAAGTTCCTCACTTTCCAGCGAACGGTAAGTCCTGAAGGAAAGCGACAACCAGGCAATCCCCATTCCTATCAGAAATATGATGACTGTCCGTTTTAATATTTTAAACAGTGTTGGTTTACTCCATTCAAAATTGAATTTTCGAAGGGAAATAAATGTCGAGATTCCCATGATGAACATGAAAAACGGAAAAACCAGATCGGTAGGTGTTAAGCCATGCCAGGCCGCATGACCAAGCGGAGCATACACATACGACCATGAACCGGGATTGTTCACCATAATCATACCCGCGATGGTGATACCGCGCAGGACATCGAGGGAAAGAAGTCTATTGTTGGCTTGCGACATCGTTGTCATTTTTTATACAAATAATATTTTTTTGATATTTTTCTGAAATTATCGACTTCTTTATACCAAAAATCTTTGATATCTTCGAAACGGTTTGTTTTGGTGAAAGTCAGGCGAACAAAGTCACTGCCACTGACTTTATCAAACATATTGAATCGCTGAGGATTAGCATAATCAAACACCGCGCGATCGGGATATAAAGCAGCGATTTCCTGCATTACATAAAACTGTACTTCAGAAAGCCTTGCTACAGCATAATCCATGATGTGCACCTGGATGCCGTTCAGCCGTTTTCCCTGTCCGGTTGCATAAAATGGTTTGAAATAAATGGGTCTGAAATACAACCCGGGCAAATTCAGTTTATTCATATTTTCCGCGAGCTTTTCAGCATCAACCCATTCAGCTGCAAACAATTCAAAAGGAAGCGGATATCCTACCCCGATCGACATATAGCCCAATTCTCCCAAAATTCCGCTTACCGGATAAAAAAGAGCCGTAACAGGATGAGGAATATGCGGAGAAGATGAAATCCATTGCAATCCGGTTTCCTCGTAAATCATCTTTCTTTTCCAACCTTTCATCGAAACAACCTGCAGCTTACACGATTTTTTCAGCATATTTTCGCCGTTCAACAACAAGGCCAGTTCACCGCAAGTCAGTCCATACACATAAGGGATTTTAAACTGGCTGACAAAAGAGATAAACTGCTCCTCCACCAAACCACCCTCTACTTTCAGTCCGCCCAACGGATTGGGTCTGTCGAGCACCACAAACTCAACATCATGCTCGGCAGCAGCCTCCATGGCTAAGCCCATTGTACTGATGTAAGTAAAAGAACGGCAACCGATGTCCTGAATATCATAAACGAGCACATCCACATCTTTCAGCATTTCAGGCAAAGGTTTACGTGTTTTCCCGTGGAGCGAATACACCGGCAAACCTGTTCTGGCATCCCTTTCATCATCCACATGGTCGCCGGCATGCGCATCCCCCCTGACACCATGTTCCGGAGCATACAGTGCTACTAAGTTGACGTTTGGAGCTTCAAATAAAATATCAATGGTCGATTTCATCTGATTATCGACTCCCGTCGGGTTGGTTATAAGTCCTACCCGTTTTCCTTCCAGTATTTTGAAGTTTTGTTGTTTCAGCACTTCGATACCGGTTTTAATATTGATTGATTGTCCGCTCAAATTGAGGGTTATCAAACTAATCAGCAATATGACTGATAATTTAAATGATTTCATATTCTTTTATTTTAGTTTACAGTCTACGGTCACCAGCCATGTCGCTACCTACGGCAGCTCTGTATGGGTTGTTATTCTGTTTTCCGATCTCCGTTTTCCGCTATTCGTTATTCGCTTTCCGTTTTCAAGTTCTTCTTCGCCTTTCCATATTCCGGGTCAATTTTCAGCATCATCACGGCAACAACCGGAACGAT
>JAKIYP010000101.1 GCA_022708505.1 Bacteroidota bacterium
TTACTTTCGACATAGAAGAGTGGTTTCACCTCTTAGACAATGAATCCACCAAAACAGTAAACGAGTGGAAAAACTATGACTCCCGTATCCATGAAAACATGGAACGGATTTTCGCGATGCTTGAAAAGCACAACCAAAAGGCAACTTTCTTTTGTTTGGGATGGATAGCCGAGACTTATCCGGAAGTCATCAGAGATATTGTAAACAGGGGATATGAGGTAGGGACACATACCCGCATGCATCAACTGGTATATGAACAATCGCCCAAGGAATTCAACAAAGATGTTGAATTTTCGGTGAAAACACTGGAGGATATCACCGGGCAAAAGGTAAAATACTTCCGTGCTCCGGGTTTTTCAATTCGGGAAGATAATAAATGGGCATTTGAGGTGTTGGTGAAAAACGGAATCGAAGTAGATAGCTCGGTATTTCCGGCTCCGCGGGCACATGGTGGATTACCAACTTATAAAGAGCCTGTTCCTTCCTTGTTGAAATACAATGGCATTGAATTGAAGGAACTACCCATTAATTATCATAATGTGTTGGGAGTTCCTGTTATTTTCAGTGGTGGAGGATATTTCAGGTTGTTTTCATATCAACTGATTAAACGATGGACAGCCCAATCAGGTTATGTGATGAGTTATTTACATCCCCGTGATTTTGATGCGTCGCAACCTATGATTAAAGAGCTTCCGATGATGAGGAGGTGGAAAGCATATGTAGGTTTGTCTGGTGCAGAGAAAAAGTTGGATAACTGGCTCACTGATTTTGAGTTTGTAGATGTCAAAACGGCGGTTACACAGGTTGACTGGAAAGGTGTGCCGGTCGTACAGCTATAATCAATAGAAGATTAATTCTTTGATTTAAATTCTTAAGTATATAAATTATAGAAACATTAGTTACAAAAATGAATAAAACTGCTCTTATCACCGGAATCACCGGTCAGGATGGCGCTTACCTCGCCGAACTGTTATTGAAAAAAGGATATACTGTACATGGTATCAAACGCCGTTCGTCTTTGTTTAACACGGATCGCATCGATCACCTGTACCAGGACCCGCATGTCGACAACCGCAAATTAATCCTGCATTACGGGGATTTAACGGATTCGATGAACTTAACCCGCATCATACAGGAAACGCAACCGGATGAGATTTATAACCTCGCAGCCATGAGTCACGTGAAGGTGAGTTTTGATACGCCGGAATATACGGCCAATGCGGACGGTATTGGTACACTTCGTATCTTAGAAGCAGTAAGGCTATTGGGACTAACGGAGAAAACCAGAGTCTATCAGGCATCAACGTCGGAATTGTACGGACTGGTACAGGAAATTCCTCAAAAGGAAACAACACCTTTCTATCCGCGTTCTCCTTATGCGGTGGCGAAGATGTATGCATACTGGATTACGGTGAATTACCGGGAGGCTTATAACTTGCATGCCAGCAACGGGATTTTGTTTAACCACGAGTCTCCGCTTCGTGGTGAAACCTTTGTAACCCGTAAAATTACCCGGGCGGCTGCCCGCATCGCCATGGGAATGCAGGCGAAAACTTATCTCGGAAATTTGTCGTCGAAACGCGACTGGGGGCATGCCAAGGATTATGTGGAGGCGATGTGGCTCATCCTGCAACAGGACCAACCGGATGATTATGTGATTGCTACGGGGATTACCACAGAGGTGCGTGAGTTCGTGCGCATGGCTTTCGCCGAAATTGGCCTTGAAATCGCATTCAAGGGCGAAGGAATTGAGGAAAAAGGTTATATTGCTTCGGTGGACGAGACTGTATTTGTTGATAAAGTGGGGGCAGAATTCCTCTCCGGAATCAAAGCTCGTAAAGATACGGTGGTGGAAGTGGATCCGGCTTATTTCAGACCTACAGAGGTGGATCTGCTGATTGGAGATGCTTCTAAAGCCAGAACTAAATTGGGCTGGACTCCAAAATACGACCTCAAAGGGCTGGTTGATGATATGATGCAGTCAGATGTGAAACTCATGAAGAAAGAAAACTACCTGAAAGAGGGAGGCTATAAGATTTTGAATTATTTTGAGTGATAAATGTCACCAGTCTCCAGACTCCGGACGCCGGTCTGGAGACTGGTGACTAATATATAAGAAAATGGAGAAAAACGCTAAAATATACATTGCCGGTCACCTCGGCATGGTGGGTTCCGCAATCAAACGGAATCTGGAATCAAAGGGATTCACGAATTTTGTAACCAGAACTCTGGATGAGTTAAACTTGTTGGTGGAAGCGGATGTGGCCCGTTTCTTCGCGGAAGAAAAACCGGAATATGTGGTGCTGGCTGCGGCGAAAGTGGGTGGTATCGTGGCCAATAATACCTATCGCGCCCAGTTTATCTACGAAAACCTGATGATTCAGAACCATGTGATTCACCAGAGTTACCTGCACGGAGTGAAGAAGTTGTTGTTCCTGGGGTCGTCCTGTATTTACCCGCGACTGGCTCCGCAACCCATCAAAGAGGAATACCTGCTGACAGGCATACTCGAGCCGACCAATGAACCTTATGCCATCGCTAAAATAGCGGGTATCAAGATGTGTGAGTCTTACCATGCACAATATGGTTGTAATTTTATATCGATTATGCCCACGAATCTGTATGGACAAAACGACAACTACGACTTAGAGAAATCGCATGTATTACCTGCGCTTATCCGTAAAATGTTACTTGGAAAATACCTGATGGAAGGGAAGATGGATGCGATCCGTGCTGATTTGAACAAATTGCCTGTTGGGGGCGTGACAGGTCGTGATTCTGAAGCCGATATCCTGCAAATACTTCAAAAATATGGTGTGGGTAAACAAGAGAACAAGGTGAGCGTTACGCTTTGGGGTACAGGTGCTCCGATGCGGGAATTCCTGCATGTGGATGACATGGCAGATGCGTCGGTTTATTTATTGATGCATTATGATGCCCCGGATACTTTGCCTTCGCATGTGAATGCGGGCTGTGGGGAAGATCAGACAATTAAGGAGCTTGCGGGACTTGTCAAACAAATTGTCGGTTTTGAAGGGAATATCGTTTGGGATGAAACTAAACCCGATGGCACACCCCGCAAACTGTTGGATGTTACCAGACTGTTCGACATGGGCTGGAAGCCATCTGTAAGTTTGGAAGCTGGAATAAAAAGGGTTGTCGGGAATTATGTAAACAAATGAATTGTATCGGGGTCTTACAGTGTTATAATAGAATATAATCCCGGTTTTACCGGAAAATAATTGTTAGTAAATTATGAATAATAATAATTTTATCAACAAAATTTTACTCATAACCGGAGGCACAGGCTCCTTCGGAAACGCTGTATTAAAAAGATTCCTGGATTCCGATGTGAAGGAAATCAGAATCTTCAGTCGCGATGAAAAAAAACAGGATGACATGCGACATACACTTCAAAATTCCAAAGTAAAGTTCTATATCGGCGATGTACGGGATAAACGAAGTGTCGATATAGCCATGAAGGGTGTCGATTATGTGTTTCATGCTGCTGCATTAAAGCAGGTGCCCTCTTGTGAGTTTTTCCCTGTTGAGGCTGTAAAAACAAATGTGCTTGGAACGGAGAATGTATTGGATTCAGCCATTCAACACAATGTGAAAAATGTGGTCGTTCTAAGTACCGACAAAGCATGCTATCCGATCAATGCCATGGGGATTAGTAAGGCTATGATGGAGAAAGTGGCTATAGCAAAAGGTCGTGCGTTGGGACTTGAAGCAACCACCACCATCTGTTGTACGCGTTATGGAAATGTAATGGCAAGTCGTGGTTCTGTTATTCCATTGTGGATTGAACAAATGAAATCAAATACAGATCTGACTATTACAGATGCTAATATGACGCGGTTTATGATGACGCTGGATGACGCGGTGGATTTGGTGTTATATGCTTTTATGCATGGAAGAAACGGTGATCTGTTTGTTCAAAAAGCGCCTGCAGCCACCTTAGATGTACTGGCAAATGCGCTTCTTAAACTGTACCATTCAGATTCAAAAATTAGAATTATCGGTACCCGTCATGGAGAAAAACTGTATGAATCGCTTATTACAAGAGAGGAAATGGCAAAAGCAGAAGACATGGGAGATTATTTCAGAATTCCCTGTGACTCGCGCGACCTGAATTATGATAAGTATTTTGTTGAGGGCAAAGAAGAAATTGCCGCTTTTCAGGATTATCATTCACATAACACGAACAGATTAACATTTGATGAAATGACAGCATTGTTATTGAAGTTGGATATTATTCAGGATGATTTAAAAAATAACCAGTAAATACTTTACCGATGAAAGTTTTAGTTTTAGGCGCAAATGGTATGGCAGGACATACTATAAGTTTATATTTCAAAGAAAAAGGTCACGATGTAACTACATTCTCTGTCGTGCCTTTTCCTTTTTGCAAAAATGTGGTAGGTGATGCTTTTGATACAAATGAGTTTAAACAGATAATCAAAGGAGATACCTATGACGCAGTCATAAATTGCATAGGGCTGTTGAATCAGGTCGCTGATTCGAACCCTTCAAAAGCAGTATACCTGAATAGTTATTTGCCTCATTTCATAGCAGATACATTGAGGGATGAAAAGACCAAACTTATACACATGAGTACGGATTGTGTGTTCGCGGGTAATACAGGCCCTTATTATGAAGATAGTCTGCGTGATGGACGAACTTTTTATGACAGAACCAAAGCATTAGGGGAGGTACAGGATCATAAAAATCTGACCTTCAGAAATTCAATCATTGGACCGGACATGAATCCTGAAGGAATAGGACTTTTTAACTGGTTTATGAAACAATCAGGTACAATCAATGGTTTTACCGGTGCTATATGGACTGGTGTGACTACCTTGACACTCGCTAAAGCCATGGAGCAGGCGATGGTCGAGAATTTATGTGGATTGTATAACCTTGTTAACAATGAAAGCATATCAAAATATGATCTTCTCAAACTTTTCAATAAGCATTTCAGAAATGATGAACTGAGTATTGAGAAGAATGATACAATAAAATTAGATAAATCATTGAGGAATAGAAGAAGCGATTTTAGCTTTGTTGTGCCTTCTTATGAACAGATGGTGATTGACATGAAAGCATGGGTTGATGATCATAAAGAATTTTATCCGCACTATTGATAAGTTTTTGTATAGTTTTTTGTAATGTGAGCATTATATCTTACCCATTTGTAATTAGCAAATTAAAAATCACCAGATTTTCGCAAATGATTTTCACCAGATTTTCGCAAGTGTAAATCACCAGTTTGTTACTGATTAATAATTTATTTTTTGTTGATATTTTTGTTGATCGAACG
>JAKIYP010000102.1 GCA_022708505.1 Bacteroidota bacterium
AAAAAGCCAACCATTACAAATGATTAGCTTTTTTTCGTGATCCGGGCGGGATTCGAACCCACGACCCACAGCTTAGAAGGCTGTTGCTCTATCCAGCTGAGCTACCGGACCATTTCACTAAGTTTGCTTTTTTGTTCGAAAAGCGCTGCAAAAGTAGTATAATTTTCCTGAAAATACAACTCATTAATTAAAAAACAAAAAATCCACTTAATTATTGGGGAAAAATCGCTAATATTGCAGGCTCAAAAAATAAGCTAATAGAAAAGATGAAGGTAATGAAATTTGGCGGAACATCCGTAGGTTCCGTAGAAAGCATTTTAAATGTAAAACGCATCGTTGAGAGTGAGAAAGAACCGGTAATCGTGGTGGTATCTGCCCTGGGTGGCATAACTGACAAGTTGATTGCGTTGACCGATATGGCCTTCAGGGGACAGAACGTTGAGACTGAGTTTGATGCCGTGGTGAAACGTCACTTTGATGTCATTAAAGGCGTCATGACGGAAACGAAAGCTGATGGTATCAAAGGAAGAATTAATGGCTTATTTGACGAACTTTTAGCCGTTTACAAACAAGTTGCCGACTCAAAAGAACTGAATCAGCAGACGAAGGACTTAATTGTAAGTTTCGGTGAAAGGATTTCTTCGGTTATTATTGCTACAGTTATCGAAGGCGCTGCTTATGCCTATTCTCCTGATTTCATCAAAACGAATACGGCATTTGGGAAACATACGCTCGATATTGAAACCACCAATGCGCTTATCCGTAATTATTTTCCTGAAAAACCGGTGTTGACGGTTTGTCCCGGTTTTATCACGACGGATAAAGAGTCGGGTGTTATTACGAACCTGGGTCGTGGTGGCTCTGATTATACGGCGGCTATCCTGGCTGCTGCCTTGCATGCCGATAGCCTCGAAATCTGGACGGATGTGGATGGCTTCATGACGGCCGACCCGCGCGTGATTAGCAAGGCTTATGTGATTGATAATTTGAGCTATATAGAAGCGATGGAGCTTTGTAATTATGGCGCTAAGGTCATTTATCCCCCGACAATTTTCCCGGTATATCATCAGAATATCCCTATTTTAATCAAGAATACGTTCAACCCGGATGCGCCGGGAACTTATATTTCCCGTGCAAAGGATACCAGTAATCAGCCGGTAAAAGGAATTTCATCCATCAACGATTCGGCGCTGGTGACCATGCAGGGTCTCGGTATGGTTGGCGTAATCGGGGTGAGTAAACGCTTGTTCGGTGCGCTTGCCAATGTGGGTATCTCGGCTTTCTTCATTTCACAGGCTTCTTCCGAAAATACGATTTCTATCGGTGTTACCAATGCGGAAGCGGATATCGCGGTTAAAGTGATTTCCGAAGAATTTGCCCACGAACTGGCCATCGGTGAAATTAATAATGTCAAGGCTGAAAAGGATTTGGCTACCATCGCGGTGGTGGGCGATAATATGAAGCGCATTCCCGGTATTTCCGGTAAATTATTTGGCGCCCTCGGTCGCAGTGGTGTAAATGTAATTGCCATTGCACAGGGAGCATCTGAAACGAATATCTCTTTTGTAATTGATTCGATATCCCTGCGGAAAGCGCTGAATGTGATTCATGAGGCATTTTTCCTGTCGGAATATCAGGAACTGAATATTTTCTTAGTGGGTACCGGAACGGTAGGTGGCGGTCTGCTGGATCAGATTATGTTGCAACAGCCCAAGCTGAAAAAGCAAAACAACCTGAAAATTAAGGTTGTGGGCATCGCGGATGAAAACAAGGTGCTGTTCAACCGCGATGGTATTATGCTAAGTAATTACCCTGAATTGATTGCGCTGGATGGTATCCCGACTTCTCCGGAAGTAATTCTGAAGGGTATCCTGGATATGAATATCTACAATCCTGTATTTGTTGATTGCACAGCAAGTTATCAGGTGGCTGCGCTCTATAAAGATTTGTTGCAACACAACGTGTCGGTGGTAGCAGCTAATAAAATTGCGGCTTCCGGCGATTATGCCAATTATGCCGAATTGAAAGAAATTGCCCGCAAGAAAGGCATCAAATTCTTGTTTGAAACCAATGTGGGTGCCGGTTTGCCGATTATCAACACGATGAATAACCTGGTTAATTCCGGCGATAAAATTCTGAAATTAGAAGCGGTACTCTCCGGTACGCTGAACTTTATTTTCAATACCATCAGTGCTGAAATTCCGTTGAGCAAAGCCATTCAGTTGGCGAAGGAAGCCCGTTATGCTGAACCTGATCCGAGAATCGATTTAAGTGGTACGGATGTAATCCGCAAATTAGTGATTCTGTCAAGGGAAGCAGGTTATAAGGTAGAACAAAGTGATGTGAAGAAAAACTTGTTTATTCCGCAGCGTTATTTTGATGGTACACTGGAAGATTTCTGGAATACCATTCATGAAATGGATGCCGAGTTTGAAAGTGTACGTCAACGTCTGCAATCGGAAAATAAACGCTACCGTTTCGTGGCTACCATGGAAAACGGAGATTGTTCTGTAGGTTTGCAGGAAGTGGATATGCGTCATCCTTTCTACGAACTGGAAGGTAGCAACAACATCATCATGATTAAAACTGAACGTTATTACGATTACCCGATGATTATCAAAGGATATGGTGCCGGTGCAAGCGTAACAGCCGCCGGTGTGTTTGCCGATATCATGAGTATTGCGAATATAAGATAATAATTAGTGGTTAGTGGTTAATGGTTAGTGGTTAATGACTGGAGACATACATAAAATGAAACACGTACTTAAAAATATCTTTTTTGCACTCATTGTAGCGCTTTTATTTGTTGCCTGTAAGGATGACAATGTAACTTATGCTGAAGAGTTGAAGGCCGAACAAGAGTTGATTGCTGACTTTATTTCACGTCAGCAGATTCAGGTTGTAACGGTAATGCCGACTTTCCCGTGGCCCGACAAGGTTTATTACAAGAGTAAAACCGGCTTGTATTTTCGGTTGACAAAACAGGGTGATACTGTAAATGAAGGTGACAGTGCAATTGCAGGCGATAAGATTGTTTCGCGCTTTGATGAGTATACACTGGGAGTGAAAGCAGATACGATTTCCAGTCAGAGTTCTGTAAACTACCCGAATCCATTGCAATTTAACTACTTGGATTTAACGCAGGCCTGTGCTGCCTGGCATGAGGCCGTTCGTTATATGAAATTCAATAACGCGGAAGCGAAACTGATTGTACCATCGAAAATTGGGATGTCGAAATTCAGCAGACCCGCAACTCCTGCAGGTTATGATATCAATATCAGAATAAGTAAGTACTGATTTAGCGGAAAGCGGAGAACGGAAAGCGAATAGCTAATAACGAATAGCGATTAACGAAGTCCTTTTTAAACTTTAAACTCTTAAACTCTTAAACTCTTAAACTAACTAACTAAACACTAATAAATAATATAGCATGACTTTAATAAAATCAATTTCAGGCATTCGGGGCACCATCGGGGGCACTGTCGGCGAGGGGTTGAGTCCCCTCGATATTGTTCGTTTTACGGCTGCTTATGCGCGCCACATTCGTGAAAATAAAACCATCGATTCTAATAAGATAGTAGTGGGACGGGATGCCCGTATTTCCGGAGAGATGGTCGGACAGATTGTTATCGGTACGTTGCTGGGGATGGGTTTTGATGTGGTGAACATTGGTCTGGCTACTACGCCGACGACCGAGTTGGCGGTTACAATGGAACAGGCTGCAGGTGGTATTATTCTGACTGCAAGTCATAATCCCAAACAGTGGAACGCCCTGAAGTTGTTGAATGAAAAAGGTGAGTTCCTGAATGCTGCGCAGGGTGAAGACGTGTTGAAGAAAGCAGCTGCTGATGATTTTGTGTTTGCTGAAGTAGATCAGCTGGGGAAACTGACGGAAAACAATACATATACGCAGAAACATGTTGAAAGTGTGCTGGCGCTGGATTTGGTTGATGTGGAAGCAATCCGCAAAGCTGGATTCACGGTGGCTATTGATTGTGTGAATTCAGTAGGAGGTGTTGCCTTGCCAGTGTTATTGGAAGCATTGGGTGTTAAACAAGTAGAAAAATTATATTGTGACCCGACCGGTCATTTCCCGCACAATCCGGAACCGCTACCGGAGCATCTGACGGATATTGCTAATCTGATGAAGTCGGGAAAAGCTGATGTGGGTTTTGTCGTTGACCCGGATGTCGACCGTTTGGCCATCATTGCCGAGGACGGTTCTATGTTTGGCGAAGAGTATACGTTGGTTGCAATAGCCGATTATGTTTTGCAAAATACTCCGGGTAATACCGTGTCAAACCTCAGTTCGAGTCGCGCCCTGCGGGATGTTACTCAGCGCTATGGCATGGAATACAATGCAGCAGCGGTTGGAGAAGTCAACGTAGTTGCCAAAATGAAAGCGACCAATGCTGTTATTGGCGGTGAAGGTAATGGCGGTGTTATTTACCCGGCCAGTCATTATGGACGGGATGCGCTGGTGGGTATTGCGCTGTTCTTGAGTTTGCTGGCTAAATCAGGAAAGAAAGTTTCGGAATTAAGAAGGACTTATCCGGATTATTTCATTTCGAAAAATAAAATTGAACTCACCCCGCAGATTGACGTAGATAATATTCTCGCAAAAATCAAGGAGAAATATCAGCAGTACGAAGTAAATGATATTGATGGAGTGAAAATCGACTTTCCGACAGGATGGGTACACTTGCGGAAATCAAATACAGAACCGATTATCCGTATCTATTCCGAAGCCGGAACAACTGCTGAAGCAGAGCAGTTCGCGCAGGAGGTGATAGGGCAAATCAAACAAATTGTAGAGACGCCCTATTAGGGCGTCTAAAATTTTTCAAATGCGTGAAATATCAATTATTTTTGCCAAACACCTAATGAAAGGTGTCTGGATAAAAAAAGAGACGCCCTATTAGGGCGTCTCTACGACGAAAATCCGATGCATTTAAATTACTAATGACGGTGGCGTAAACGTTCTACCTGCCAATTCCTGATCCAGCATATACAATCCCCGTGCATCGCCTCCAAACAAGTCGAAACGTTTGCACAGTTCATCCACGTTTTGTTCTTCTTCAGCCTGTTCTTTCACGAACCAGTCGAGGAACTGCATGGTTTTAAAATCTTTCAGTTCGAAAGCTACCGCATAAATAGCGTTGATGGATTTGGTTACCAACAATTCATGATCATAAGCAGCTGTAAGCGGATGTTTGTGATTTTTGAAAACAACCGCTGGCTTTTCGATGGTTTCCAATACTACTTTTTCTCC
>JAKIYP010000035.1 GCA_022708505.1 Bacteroidota bacterium
CTTTTTTATTCCAACTAAAGAAAATGGAATTGAATTTTCAACATTTGAGTCCGAATTTCCCAAAATCGCTGCATAATCAAAAAAAGAGAGACTGCCCTTTTGAGACAGCCTCTTAATTGACGTGCAAATATAGTACAAAATAATCGTTCGAATTATCAGTTTCTTCTGCTGTCAGGGCTATTTCAAACAAACTTTTTAAAATATTCCGAAACTTCATTTGTTCATTAAAAAACTTTTTGTAACTTTGCAGCCCCTTTGGGTAAAAACCAAAATTTTAAAAATAAAGTAGTTATAGTTTAAACAAAATTTAAAATGCCTACAATTCAACAATTAGTTAGAAAAGGAAGAGCAGAAATGACTTACAACAGCAAGTCTCCGGCGCTGGACTCATGTCCGCAACGTCGCGGGGTTTGTGTTCGTGTGTATACGACTACTCCCAAGAAACCAAACTCTGCGATGCGTAAAGTGGCACGTGTGCGTTTGACAAATCAAAAGGAGGTGAATGCGTATATTCCGGGAGAAGGTCACAACTTACAGGAACACTCCATCGTGATGGTTCGTGGCGGTCGTGTGAAAGACCTTCCGGGTGTTCGTTATCACATAGTTCGCGGTACATTGGATACAGCTGGTGTTAACGGTCGTACGCAACGTCGTTCAAAATACGGAGCAAAACGTCCAAAGCCAGGTCAGGCAGCAGCTGCAGCAGCAAAAGGTAAAAAGAAATAATTCTTAACCTCTGTCGGTCTGTGAGAAGCAGACGAACTTCTTTTTCGAAAGAGAGATTTAAAAATCAAGTTAAAAACTTGTTTTAAAGGTGGCAGATGAAGGTTGAGTAAACGGCTCGGAGGAGTTGTTGAAGTAAGACTAAAAAGCAACCAAAAAACAAAAGAAATTTTATTCAAAATGAGAAAGTCGAAACCAAAAAAACGGATCATTTTACCAGATCCCGTTTTCAATGAATCGATGGTTACAAAATTTGTAAACCACTTAATGTACGATGGCAAGAAGTCAACTGCTTTCGACATTTTCTATTCATCGTTGGATGTTGTTAAAAACAAACTTCCGAACGAGGAAAAAGCTCCCCTCGATATCTGGAAAAAAGCCCTCGAAAATATTACTCCGTTAGTAGAGGTGAAATCACGTCGCGTCGGCGGTGCTACATTCCAGGTTCCCACAGAAATCCGTCCTGACAGGAAGGAATCAGTTTCAATGAAAAATCTTATATTATACGCACGGAAACGTGGCGGACGTTCGATGGCCGATAAATTGGCTGCCGAGATTGTTGATGCCTATAACAACCAGGGTGGCGCATTCAAACGTAAGGAAGATATGCACCGTATGGCTGAAGCGAACCGTGCTTTTGCTCACTTCAGATTTTAATTGATTTGTGAAAATCGTAAACATATAGGAAATAAGTTATTAAATGGCAAAAGGAGATTTAAGTTATAATAGAAATATCGGTATCATGGCGCATATCGATGCCGGCAAGACAACTACGTCGGAACGTATCTTGTTTTACACCGGTCTTACTCACAAAGTCGGTGAGGTGCACGATGGTGCTGCCACGATGGACTGGATGGAGCAGGAGCAGGAAAGAGGTATTACCATTACTTCCGCTGCAACGACTACTTCCTGGGAATATCTGGGCGACAAATATAAAATTAATTTGATTGACACTCCGGGACACGTTGACTTTACCGTAGAGGTAGAGCGTTCTTTACGTATCCTGGATGGTGCTGTTGCTGCATTTTGTGCCGTGGGTGGTGTTGAGCCGCAATCGGAAACCGTGTGGCGTCAGGCCGACAAATATAAAGTTCCACGTATTGGTTACGTGAACAAAATGGACCGTTCCGGAGCTGACTTCTATGAAGTGGTTCGCCAGGTAAAAGATGTGCTCGGAGCAAAGCCATGTCCGATTCAAATTCCTATCGGCGCTGAAGAGAAATTCAAAGGCGTGGTGGATTTGATTAAAATGAAAGCAATCCTGTGGCACGATGAAACCATGGGAGCGCAATATACAGTTGAAGAAATTCCTGCTGATCTGCTTGCAGAAGCTCAGGAATGGAGAGATAAAATGCTTGAAATCGTGGCCGAATATGATGACGCCGTGATGGAAAAGTATTTCGATGACCCTTCAACAATTACCGAAGAAGAATTGAAAAGAGCCATCCGTAAGGCTACCTTGTCGATGGAGATCAACCCGATGATTTGTGGTTCTTCTTTCAAAAACAAAGGAGTTCAAACCATGCTTGATGCTGTTTGTGCTTTCTTGCCGAGTCCGCTCGATACACCTGAAATTGTTGGAACAGATCCGCGCGATGCCGAAAAACAAATTATTCGTCACCCGGACGCTAAAGAACCGCTTACTGCGTTAGCGTTTAAGATTGCAACAGACCCTTATGTTGGTCGTCTTTGTTTCTTCCGTGTGTATTCGGGTGTTTTAAACGCTGGTTCATACATTTACAATTCACGCTCTGACAAGAAAGAACGTATTTCACGTATCTTCCAGATGCACTCAAATAAACAAAATCCTGTTGATTTGATTTCAGCAGGAGATATTGGTGCCGGAGTTGGTTTTAAAGATATCCGTACCGGTGATACCCTCTGCGACGAGGCGCATCCGATTACCCTGGAATCAATGGACTTCCCGGAACCAGTTATCGGGATTACTGTTGAACCAAAAACTCAAAAAGACCTCGATAAGCTGGGTATGGGACTTTCCAAACTTGCTGAGGAGGATCCGACCTTTACTGTTCATACACAGGAACAAACTGGTCAGACCATCATTTCAGGTATGGGTGAACTTCACCTGGAAATTATCATCGATCGTCTGAAACGAGAATTCAAGGTTGAATGTAACCAGGGTCGTCCGCAGGTGTCTTACAAAGAAGCAATTTCGCAAGCTGTTGAGATTCGCGAAGTATATAAGAAACAGTCGGGTGGTCGCGGTAAATTTGCTGATATCATTGTACGTGTTGAGCCGGCAGATGCTGATTTCGACGGATCGCTGCAGTTTGTTGATGTGGTAAAAGGTGGTAATATTCCAAAAGAATTTATTCCTTCCGTACAGAAAGGATTCCAGAATGCCCTTAAAAATGGGGTGTTGGCAGGTTTCCCGATGGATAAACTGAAAGTAACTTTACTGGATGGTTCGTTCCACGCGGTTGACTCGGATCAGCTTTCATTTGAAATTTGTGCGCAAATGGCGTTCAAAACTGCTTGTGCCAAAGCGAAACCAATCCTGCTGGAGCCTATTATGAAAATGGAGGTGGTGACACCGGAAGAAAACATGGGTGATGTGATTGGCGACCTTAATAAACGTCGCGGACAGGTAGAAGGTATGGAGTCAAGCCGTACCGGAGCCCGTATCGTGAAAGCTAAAGTGCCTTTGGCAGAAACATTCGGTTATGTAACAGCTTTGCGTACTATCAGTTCGGGTCGTGCAACTTCATCTATGGAGTTTTCACATTACGCTGAAGTATCTAACTCTCTTGCCAAAGTAGTTGTTGCTGAAGCAAAAGGTAAAGTAGAATTATTGTAAAAATATAACATCCGGTTAGCGAATGACTCTTAACCGGATGTTTACATGTAATATAATATAAATAAAAAAACGAAGATGAGTCAAAAAATCAGAATCAAATTGAAATCTTACGATCACAGCCTGGTTGATAAATCAGCTGAGAAGATTGTAAAAACGGTTAAAGCTACGGGTGCGCATGTAAGTGGTCCTATTCCATTGCCTACTCACAAAAGAATCTTCACCGTGAATCGTTCCACTTTCGTAAACAAGAAATCACGTGAGCAGTTCGAATTGTCATCTTACAAACGACTGATTGATATTCACAATTCATCAGCCAAAACAGTAGATGCCCTGATGAAACTTGAATTGCCAAGTGGTGTTGAAGTAGAAATCAAGGTTTGATAAAAAGACATTATACCATTTTTACATTAAGTAGTAAATGGTAAATAAGTAAATAGTAAATAAATTAATTGAAATGCCAGGATTATTAGGAAAAAAAATCGGAATGACATCCGTTTTCAGTGCCGACGGTAAAAATGTACCGTGCACTGTTATCGAAGCAGGTCCTTGTGTTGTTACTCAGGTTAAAACCTCTGAAAAAGATGGTTATGAGGCTATTCAGGTGGGTTTTCAGGAAAAAAAGGAAAAACACACCAGCAAGCCCGAAGCAGGCCATTTTAAGGCGGCAGGAGTAGCACCGCTGAGACACTTGGTTGAGTTCAAGGATTTCGAAGAGAAATTCAATTTGGGTGATAAAATCACCGTAGAGATGTTTGAGGCAGATACATTCGTGGATGTAATCGGAACTTCAAAAGGTAAAGGACACCAGGGCGTTGTTAAACGTCATGGATTTGGCGGGGTAGGTCAGACAACACACGGTCAGCACAACAGATTACGTGCGCCGGGTTCTTTGGGTGCTTCTTCTTATCCTTCACGTGTATTCAAAGGTATGCGTATGGCTGGTCGCACAGGTGGTGATCAGGTTACTGTACAAAACTTACAGGTGTTAAAAGTAATTCCGGAGCACAATCTTTTATTGATTAAAGGTTCTGTGCCGGGAGCAAAAGGTTCAATCGTTATCATCAATAAATAATCATGGAAGTAAGTGTATTTAACATAAAGGGAGAAGACACCGGAAGAAAAGTTTCTTTGAATGATACTGTCTTCGGAATTGAGCCAAATGACCATGCTATTTATTTAGATGTGAAACAGTATTTGGCGAATCAACGTCAGGGAACACACAAAGCCAAAGGACGGAGCGAAGTTGCCGGTTCAACCCGCAAATTAGGTCGTCAGAAAGGTGGAGGCGGTGCCCGTCCGGGTGATATCAAATCTCCGGTACGTGTAGGTGGTGGACGTGTATTTGGTCCGGTTCCACGTGACTACAGTTTTAAATTAAACAAGAAAGTAAAGCAATTAGCCCGTAAATCGGCACTGAGTTACAAAGCACAAAACAACCTGATTACTGTTGTGGATCAGATTGATTTTGCAGCTCCTAAAACTAAGGATATGATTGCTTTGACACAAAATTTACAGCTTACAGATAAAAAACCGTTAATAATTTTAGCAAACGGAAATAAAAACGTATATTTGTCGGCTCGAAATTTACCTAAAGTAAATGTTGTAACAGTTTCGGAATTAAACACTTACGCGGTGCTTAATGCTAAGACTCTTGTGCTGACTGAAGAAGCAGTTGCAGCAGTTGAACAAATTTTAAAAGCATAGGAGGTACAAAAATGGGAATTATCATTAAACCGATTGTTACAGAAAAGATGACTAAGTTGGGCGAAAAACTCAACCGCTATGGTTTTAAAGTTGAGAAAGATGCCAACAAAATCGAGATCAAGCAAGCTGTAGAAGCGTTGTATAATGTAACAGTTACAGAGGTAAACACGATGATTGCCGCTCCCAAGAAAAAAAGCCGCTTTACCAAGAGCGGTGTGATCAAGGGACAGGCATCAGCTTACAAAAAAGCCATTGTTACATTGAAAGAAGGAGAAGTAATTGATTTTTATAGTAATATCTGATAATCAGTTACAATTTAACCATTTACAATGTACAATTTTGTAAAGCAACGTAAATAGTAAATAATAAAATAGCAAATAGAATAAATGGCTGTACGTAAATTAAAGCCCACTACACCGGGGCAGAGACACAAGATTATTGGTACATTCGACACAATTACTGCGAGTGCACCAGAAAAATCTCTTGTAGTCGGTGGTAATTTCAAATCCGGTGGTCGTAACCATTCGGGTAAAATGACCATGCGCTACTTAGGTGGCGGACACAAGAGAAAATACAGAGTAATTGACTTTAAACGCAACAAAGACGGTGTTCCCGCTACAGTAAAAAGCATCGAATACGATCCGAACCGTTCGGCCCGTATCGCGCTTTTGTATTATGCTGACGGGGAAAAAAGATACATTCTTGCACCAAACGGTTTGCAGGTTGGTCAAACAGTAATATCAGGCGCAGAAGCTGCTCCTGAAGTTGGCAACGCAATACCTTTGCAAAACATTCCGCTCGGAACTATCGTTCATAACATCGAACTGAGACCGGGACAGGGTGCCGCGATGGTACGTTCTGCAGGAACATTTGCACAGCTGAACTCACGCGAAGATAAATATGCAATTATCAAATTGCCTTCAGGTGAGTTGCGTAAAGTATTGGCTACATGTAAAGCTACTATTGGATCAGTAGGTAATTCTGACCATGCCCTGGAAGTTTCGGGTAAGGCAGGACGCTCTCGTTGGCTCGGACGCAGACCACGTGTTCGTGGTGTTGTGATGAACCCGGTAGATCACCCGATGGGTGGTGGCGAAGGCCGCGCTTCCGGTGGACATCCACGTTCACGCAAAGGCTTGTTGGCTAAAGGGTACAAAACACGTGCTCCTAAAAAACAATCAAGCCAGTATATTATTGAAAGAAAGAAAAAATAACAGCAAAAAGTAAGTAAATAATATGAGCCGTTCATTAAAAAAAGGTCCCTATATTAATCTGAAGCTCGAGAAGAAAGTAACAGCCATGAATGACAGCGGTAAAAAAACCGTTGTAAAAACATGGTCTCGCGCTACAATGATATCACCTGATTTTGTAGGTCACACGATTGCAGTTCACAATGGAAATAAATTTATCCCGGTTTATGTTACCGAAAACATGGTAGGTCACAAGTTAGGCGAATTTTCTCCTACTCGTAACTTCCGCGGTCACGGGGGTAAAAAGAAATAATCCATTGAAATTATCTAACAATAGCATTAAAAATTTCGAAAAATGGGTGCAAGAAAAAAAATATCAGCCGATAAAAGAAAAGAAGCTAACAAGTCGCAGTACTTCGCGAAGCTTAACGACGTTCCTACTTCTCCCCGCAAAATGCGCCTGATGGCGGATTTGATCCGTGGTATGGAAGTGAACAAAGCGTTAAGCGTGTTGAAGTTCTCTCCGAAAGAAGCTTCAGGAAGATTAGAGAAGTTGCTCAAATCGGCCATTTCTAACTGGGAACAGAAAACAGAACAGAAAGCCGATAGCGCAAACTTATACGTGAGTAAAATTTATGTGGACTCAGCAACGATGCTGAAACGTCTCCGCACAGCTCCTCAGGGACGCGGTTACCGTATCCGCAAACGTTCAAACCACGTAACCATATTTGTAGATACCAAGATTACTAACGAAAACGAAAATTAATACTCGATGGGACAAAAGACTAATCCGATAAGCAACCGCTTGGGAATCATCCGTGGATGGGATTCGAACTGGTACGGTGGAAAAAATTATGGAGACACCATCCTGGAAGACAGCAACATCAGGAAATACCTGAATGCCCGTCTCGCCAAAGCCAGTGTATCGCGTATTGTAATTGAACGTACGTTGAAATTGGTAACTATAACTGTATGTACTGCCCGTCCGGGTATCATTATTGGTAAAGGCGGACAGGAAGTGGATAAGTTGAAAGAAGAATTGAAAAAGATCACCGATAAGGAGATTCAGATCAATATATTTGAAATTAAACGTCCGGAATTGGATGCTGTAATTGTTGCGAATAATGTTGCACGTCAGATTGAAGGTAAAATTGCCTACCGTCGTGCCACAAAAATGGCTATCGCTTCAACGATGCGTTTGGGGGCTGAAGGTATCAAAATTCAGGTCTCAGGACGTTTGAACGGCGCCGAGATGGCCCGCTCGGAAATGTATAAAGAAGGAAGAACTCCGTTGCATACTTTCAGGGCTGACATTGATTATGCTCATGCAGAAGCATTAACCAAGGTGGGTATTATCGGTGTTAAGGTTTGGATTTGCCGTGGCGAAATCTATGGTAAAAAAGACCTGGCTCCTTCCTTTAGTGCAGCTAAAGAAAACTCTCGCGGTGGCGATCGTTTCAACAACGACCGTGGTGATCGTGGCGGTAAAGGATTCAGAAAGAGAAAAAAGTAAACTGTTATTAATGAATTTGAAGTAAGGAAATTATGTTACAACCTAAAAAAACAAAGTTCAGGAGACAGCAGAAAGGGCGCATGAAAGGAAATGCCCAAAGAGGTAATCAATTGGCGTTCGGTTCTTTCGGTATCAAATCGTTGCAATCGAAATGGTTAACCGGTCGTCAGATAGAAGCTGCCCGTATTGCTGTAACCCGCTATATGCAACGTCAGGGTCAGATTTGGATCCGTATTTTCCCCGATAAACCAATCACCAAAAAACCTGCAGAGGTTCGTATGGGTAAAGGTAAGGGTGCTCCCGAAGGTTTCGTGGCCCCCGTAACTCCGGGAAGAATGATAATTGAGGTAGAAGGTGTACCTTTTGATGTAGCCAAAGAAGCATTGCGTCTGGCTGCTCAGAAATTACCGGTAACTACCCGCTTCGTGGTAAGACGTGATTATGACACAACTCAAAATGCGTAAGGACAATGAAAACAAGAGAAATTAGAGAACTAAATAACCAGGAGATTCTGGAACGTATGGATGCTGAAAAAGAGCAGTTGGTACGTCTGAAGTTGAATCACGCCATTTCTCCGCTTGATAATCCGTTGCAAATTAAAGAAGTACGTCGTACTATCGCCCGTCTTGCGACTGAATTACGTCAGCGTGAAAACAATTAATTAAAAATTAACACTGATGGAAAGAAATTTAAGAAAAGAAAGAACGGGTGTCGTTTTCAGCAACAAGATGGATAAAACCATTACCGTAGCTGTAAAGTGGAAAGAAAAACACCCTATTTACGGAAAATTCGTAAATAAGACAAAAAAATATCATGCTCATGACGAGAAGAACGAATGTAATATCGGAGATACCGTTCGTATCATGGAAACCCGTCCGCTGAGTAAATTAAAAAGATGGAGATTAATTGAAATTATCGAAAGGGTTAAGTAATTATGATACAACAAGAATCAAGACTCACTGTTGCGGATAATTCCGGCGCGAAAGAAGCGCTTTGTATCCGTGTATTAGGAGGAACAGGAAAGCGTTATGCTTCTTTGGGTGATATCATCGTGGTTGCTGTGAAGAGCGTTGTACCTTCATCAGACATCAAGAAAGGTATCGTTTCAAAAGCAGTAATCGTACGTACAAAGAAAGAAGTTCGCAGGGCTGATGGCTCGTACATTCGTTTTGATGACAACGCGTGTGTGTTGTTGAACAACGCGGGTGAAATTCGCGGAAGCCGTATTTTTGGCCCCGTTGCACGTGAACTTCGTGCTACAAACATGAAAATCATATCACTTGCACCTGAAGTGCTTTAATCTTCGTAAAATCAATTCGTGATGAGTAAATTACATATCAAAAAAGGTGACACCGTCTATGTAAACGCAGGCATCGATAAGGGCAAAACAGGTCGCGTACTTGAAGTCCTCGTTGAAAAACAGCGTGCTATCGTAGAAGGTATTAATATGGTATCGAAGCATACCAAACCGAGTGCGAAAAGTCCTCAAGGTGGTATTGTTAAACAGGAAGCCCCTATCCATATTTCTAATCTGAATCCGGTAGAAAACGGGATCCCCGTTCGTATCGGCAGAAAAAGAAATGCTGATGGTAAATTGGTGCGTATTTCCAAAAAAACAGGGGAGGAAATTTAAGAAATGAATACAGCAAGTTTAAAACAGGATTATCAGGAACGTATTGTTCCTGTATTGATGAAAGAATTCGGATATAAATCAGTGATGCAGGCTCCCAAATTGGAGAAAATTGTGCTCAACCAGGGACTGGGTATCGCTGTGGCCGATAAGAAAATCATCGAGGTAGCAATCAATGAAATGACTGCCATCACCGGACAGAAAGCTGTGCAGACAGTATCTAAGAAAGATATTTCTAACTTCAAACTTCGTAAGAAAATGCCGATTGGTGTGCGTGTAACACTTCGCGGCGACCGGATGTATGAGTTTCTGGAACGTCTGATTCGTGTTGCATTGCCGCGTGTACGTGACTTCAAAGGTATCGAAAATAAACTGGACGGTCGCGGGAACTACACGCTCGGAATCCAGGAGCAGATCATTTTCCCGGAAATCAATATCGACAATATCAGTCGTTTGTTGGGAATGAACATTACCTTCGTAACAACAGCTAAAACCGATGAAGAAGGTTTTGCCCTGTTGAAAGAGTTCGGATTACCATTTAAGAAAAACTAATTAAGAGATACAATGGCAAAAGAATCAATGAAAGCCCGCGAGGTGAAAAGAGCAAAACTGATCGCGAAATATGCTGCTAAAAGGGAACAATTCCTGACAGAAGGAAATTATGACGCCCTGCAGACGCTACCAAGAAACTCTTCGCCTATACGCTACCACAACCGTTGTAAAATCACCGGTCGTCCGAAAGGGTATATGCGTCAGTTCGGTATTTCCCGCATCCAGTTCCGCGAAATGGCCTCAAAAGGGTTGATACCCGGCGTGAAAAAGGCAAGCTGGTAAAATAAGCGATTAGCGAATATCAGGTAGAGACGTTGCATGCAACGTCTGTACGTAAATATAAAAATAAATAAATATTGTCCCGGTAGTCGGGATCAATTTAACAATCAATTTTATGACAGATCCAATAGCAGATTTTTTAACGAGATTGCGGAATGCCATCAAGGCTAACCACCGTGTGGTGGAAATTCCCGCTTCAAATCTCAAAAAGGAAATGACCCGCATCTTGCATGAACAGGGCTATATCCTTAACTACAAATTTATTGAGGACGGTCCGCAGGGCACAATCAAAATTGCCCTGAAGTACGACCCGGTAAATAAAGTTAATTCCATCAAAAAGCTGATCAGGGTTTCAACTCCCGGTTTGCGTAAATACACCGGCTTCAAAGATATGCCGCGTGTACTGAATGGCTTGGGAATTGCCATTATTTCAACTTCTAAAGGTGTTATGACAAACAAACAGGCACGTGAAGAAAAAGTTGGTGGTGAAGTATTATGTTATGTTTATTAATTAAAGGAGGAAAGTAGCATGTCAAGAATTGGAAAATTACCCATTACTGTTCCTGCAGGAGTTAGCATAACGCAAGAAGGCCAGGTTGTGACCGTGAAAGGTCCTAAAGGCACATTAAACCAGGAAATTAATCCGAATATTACGATATCGGTAGAAGGAAATCAGTGCATCGTAAATCGTGCTGATGATGAAAAGCAGAATCGCGCCATGCATGGTTTGTATCGTTCTTTGATTCAAAACATGGTTATCGGTGTTTCAGAAGGTTACAAGAAAACACTTGAATTAGTCGGTGTTGGTTATCGTGTTTCAAACCAGGGTCAGGTACTCGAACTTGCACTCGGTTACACACACAACATCTTCCTCGCATTACCTGCAGAAATTAAGGTAGAGACTAAGATGGAACGTAACCAAAACCCGTTTATCATACTCGAGAGTGCCGATAAACAGCTGATTGGTCAGGTATGTGCCAAAATCCGCTCATTCCGTAAACCGGAACCTTATAAAGGTAAAGGTATTAAGTTTGCGGGCGAAGTTATCCGCCGTAAAGCCGGTAAATCAGCAGGTAAAGGTAAATAATTCACGTAAACTTGTATAAGAAAATGGCAAATACAGATAGAAGAATAAGAATTAAAGCGCACATCCGTCACAAAGTGTCAGGAACCGCTCAAAAACCCCGTTTGACTGTTTTTCGTAGCAATACGCAAATATATGCTCAGTTAGTTGATGATGTACAGGGAAAAACACTGGCTTCTGCATCTTCATTGGGAATCAAGGATAAAATGACAAAAACCGAACAGGCTGCCAAAGTAGGTGCGCTGGTTGCGAAAGCTGCTCAGGAAGCAGGTATCACGGAAGTGATATTCGACCGTAACGGTTATTTGTATCATGGACGAGTTAAACAATTGGCTGATGCTGCCCGCGAAGCCGGACTTAAATTTTAATCAGGTAAGACAACAGATATGAATAAAGTTAAAACAACCAATGATTTGGAATTGAAAGACAGATTAGTTGCTGTTAACCGTGTTACCAAAGTAACCAAAGGGGGTCGTACCTTCAGCTTCTCTGCGATCGTTGTAGTTGGTAATGAAGATGGTATCGTAGGTTGGGGATTGGGTAAAGCCGGTGAGGTTACTGCTGCAATCGCTAAAGGTACCGAAGCTGCCAAGAAAAACCTGATCAAAGTTCCGGTATTGAATGGAACAATTCCTCACGAGCAATATGCAAAATTCGGCGGTGCTCAGGTATTCCTGAAACCTGCATCTCATGGTACCGGGGTTAAGGCCGGGGGTGCGATGCGCGCTGTGCTTGAAAGTGTCGGAATTACCGACGTGTTGGCGAAATCAAAAGGTTCATCAAACCCGCACAACTTAGTGAAAGCGACTATTGAAGCGCTTGGGGAATTGCGTGATGCCTATACCGTGGCTCAGAACCGTGGTGTTTCGCTTGATAAAGTGTTTAACGGATAATAAATGATCAAGATGGCAACAATTAAAATACAACAGGTTAGAAGTAAAATTAAATGTCCGAAAACCCAGAAATTAACACTGGAAGCTTTGGGCTTGAGAAAAATGAATGCCGTAGTTGAACATGAAGCTACTCCCCAGATTCTGGGTATGGTGGCAAAAGTGAAACACCTGGTAAAAGTAATTGAATAAATAATCTTTGAATCTTTTTAAATAATAAGATATGAATTTAAGTAATTTAACCCCGGCACCAGGTTCAGTTAAAACCAGAAAAAGAGTAGGTCGTGGAACCGGCTCTGGTCTTGGAGGCACCTCTACCCGCGGACATAAAGGCGCGAAATCGCGTTCAGGTTATTCTAAAAAAGTAGGATTTGAAGGCGGTCAGATGCCAATTCAACGTCGCTTGCCGAAGTTTGGGTTTAAAAGTCTGGATAAAGTTGTTTTCAAACCAATCAATCTTGAAACACTTGAGTCATTGGCTCAGTCGGCCAGTCTGACCAAAGTGGGTCTGGATGATTTGCGTAAACATGGTTTTATCGGAAAAACCGACAAAGTGAAGATTTTGGGTAAAGGCGCGCTGACTACCAAATTAGATGTAGAAGCTAACGCGTTCTCAAAATCAGCTGAAGAAGCAATCACGGCATTAGGAGGTACAGTTGTAAAATTATAAGCACGGGATGATTTCCACGTGTTAGATAAATAAAATATACACATGAAAAAGCTCATAGAGACAATCAAAAATATCTGGAAGATCGAAGATCTCCGCAGCAGGCTCTTAACAACCTTCTTGTTTGTTATGATCTATCGTTTCGGTTCGTTTGTCGTTCTTCCCGGTATCGACCCAGCAGCGTTAACCGCGTTAAAAGCACAAACCAGTGGTGGTTTGATGGCCTTGTTGGACATGTTCTCAGGTGGTGCGTTTGCTAATGCCTCGATTTTTGCATTGGGTATCATGCCCTACATTTCTGCATCTATCGCGGTACAGCTTCTGACAATCATGGTGCCGTATTTCCAAAAAATGCAGCGCGAAGGGGAAAGCGGTCGTCGTAAGATGAACCAGATTACCCGTTATCTTACCGTTGCAATTTTGATTTTACAGGGTCCTTCTTACCTGATTAACTTAGGTGTGCAACTTCAACAAGCTGGTTCTGCTTTGCCGGGTGGCATTTGGTTTACCATTACGTCAACCATTATCCTGACTGCAGGCTCCATGTTTGTGATGTGGTTGGGTGAGCGTATTACGGATAAAGGCGTTGGAAATGGAATTTCATTCATCATCCTTATCGGTATTATTGCCCGTTTCCCGAGTGCTGTAATCAAAGAATTTGCTTCCCGTTTCGTCGATTCAGGAGGTGGTTTGGTTATGTTCCTGCTCGAAATTATTTTCCTGCTGGTTGTAATTGCTGCTTCTATCATGTTGGTACAGGGAACCAGAAAGATTACCGTACAATATGCGAAAAGAGTTGTTGGAAATAAACAATACGGCGGTGTACGTCAGTATATTCCTTTGAAAATCAATGCTGCCGGTGTAATGCCGATCATCTTCGCCCAGGCGATTATGTTCATTCCACTTACCCTGGCTGGTTTTGCTCAGTCGGAAGCAGTGAGCGGTTTTGTTGGTGCTTTTATGAATAATACGGGATTCTGGTATAATCTGGTATTTGCTACCCTGATTATCCTGTTTACCTATTTTTATACAGCAATCACCATCAATCCGACGCAAATGGCGGAAGACCTGAAAAGGAATAACGGTTTTATCCCGGGCTGTAAACCTGGTAAGCATACAGCTGAATTTCTGGACGAAGTAATGTCACGCATTACACTTCCCGGATCTATTTTCCTGGCAATTGTAGCTATCCTTCCTGCTTTTGCTTCCCTGATGGGAATCAATATGGAGTTTGCGCAGTTCTTCGGAGGTACATCCCTGCTGATTTTGGTTGGTGTGGTACTGGATACGTTGCAACAAATTGAAAGCCACCTGTTGATGCGTCACTACGATGGTCTGTTGAAATCAGGCCGTATCAAAGGGCGTACCGGTAATGTGTCGGCATATTAATTTTATTGTCTGTTTAGTTCCTTGAAAACAGGAAATTGTAAATTTATAAATACTAAATAAAACAGATGATCTTTTTAAAGACTGACGAAGAGATTGAACTGCTTCGCATCAGTAACCAGATAGTCGCCAAAGCGTTGGCAGAAGTCGCTAAACTGATTGCTCCGGGTGTTAGCACGGCACAGTTAGATAAAGTGGCTGAAGAATTCATCAGAGATAACGGTGCCGTTCCGGGTTTTCTCGGTTACGGAGGTTTTCCGAAATCAATCTGTACATCAGTAAATGACCAGGTTGTACACGGGATACCATCGGAAAAGGTGATTCTGAAAGAAGGTGACATCATCTCTGTGGATTGCGGTGCGTATATCAATGGTTTTCATGGTGACAGCGCTTATACTTTTCCGGTGGGAGAGGTAAAATCAGAAATCATGGATTTGTTGAGAACAACCAAAGAATCCCTTTTTCTGGGCATCGAACAGGCTGTTGAAGGGAAACGCATGGGAGATATCGGATCGGCTATTCAGTCACATTGTGAGGCTAAAGGTTATTCAGTGGTAAGGGAAATGATTGGTCACGGAGTTGGCCGCAACCTGCACGAATCGCCCGAGGTGCCGAACTACGGACGAAAAGGGAATGGTACCATGCTGAAAACCGGAATGACCATCGCCATTGAGCCGATGATCAACCTGGGTAAACGGCAGTTGGTGTTTGAAAACGACGGCTGGACAACCAGAACAATCGACAGGTTACCCTCGGCGCATTTCGAGCATTCGGTAGCAGTAAGGAAAGGTAAAGCAGACATATTGTCAACATTTGAATATATAGAACAGGTTTTAGGGAATAAAGCAATTTAAACAGATATGGCCAAACAAACAGCAATAGAACAGGATGGTGTTATCATCGAAGCGTTGTCGAACGCGATGTTCCGTGTAGAACTGGAAAACGGTCACGTGATAACCGCCCATATCTCCGGCAAGATGCGTATGCACTATATCAAAATCCTGCCCGGTGATAAGGTGAAGGTTGAAATGTCTCCTTATGATTTGTCGAAAGGAAGGATTTCGTTCCGGTACAAATAAAGCGAATAACGAATAACTAATAGTGAATAGCAGTGTTTTGTTTGAGCTAAATAGTACGGAAAGTAATATGAAATTGGATAAAAACTTATATGTAGCTTATATGGCTTATATGGTTAAAAAAAACATCATAAATATCTTAAAAAGATGAAAGTAAGAGCTTCAGTAAAAAAGCGCAGCGAGGATTGCAAGATCGTTCGCAGAAAAGGACGCTTGTATGTTATTAACAAAAAAAACCCCAAGTTTAAACAACGTCAGGGTTAAGTAATTTTATTTTACAAAATAAATAGTTTATGGCTATAAGAATTGTCGGAGTAGATTTACCCCAGAATAAAAGAGGGGAAGTTGGATTGACTTATATCTACGGAATAGGTCGCAGTAGTGCAAAAAAGATTTTAGAAGAAGCTGGTGTTGATATCAACATCAAGGTTAAAGACTGGACTGACGACCAAGCAGCTAAAATCCGTGAAATCATTGGCGCCGGTTATAAAGTGGAAGGTGATCTTCGTTCGGAAGTGCAATTGAACATCAAACGTTTGATGGACATCGGTTGCTACCGTGGAATCCGCCACCGTATCGGCCTCCCGTTGAGAGGACAGAGTACGAAAAACAATGCTCGTACGCGTAAAGGTAAAAAGAAAACAGTTGCTAACAAGAAAAAAGCAACGAAATAAGGTTTAACTGTAGCGAATTTTAGACAAGCTAAAAAATTTATATTATATGGCAAAGAAAACAGTTGCAGCCAAGAAAAGAGTCGTAAAAGTAGATGGTGTAGGTCAATTACACGTTCACTCTTCTTTCAACAACGTAATCGTGACTCTTACCAATGGCGATGGTCAGGTTATCTCATGGTCTTCGGCCGGTAAAATGGGATTCCGCGGATCAAAGAAAAATACACCGTATGCAGCTCAGATGGCTGCTCAGGATTGTGCAAAAGTAGCTTTTGACTTAGGTCTTCGTAAAGTGAAAGCGTATGTAAAGGGACCGGGTAACGGACGTGAGTCTGCCATTCGTACCGTTCATGGTGCGGGAATTGAAGTAACCGAAATCGTTGATGTTACACCACTTCCACACAATGGCTGTCGTCCACCGAAACGCAGAAGAGTGTAAATTATTTACCATTTATCAATTTACTATTTACTGTTTTGCGAAAATTAAAATTGTAAATTGTAAATAATAAAATAGTAAATGTCCTTAGGTGTTTAATTGGTGAGAATTGTTTTGGGTTGTGTTTTTGACCTCTCTACAACCGCGGCTGTAATGATTTTAACTGGTTTTCTCCGGTGGACGAATAAAAATAAAGTAAAAAATAATTTTTAAATAAAATGGCAAGATATATAGGACCAAAATCAAAAATTGCCCGTAAATTCGGTGAAGCAATATTCGGACCGGACAAAGTATTGTCGAAAAAGAATTATCCTCCCGGACAGCACGGTAACAACCGTCGTAAAAAAACTTCTGAATACGGTATTCAGTTGCGGGAGAAACAAAAAGCCAAATATACTTACGGCTTATTGGAAAAACAATTCCGCAGGATGTACGAAAAAGCCCAGAGTAATCCGGGTGTTACAGGTGTTATTTTACTTCAATTGCTGGAATCACGCCTGGATAACATCGTTTATCGTCTTGGATTCGCTCCGACCCGTGCCGGTGCACGTCAGTTGGTGAGCCACAAACACATCACTGTTGATGGTAAAGTGGTAAACATCCCTTCTTATCAGGTTCGTCCTGGTCAGGTTGTGGCTGTACGCGAAAAAGACAAATCGATGCAGGTTATCGCCGAATCGCTGAATGGTTTTAATCATTCCAAATATCCATGGATTGAATGGAATGAGTCTGCACTGGCAGGAACATACATCCACGTTCCCGAACGTGAAGATATTCCTGAAAATATCAAAGAACAATTAATCGTTGAGTTGTACTCTAAATAATAAGTGAAATCATGGCTATATTAGCATTTCAAAAACCCGATAAGGTAATCATGTTGGAAGCTGACAATTTTCATGGAAAATTTGAATTTCGTCCGCTCGAACCAGGTTACGGTATTACCATTGGTAATGCATTGCGCCGCATTCTTTTATCTTCATTGGAAGGCTTCGCAATTACAGCAATCAAAATTGAAGGTATAGATCATGAGTATTCAACCATTCCCGGTGTAATCGATGATGTTACCAATATCATCCTGAATCTTAAACAAGTTCGTTTCAAACAGGTTGTTGAAGATATTGAAAATGAAAAGGTAACTGTCAATATCTCGGGAAGTACTGTGCTCAAAGCAGGCGACATCGGAAAATACTTCACCGGTTTCGAAGTGTTGAATCCTAACCTGGTAATCTGTGACATGGACGAAACGGCCAGTTTCCAGATTGACATCACTGTGAATAAAGGCAGGGGATATCTTCCGGCTGAAGAAAATAAAGGTGCAAACGGAGAATTAGGTGTGATACCTATCGATGCCATCTTTACTCCTATCAAAAATGTAAAATACACGATTGAGAACTTCCGTGTTGAGCAGGTAACAGATTATGAAAAACTGGTAATTGAAATTGATACTGACGGCTCTATCCACCCGAAAGATGCCCTGAAGGAAGCAGCTAAAATCCTGATTCATCACTTCATGCTCTTCTCTGATGAGAAAATATCGCTGGAAGTTGTGGAAACTGAAACCAATGATGATTTCGATGAGGAATTCCTGCACATGCGCCAGTTACTCAAAACCAAGCTGACCGACCTCGAGTTGTCTGTTCGTGCTTTGAATTGCCTGAAAGCCGCTGATGTAGAAACATTGGGACAGCTGGCAAGTTATCATCGCCATGATTTATTGAAATTCCGTAACTTCGGTAAAAAATCGCTTACAGAGTTGGACGAAAAACTGGAAAGCTTGAATTTATCCTTCGGAATGGATATCTCCAAGTATAAAATTGATAAAGACTAAAGGAAATGAGACATAATAAGAAATTCAATCATTTAGGCCGTAAAACGGCTCACCGGAAATCCATGCTGGCTAACATGGCTATTTCACTTATTCAACATAAGAGAATTACAACCACATTGGCGAAAGCCAAAGCCCTGCGTGTATATGTTGAACCGCTGCTGACAAAATCAAAAGAGGATACAACCAATTCGCGCCGCACGGTTTTCAGCTACCTGCAAAATAAGGAAGCTGTTACCGAACTTTTCCAGAATATCTCTCAAAAGATCGCCGATCGTCCGGGAGGATATACCCGCATTCTGAAAACCGGTCTTCGTTTGGGTGACAACGCTGAAATGTGTATCATCGAGCTTGTTGACTACAACGAAAACATGTTGAAAGAAAAGGCGACTAAGAAAGCTGCCCGCACCCGTCGTTCTTCAGCTGCCAAAAAAGCTGCTGATACTGCTCCTGTAGCTGCTGCTCCTGCTAAAAAAGCAGCTGCCGCTAAAGAGGAAGTAAAAGAAGCAGCACCAGTTGTGGAAGAAGCAGTTGCAGAGGAAGCTCCTGTTGTTGCAGAGGCTCCTGTAGCAGAGGAAACTCCGGCTGAAGAAGAAAAAGCAGAATAGTATATTTGCTATAATTTAGATTATTTGACAAGAGCGTCGGCTTATGCTGATGCTCTTGTTTTTTGTTGAAAATCAAAGGAGTGAAGGGAAAGGTGTTTCTTGCTTTTTTGAGAACAAATTCGTAGCTTTGTCGGGCTCTTGGTAGGTGCTGATAAATAGACTTTATAAAAAAAAGTGAGTTGGTTACAAATTGTAGTCAACTGAAAATGCAATTGGCAGATGGCAAGTTTTACAAAACCGATGTAGTTTCCACCGAGCAACTTTTATTAATATGCTATCAATACAATTGATCATTGGGTATATTTATTCTCAAACCTGCAATTATATTTCTCACCAAGTCTTTCAAATACCAGCTTTGCTGATTCGCCAAAAGAGATAGTTGTAATTTCATTTCCATTTCTATCTATAGGTAAAGGGGACTCAACAAATTCAACAACTTCCGGATATTGGCGTAGTTCCTTTTCCAGCCTTTTTCCGGTAGGAGATTCGATGTTTTTTTTCACGGTAATGGTCATGGTATTTGTTTTTGATATGAATTGCAAATTTATTTTTTTTACTGAAATGATGAATCTGGTTGTGAAATTAATTCTATTTTTGTATCCAAATTCAAACCAATCCATTTCTTATGAAAACCCCCTCTTCCTCCCTCGTCATCGAATTATACGACCTGAAGGTTTCCCCAAAATCAAAGAAACAATTTGGTCGGGTAGTCACCACCCAAACACTTAGTGAGGACGACATCATCCGGCGAATTGCTGAACGGGGCTGCGAACTGCATCCGTCAACCATCAAAGCCGCGCTGGAACTGTACAGGGAAATGGCCGAAGAGCAATTGCTCAACGGGGCTTCTGTGACTATGGGACCGGCGATATTCAAACTGGGTATGTATGGCACCTTCAATAAAGATGAAAGAAAATGGGATCCTGAAGTTCATAAAATTGAGTTGCAGGTAACGCCCTTAGCTTCTTTCAGCCGGAAACTGGAGAATGTCCCTGTTGTCATCAGAGGCGGTGCACAAGTCGGACCGTGTATCAATACTTTTCACGATCAGATTACGGGTACTACGAACGGGTGTATCACCCCGGGCGGTGCGGTGACGTTGGAAGGGAAACGTATGAAAATTGCCGGCAATCACGAATCGAATGGCATCGAACTGATACATATTGAAACCGGTACTGCCTGGAGAGTTTCAACGAACACGCTTCCGGCTAACTATCCGCAGAAAGTGATTTTTTTAGCCCCGGCTGATCTCCTCCCCGGAGAATACCTGCTTAAACTTACTACCCAGTATTCCAATAGCAGTACCCTCGTTACCGGGCCACGGACAGCTATGCCATTAGTCAACCCGATTGTATCCTGAAATACGAGTCGTTCGATGTTCCCGTAATCAGTTGCTTACACTTCTCTGTGTGCATATCGAACGATGTACATCGTTCAACCTTGACGATGCCCATCGTTGACCCTGAACGATGCCCATCGTTCAATGTTCGAACAGGGAAACTCATGTTGTTATCATGGGTAAGTGAACAGGGTTCGCATAGATAATATACAGTCATTTAAAACGCTAAATTTAATATTTCAATTTGTAGTTATCAACAATTTAAAAAACGCATATTTGATTTCCAGCATGTTAGCCTGTTCATAACTTGTGTTTAAAAGTTGTTGATATATACAGCTAAAAAAATTTGGAGCGTATGGATATGCTGTATATATTTGCATCATGAGTTTCGGCTCAAGACATAAATGGATATGTTGAACGTTCTTTGAATTACTGAAACATCTAAAAGGTCAAATGTTAAAACTGAACCCGGATGCAATATTGAATGCATGGATTGTGCAGGAAGCCGAAGGCCTGTGATTTACTGCTCATCTTCAAAACCGTAAGCGCAAGCGAGCGGAGGAATGAATAGCAAAACATGGTTGAGACTTTTTGCCGGAACATACTTCTTTCTTGTGTCAGACTCACAATCAATTGGGCGTTTGAAAAAACGCTGCCTGCCTATAGCAGACAGGAAAGCCGGGTAGTCGGGAATGGAATACGATAGAAAGCGATTCGTCAATTTCATCATTTCCCATTGCGAACCGGAAACTAACAAGTTTCCATGTTCAGGGCAATAGTTCCGGACGATGCAGCACAAAAAAATTAAAAGTCACGGAGTTTGGTATTCAGGAAAATTAAGTCGAACGGATAACACCGCGAGGCTATACCAAAGCAAGCAATTGCTGCGGAAAGATTTACCTGATTTGCCGGTATCACTTCCATAACCGGAAGCAGATCAGGCTAAACGACTGACCGGAGTTGAAAATGAATCATGCAGGTTTAGTTGCCATGCCCGATAAAGTGAAAAGTCCGACTGACCCCTAAAAAGGACAGGGAGTTGAACCGTAAGGAAACAAGCAGCGCAGTCAGCAAGATGTCAAACTGCAAAAAGGAAGGAGCAAAGTAGTCGTCAGGCACCAGATTTCGAATTATGCTGCAAAGCATAAGGAAAAGTCGCTTGATTGACAGTCTTCAACCAACCTAATCAGGAAGAAAGAAAGCAATCAGCAGGCACCAGATTTCAAATAATTCTGAAAAGAAAAAGGAGAAATCGCTTGAATGACAGTTAGCAGAAACCTGAAAAAGGAAGTCAATAATCAGTCGCAAGACAGGTTACTAACGACCCGGTAAGAAAAGACCGACTGAAAAGCCGGAGATATTCAACCCGAATGCAAATTGAAAATCACTGTCAGGCAGATACAATAATCAGCTTAAAGACCCGTATGAAACGTAGAACTCAACCAGATGTTACAACACAGTAATCAAAGCAAACAACATAGGCATTTATGCCAGAGAGGGTACCTGCAAAGGCACCCTCTCGTTTTTTATACGAATCAGTAGTTGAAAATCAGATCCCTCACTTCCGTTCGGGATGACAATTTTCTACTCCTGATTCGCATTATTTATACAAGTATGTAAAAAAAATTACTTCAGCTCCTTATTCAACCCCATCCCGAAAAGGGCATAATCGTATTTTGCCGGATCATTCGCATCAAACTTTCTCAGATTAGACGTGATTTCTTCCACCGCTTTCCAGTCGTCCTGCTTGCGTTGCAACAGTCCGAGCGACCGTCCGACATTGCCTACATGCACATCCAGCGGAATCATCAGTGAAGAAACAGGTATGTCCTGCCACAAACCGAAATCAACACCCTGTCGGTCGCGCCGCACCATCCAGCGCAGGAACATATTCAACCGTTTGGCGGCGGAATTATTGGCAACCGATGAAAGATGTTTCTCGCTGCGCTTCTCGTGTTCGACTTCCAGAAAAACGTTACGGAAGTGTTTTAATGCCGAAAATATGCTTTCCCCGTTTCTGTATCCGGAAGTGAAAACCTGTTCCAGTCCACCGTGATTCAGATAGATATTTTGAAGCGACTGAACAAAAAACAGACAGTCGGCTCCGTTGAATGTCCGGTGCACGAAATCCTGCAAAACCTCTAAATCCGATGATTCAGCATGAAGGACAAAATCATAAGGTTTGTCATCCATGCGTTTTATCAGTTCCCGGGCATTGCGGATGATGGTTTTGCGCTGTCCCCACGCGATGGAAGCCGACAGAAATGCCGCAATCTCAACATCCTCCTTTTGAGAAAAGAGATGCGGAATTTGTATCGGATCCTCATCGATGTATGCGGGAACATTGTAACGCCGGTAACGATCTTCAAGAAGTTCGAAAAGAACGGTTTGTTCGGGGGACATATTAAGTTGAATCAATGAAATAATTAA
>JAKIYP010000103.1 GCA_022708505.1 Bacteroidota bacterium
GGCGGTGGAGAAATTCTTCCTACTGAAGCGGTTCATTTCAGTCGCAAGGAAATTAAAGACAACTGGCGACTCGGATGTCAGGTGAAAGTAAAAAATGACATGTCTATCAAAATGGATGAATCTATCCTGGGTGTGAAGAAATGGGAGTGCGAAGTTGTTTCTAATAACAACGTGGCTACTTTTATTAAGGAATTTGTGGTAAAACTTCCGGAAGGAGAAAAGCTAAACTTCAAACCCGGTGGATATATTCAGATTGATGTGCCCAAATACGATATTAAATTCGCTGATTTCGATGTGGCCGATCGTTTCCGCGGCGACTGGGATAAACTCAATATGTGGAGTTTAACCTGTAAAAATGACGAAGAAACCATGCGTGCCTATTCTATGGCGAACTATCCGGCTGAAGGAGATATTGTTATGCTGAACGTACGTATTGCCACTCCACCCTGGGACAGAAATGCCAATGCCTGGGCAAATGTAAAACCCGGTATTTGTTCTTCTTATATTTTCAACCTGAAACCGGGTGATAAAGTGATGATATCAGGACCGTTTGGTGAATTCCACCCGATACTCGACAGCAAAAAAGAAATGTTATACGTGGGTGGTGGCGCCGGCATGGCTCCGTTGCGTTCACATATCCTGCACCTGTTGAATACACTGAAAGTCAGTGACAGGAAAATTACTTACTGGTATGGCGCCCGTTCTAAAAACGAAATTTTCTATGAAGAGGATTTCAGAAAATTGGAAAAGGAATTCCCGAATTTTACTTTCAACATTGCCCTCAGTGAACCTCAACCCGAAGATAACTGGACTGGTTATGTAGGTTTCATTCACAAGGTAATTCTGGATAACTACTTATCTACACATGATTCTCCTGAAGATATTGAATATTACATGTGTGGTCCCGGTCCGATGGCTAAAGCCGTTGAGAAAATGTTGTACGATCTGGGTGTACCACGTGAAATGTTGATGTTCGATGATTTTGGTGCATAATCAGATCGGTATTGTATGTCAATATTAAATTAGAATAAAAAGGAGTTGGATTTTTTCAACTCCTTTTTTATTACAGGTCAGAAAAAGTTGTAACTTTACGATCGGATTTTTATCGGTCTCTATGTAAACTTTAATTAGGCTAAAATGATAAGTATTACTTACTTAGTTGCTGCATTCAATGCTTTTCTGGCTGTTGTTATGCTGATTTCTAACTGGAAATTGAACAAGCATATTCTGTCTTTCTCGTTATATCTGTTGATTATTTCGTTTACATCTGTTTTGTATGACACGATTATAAACGGAGGTTCCGCCCAATTACTGATGTTACTGGTTGGTTATTCCGGTCCTTTATTCTTTCTGGTCGGACCATTGTTCTATTTTTTTATACGCGGTCTTGTTGATGAGCGCCATGAATTTTCGGACAAAGACCTGATTCACCTGGTACCCTTTTTCCTTAATCTGATTGTTATGATGCCATATTTATTTAAACCTGTTGAATTTAAACTGGATATGGCTGAACGTTCGTTACAGAACCTGAGTTTTTATATGAATTCCAGGCTGGTTTTCTTGCCAGTATGGTTTAACACCCTGATCAGAATAGCTTCTATGTCATTCTATATATTGTGGTCAATTGTAATTTTACACCGTGCCTATCTGGGGAAAATAAAGATATTGGATGGAGCGCTTAGAAAACAATATGTGTCAAATTACAGATGGTTAAATCTTATGTCAATAGTGTCGTTGCTGTTGGTTTTTATGCATTTGGGGTTAACTTTGTATTTCAGATTCGATCCGGAAATGGATTTTATCAGCAGAATGGAGGATGATAATTTATTTTTTGTCTCTGTCATAATTAACTCCATATTTCCCTTGATTATTTTGTTTAACCCCGGTATTTTATTTGGATTCCCTACTAACCGGGTTCTCAATCCAATGATGAACGACCTGCTTGTCAATGCCGAAGGAAAATATAGTTACAGCGTGTTGGATGCCGCAGATAAAGCAAAAACCTATAATGATTATTTCGATGGTTTGTCGAAACGGCTTTTACAGTATGTGGAAGAAAACCAGCCTTATCTGGATCACGATTTTAACGCGGAGAAATTAAGCGAAATACTGGAAGTGCCATTACACCACATTCATTTTTGTGTGAAGTATTATTACGGTAGCACATGCAAACAAATGATGGTATTGATGCGGTATAAACATGCTATGAACCTGATCAGAAAGTCACATAAAAAGGACAATGAAACCATTAGAAGCCTGGTGTATGATTCAGGTTTCGATCATTTCGGCCATTTTAAGCGGGTTTTCAGAAAAAATGAAAAGCAAAAATTTGATCAGTGGCTCAAAGAGAATACATGATTTGCTGCGTTTTCACCATCAATGGCTGAAGAAGTGATTCCTCCGGAGAATCCGGATCCTTCACCAGCAGGGAACAGACCCTTTATTTCAGGGTGTTGACCCGTTTCCGGGTCACGCGGAATCCGCACCGCTGATGAAGACCTGGTCTCAACGCCAACAACTACCGCTTCATTAGTCAGATAACCCCTCATTTTCCGGTCAAACATCCTGAAAGCTTCCCGCAACCGGCTCGAAATATGCTCCGGTAGCCAGAAGTGCAGCGGAGAGGAGATGATACCCGGCATATAAGAGCATTCCGGCAAATCAGCTGAAACTTTTCCCCTTACGAAATCAACAAGTCGTTGTGCCGGAGCCTTTTGTCCCAGTCCGCCGTTGTTCAGGTAAGCCAGGTGTTCGAGATGTTGCTGATATCGTAACCCGGCTAATGTCCCGTATTGCTGAAATTCCTGCGGAATATCCTCCTGCCTGATTTCAACCACTACGCCGGAATTAGCAAAGGGAGAATTACGTCTGGATGCTGACATGCCATTCACCACGATTTCATGATCGCTGGTGCCGGCCGGCACTATCCTGCCACCCGGGCACATGCAAAAGGTATATACCCCCCTTTCGGCCACCTGCTCCACCAGACTGTAGTTTGCAGCCGGCAGGTAAGGGCCGCGGGCCGGACAGTGGTATTGAATCTTATCAATCAATTCCTGCGGATGCTCAACCCGTACCCCCATGGCAAAGCCTTTGGTTTCGAGTTTTACGTTTTGCGCATGCAGCATTTCGTAAATATCATGTGCCGAATGACCGGTTGCGAGTATCAGGTAGTTTGCCCTGAATTCAGTGCCATCTTCCGTTTTGCATCCACGAACTTGGTTATCCTCCAGAATAATCTCGGTCAGTTTCTTTTCAAAATAAATTTCCCCGCCATGTGAAGTAATGGTATTGCTGATGTTGGCGATTACGCCCGGCAACAAATCGGAGCCGATATGTGGATGCGCATCGAATAAAATATCTTCGGCAGCGCCGTGATAATGAAATATCTCTAAAATTTCCTGTGCATTTCCTTTCTTTTTGGATCGGGTATACAGTTTTCCATCGGAGAATGTCCCCGCACCACCCTCGCCAAAGCAAAAGTTCGATTCAGGGTTGATGCCTTTGTTCCGGTTTAGCGAAGCAATGTCATACCTGCGATCTTCGGCTTTTTTCCCCCGTTCCAGTACGATGGGTTTCATGCCCAACTCGACCAGTTTCAATGCAGCAAACAAACCGGCAGGTCCAGAGCCGATAACAAGCACCGGTTCTTTGTCGCGCACATCCTGATAGTTGAATTTTTTATTATATATTGTTTTAGGAGGGGCTTCATCCAAATAAACCTCAACGGTCAGGTTTATCTTAGGAAATGCCGCCCGCGCATCAATAGATTTTTTGATGATCCGGATTGCTTCAACGCGGTTGATGGGCACGTTTATCTTTTCAGCAACTTTTTGCTTTAGTAAATCTTCCTTGTGAACTTGTTCCGGTGTAAGTATGAGTTGAAGTTGGGTTTGCATATCCTATAAACAATTGATTGTCTTCTTTGTTTTTGTCGGCTGCAAAGATAAGGTTTTTTAGTGAATATTCCAGTCGGCAATCTGTTGGTTAGGGAGAGATGCTGTTGCCGATAGCAAGCAAAATCTTATGGACTATGATAGCAAATGTCGAAAACAATTTTTGCCACTAAACGTTATCATTGATTATGTGCTCAAGCAAGCTTGACAAACCCGGGTTAACATCATTCGCTTTGAAAATGGAACAAAACAAACAGCAGATAAACAAACAGGGAGCAACATCTTTCGTGCAAACTTATTTTCACGGAACTAAAGCAGACTTAAAAGTAGGTGACCTGATAGAAGCCGGTTACAATTCAAACTACGGGCAGCAAAAAAATGCAAAATACATTTTCCTGGCAGCAACATTGGATGCCGCAATTTGGGGTGCAGAACTCGCCTCCGGACAAGAACGTGAAAGAATTTATCTGGTAGAACCTACCGGAGAAATAGAAGACGATCCGGACCTGACAGACAAGAAGCTTCCGGGTAATCCGACAAAATCATATCGTTCTGTTGAACCATTCAGAGTTGTAGGAGAAGTCACAGTCTGGATTGGACATCCGGCGGAACAGGTTAGAACAATGAAAGACCACCTTGAAAAATTAAAGGAACAAGGCGTTCATTCTCTGAACGACTAAAATCAGTAAAAGTCAAAAATCAACATCCTCACGATAGTTGCCCATCTTGTTCATGCGAGTTGCCCAACTCGTTCGCGTGAGTTGCCCAACTTGTTTGCGTGAGTTGCCCAACTCGCTTTAGCTAAGTCCTGTTTTGTCTGTAAAGGTGTATAATGTTTTCATTTACATTTAATTACAGAATCCCTTTCTGTGATAGATTTTCCAACACGCAAATCAATACAATATAAATAATGCGAATCAGTAGTTGAATGATTCTACTAAGCCGCTGCGCGGCTTAGTAAAACAATGCAGCTTTGAACAAAAATAACTCCTGATTCGCCTTGATAAGTAACCCCATACATTACCACCTTATTCTGAAAACCCCAGAGGATATTTCAAAAAGCTCTGAGCTTTTTTCAAAAACCCCAGAGCTTTTTCTGAAAACCTCTGAGCTTTTTTTGTTTTAGACCCGATAAGCAGGATAGTTGCTTGCTTGTTACACGAAAAAAAAAGCCAACCATAACTAATGATTAGCTTTTTTTTTGTGATCCGGGCGGGATTCGAACCCACGACCCACAGCTTAGAAGGCTGTTGCTCTATCCAGCTGAGCTACCGGACCATTTCACTAAGTTTGCTTTTTTGTTCGAAAAGCGCTGCAAAAGTAGTATAA
>JAKIYP010000104.1 GCA_022708505.1 Bacteroidota bacterium
AAAACATAAAATGATATTAGGCTCAAAATTCAAACTGAAAATATTATATTTGCAAATAAAAAATTTGAACTCCTTAGACTTATATATTGTCATACCCATTGCATTGGGATTTGTGATTGGTCTTTTCCGCGGATTAATCAGGGAAGTTATTTCGCTCATCATCATCATCGGTGGTATATTCTTAAGCAAATTGCTGGCGCCGCTTTTAGTGCAACTGATGGTTAACTTTTTCGACATCAGCCTGAAAGCAGCTCAACCGCTGGCTTTCGTCCTGGCATTTGTACTCATCGTAACCGGTTTGATTATCATTGGTAAAATTATCAACAAGATGATTCACGCTTTATCGCTCGGGTTCATAAACGCGATTTTGGGAGCTGTGTTAGGGGGACTTAAATTAGCTTTACTTGTCAGCGTAATGCTCATTCTGACGGATGCATTAGATGAAAAAATAAATTTCATCAATCCTGAAACCCGGGAAGAATCGAAGTTTTATAAACCAGTCAAGAATCTGGCGCCGGATCTGTGGAAAGAGATACGCGAAAAACAGGATTAACATGCTTGAACATAATTTCTCGGGACATAAGCTGGAATGCGGTTGTGATGAAGCCGGCCGGGGTTGTCTGGCTGGTCCCGTTGTGGCTGCTGCCGTTATCCTTCCTGAGAACTTTCAGTGTGAATTACTGAACGATTCCAAACAACTTTCCGAAAAACAACGAAATCAACTCAGGTTAATCATCGAGAAAGAGGCATTGGTTTGGGCAGTCGCTGAAGTCGACAACCTCGAAATTGACAAAATTAACATCCTGAATGCTTCAATATTAGCCATGCACAGGGCAATAGACACACTATCCCTTCGCCCGGAGTTTATCATTGTTGATGGTAATAAGTTTAAATCTTATCAGGATATTCCACACAAAACCATCGTCAAGGGCGACAGTAAATACTTATCCATTGCAGCTGCATCGGTGTTAGCAAAAACCCACCGTGACGAACTGATGTATGAACTCGACAAACAGTTTCCGGAATACGATTGGAAGCAAAACAAAGCTTATCCGACGAAGAAGCACAAAGCAGCGATCCGGGAGTTTGGGGTAACGGATTATCACCGGTTGACTTTTAAATCGGATTAGAACGGATACCCGATGGCAATGTGCAAAGCCACATCATTGAAAGATTTAGGCAATATCCATTTAGGCGTGGTGACAGCCGCCGGGTCATGCAGCTTCACGCCCATATCCACCCGGAAAAGAAAGAAGTTAAAGTCCATCCTGAGTCCTATGCCATAGGCCAGCGCGATTTGTTTCCAGAAAGTATCCAACCTGAACACGCCACCGGCCTGGTTATCATATTCACGGACTGTCCATATATTTCCCGCATCAGCAAAGATTGCACCTTCGAGCACCCAGAACATCCTGGCCCTATATTCAAAGTTTAAATCCAGCTTTACATCGCCAACCTGGTTATAATCCCTTCTTCTGTTGGTACTAAAACGCTGATATACTCCGGGACCGAGCATACTTTCCCCCCAGCCCCTCACACTGTTGGCGCCTCCACTGTAAAACCGTCTTTCAAACGGAATGATTTCTGCATTCCCATAAGGCAATCCCGCTCCAATACCGGCATGATACACAAATTTATTGTTCTTATCAATTATCTGGTGAAATGAAGCATTGATTTCTCCCCTTACATATTGAGAAAACCGGATATTGAATGCCCGGTAGAAACCATTGACATCGACAGGAATATCCAACAACTTATACAATCCGTACAATGCATTTCCGGCGCTTTCGACACCATAGCGATAGGTAAAATAATTGCGGAGCGGTCGCGCAGGATTGTAACCACTGACAGCGGTACTGTAGCTCAACCGCATGATCATGTAGTTATCATAATTATACTTGTTGTATTTACCACTCTCAATGAATGTTTCCCTAAATTCCGGCGAAATCCAGGGAAAATTCACATAACTCAGATCCAGTAAATCCAGGTTATGATTTTGCCGGCCAGTTATCCAATTGTACTTGATTCCCCCTCCGAAATTTGTCGAAGTAAATTCACCTGGTCGGTGTTGATAGTTGAATACTCCCCGGAATTCTGTTGAACCCTGTAGGCTACGACTGTTAGCATCATTAATGAATGGTATAATCGTTCTCGGCACCCGGATACCTGCTTGCCCGCCCCACTCCTGTGCAATAACATCACCCTGATATTCTAAGGCCAAACGACCCTGTAAAGTCAGCGACTCTGCACCTTTAAACAGATTCCGGTGCACCACACCCGCATTCCCGGCAGCACCCCAATAACCTTCGGTAAATGTAATTTCAGCCTGAGAGGTAAAAGTAAATGATTTTGCTTCCGCAATGGTAATCAAGCATTGCAGAGAATCCGGTGCAGTTTCGGTAAAACTGATATGTGTGTATTTCACCGGAGGCAGGGTATTCAGTGCTGCATAAGTTTTTTCCACATCTGCATCCGAATAAAGTGTACCAGGCTTCACGAAGGTACTCGAAACCAGGGCATTAAATGTAAGAAATTTATCTTCGGGACCAATAACAACGTAATTCCCGGTTTGAATTGTATCGATAGGATCCGGTTTGTTACTCGCCAGAATAGTACTTACTGCCGGATTAAGGTTATAAATAACCCTGCTGATGTAATATTGCTTAAAAACTGTTTGATTCAGGGTGTCACGTTTTTCTATCAGATAATCGCGCAACTGTAATGTCACATCTACTTTGTGACCTGTACTGTCGGCCGTATAGGCCAGATAATCTTTCATGAAATTATAATAACCTTGCCGGCGCATCCTCGAAGTCAGCCTTTCCCGCTCGCTATCGAGCTGATACACATCGAACAACATATTGGGTTGTATTAGCGACCGGATGGAGTCTTTGGACAAAGTTTCAAGTTCTTCAAACGGAACATTAACCTTATACTCGTTAACCCTATAGGGCTTGTTAGACTGAATCTGGTAGGAAATCCGCGCTTTCTTGTTTCGCTTGTTTACAACTGTATTAATATCGGCATCATAATAACCTTTATTTATATGAAACCGCAATAATTGCTGGGCCGACAGTTCCGTCAGCATCGAGTCAAGCAAAACCGGCGGCTGACCGATTCTTCTTACCAGCCGGCTAAACCACTTAGTCGAATCTTTTCCCGACAGGTTGTAAATTCCCAACTGCAAACGGAATAAGCCCAGGATATATGAGTTAGGCATTTGTCGGACATACTCAGGCAAATCATTTTTATTGATTTCTTTTGCATCCGATTTAATTTCGACCTTGTTTAGCAGGAAAGCACCATCGGGAACATGCTTAGTTGGCGAGCAGGAGACAAACAGCATGCCCGACAACAGAACAATAAGCATTAAAGGGGAAAGAATAGTTGGATGGCCGCTTCTCATTCGATGATTTGAAAATATTTTGATGCAAACTTACAAAAATTTCAGGAAATTTGAATTGTGGATGTTGATTTCTTAAAATTATTTTTTTATATTTGCGCCCACTTTTAAGTAAGCAAACATGCACCCTTAAAAAGTACTTTTATCTACGTTTACAACCTAAAGTTTTAGTTATGATTGAATACATGCTTGTTGAAAATTCGATAACAGCTAAGAATGAAACCTGTTACGCTGTAGTATCCAGTCTCGGGACCAAAAATCTGGACGACATCATTACCCACATGATACAAGAAGGTTCCGGCCTCACCCGCCCTCAGGCTATGGCCTATTTTGAAAGACTTACCCAATCGGTTATTCATTACATCAATCAGGGATACAGTATCGCGACACCATTATTCAGGGTACGCCCTACCATTTGCGGAACATTTAACGGAAAATACGATAAATTTGACCGGAAACGTCATCAGATTAAATTCCGTGTCACCGAAGGGCAACGATTGCAGGAATTACCTGTCAAGATACGCAAAATTGTACAAGTCAGCAATTCAAAAGAATCACCCGTCCTGTATGGATTTACGGATATATGTAGTGAAAGCATTGGAGAACTACTTACTGCAGGGGGAATCGGGGTTTTATCAGGAAAAAGACTGCACGTAGATCCAAAAGATGAACGACTCGGACTCTTTTTCAGTCCGGTAAATGAACCGAAAAAATTAATCCGGGTTACAACCTATTCATATAACAAACCATCTGAAATTCATTTCCTGATTCCCGAGTTGGAAAAAGGAGCATACAAACTCTTCGCCCATACCATTTCGCGCAATGGTAAGCAGATTTACTACGGAAAGTTAGACGAAACACTGAATGTAGTCTGACAAAAGTGTGCAATTAACCAGGTTAAATGACAGTTGCAGATGCTCTGCAATGCAGTTGCGGATAATCCGTAGCTTACTTGCGGATAATCTGCAAGTCGGTTGCGGATAATCCGCAGGTCGGTTACAGATAATCGGTAAGACGTCTACAGATAATCCGCAGGTCGGTTACCGATAATCCGCAACTGCAATTTCAAGTAATCATTTCGATGTTTTCAAGTAGTCTTTTTGACGATATGCAGTAAGCATTTTGATGTTTTGCAGTAAGCATCCTCGCGATTATTAATGGTTACCTCGTTGTGGGATGACTTTCCTTCGACTGAACACATAGTTCTCTCGCTGCGGAATGACAGTCTTCAGTTAAAAGACTTGGTTCCATCGCTTCGATTAGGATGAGTGTTCTCAATCAAAATTCTTAGTTCCCTCGCTTCGCTCGGGATGACAACAATTCCGTAAAGCAAAGATACTTAGTTCCCTCGCTTCGCTCGGGATGACAACGATTCCGTAAAGCAAAGATACTTAGTTCCCTCGCTTCGCTCGGGATGACAACGATTTCGTAAGGTCAAATGCCGTCGCATCATTATTAACTGTATAATTAGATTCTTTACGGCGACGGTTCAGGAGTCTGAGCACCCGTCGCCGCAAAAATAGGATAGATTTTACAGACTCTGGGCGACGGGGATTTTAATTAAGCAAGAATTTGTCATCCCGAGCGAAGCGAGGGAACTATAAATGTAGTTAAAGTCTCTCATCCCGCAGCGCAGTAAGGGAACTAAAAAAAAATCTAAATTTTTAATTATTGTTGTCCGATAAAAATATATATTATTGAAAATTGTCCCGTATCTGTCTAGAGATCAGATATGGGATTTTTGTTTTATAAAACCAAGCCCCCTTATGTTGGGAAGATGCTTAATTGCATTTCTC
>JAKIYP010000036.1 GCA_022708505.1 Bacteroidota bacterium
ACAAGAGACCTGTCAGGTTTTAAAAACCTGACAGGTCTGAAAATGCAAACTAATTATTAATACATGAAACTCATGAGACAATTTCATTAATTTCCTGAATAATTTCATTAGCACGGTGCTTGTTAAGTCCTGTTTTTTCACCTACAACCAACATGTCTTTAATAGTTGGCTCCCCATTGCCATTGACAGTCGTTGTGTGGTAACCATTAAACCCGGCGCTCGGTAGCAGGTCGTATGCCGGAGAAAGTTTCCATTCGTTGTTTATTAATTGAAATGAAAAATTTTTTGCATGGTCATCACGATTTTTTATGGCAACATTGAACGCCATCAAACGAAAAAGCGCGTAAACTTCTTCCATGTTTCTGGTCAGGATATGACATAATTTCAATAAAGCTTCATAGTCCAGACTGGGTTCCCGGTAATTAGCATTTAATAATCCGGCTGCGCTAACAGTATGTGTTTTCCCTGAATGGCTTCTGTCGAAACGCTCCACTCCAAAATATTTTTCTTCAAATAAGTTGGTTTCAGGCATATTAATACCACATTTCTTAGCTAATAAGGAGTAATTGTATTCTATTTTCCCGATATTGTCGGGATCCATTGTTGCTTTAAATTTAACGAGCCATTCCTTACCCTCAATTTTTACTAAAACTTTAGGTCGCGCACCACCAGAAGAGCCTCCATATTTATACAAAGTGTCAAGAGTCTCGCCATTATAATCGGTTGTCAATACTTTTTCAGCTTCAGTCGCCAGATTGTCAAAATTGATAATTTCATCTGTTGTCGATTTACTGTAATCCGGTCGATATTCCAACGCACCACGTCCGGTACTCCCTACCAATGCAAGTCGTTGAAGGAGCGTCAGTTTTGTAGAATCAATTCCTTTGCTTTTTAGGTATCTGTCGAGAATAAGATTACCCCAACCATCAGGCAAACTATCATCAAACACTCCAAATCCTCCATTAAAAGGAATACGTTTCGCGACAAACACACCCGATTTGAGAGGGAGGTTAAATGGAGAAATAGATACTCCGGATGCTAAATAGGCAGGTTCATATTCAAATGCACAAAGAGCCTCAGGGGTTAATGCAATCTGCCCGACTTTAATCCCGTTCATGAAAACTTCTGTTATCTTAATCTCATTCATTTCTAGAACCTCTTTTTCTTTTTTTTACTGCTTGTCTTTTCAAAACATCATCAATGCTTTGATATGATTGCTGAATAAATAAATTGGAAAAGCCTTCCGTATCGTCTAATGCAATAGAACATAAAATAAGATTATGTAATGTAATATCTCCGGTACTTTCAAATTTACGATAGGCATCATATCCGACACCTGCACGTTTGGCAAAAGCTTTTTGTGTAAGATTCCTTTCAAGTCTTCTTTCCTTTACTCTTTCTGCAATCCCTTTGAGAATTGAGTTCGGAGAATTGTTTATAATTGTGTCAATGTACATAGTTATAAAGATATAGCAGGATTATTATGCTTTATTACACAATTACAAAGATAAGGATAATTAGTGATAATTACAATAGTTTGTACGATGATTTTTATTTCAAGAGACCTGTCAGGTTTTTAAAACCTGACAGGTCTGAAAGTACAGATAAATTATTAATGCGAATCAGTAGTAGAAAATTAGATCCCTCACTTCCGTTCGGGATGACAATTTTCACTTTATTAATATTGCCCGTCGGCAGAAGTCTGTAAAACTATTCTATTTTTGCAACGACGGGTGCTATGGTTTCCGAACCGTCGCCGTAAAGAATCTAATTGTAAATGGAAAGATGGTGCGACGGTATTTGACCTCTCTGAATCGTTGTCATCCCGAACGGAAGTGAGGGATCTAATAGAGTGCAGCGAAGAATCTAATAAACTTTACCGGACAACAATTATGAATCTTCTTTTACAGCAAAGGGCGCAAGGTTATCCTGAATCTTGTAGATAACCAGTTGATTTCCTGCTTTGAATATCCTCTCGATCAATCTAACCTGTATTTTGTCGCAATCTCCCTTGATTTCCACGTTTCCACCAGGGGTGATGACCGTGTTGCTTTGCCGGCTCATACCATCGAAGAAACTCTAGGTGGACGGAAGTTTCGATTTGAGTTTTACCAGTTCAACGTTTTTCAATACCGGTTCCATACGGGTTTCACCACACATGGTATAGCTCAACCTGTGTTGAGCCGGGTTGAAGATATCCTGGTAGTTTCCGAAAACACCCTTGATGGTGGGACGTACCTTGAATAGTGGCGTGTTGACTGTAAATTTGTAAATTGTTTTTCTTCAACCTTGGAAATGAAATAAATTTTCCTTACATTTGTTTTCTATTTGTTCCTACTATATCATTGCTATGAATTTAAAGGTGCTTATACAACTGTTTATCATGGTCATCCTCATGACCATAGCTGGTTGTAAGCCCGACATAGAAGAGCCTGAAATAAACCCTCCCGATACAGAAGAACCCGACGACGAAGATCCTGACAACGAAGACCCAGATGATGAAAATGCAGCATTGGTGCTGGTTGCTGCCATACATTTTACGTGTGACAAAGATGCGCAGTTAATTGTAATTCAGACCAGTGGTGACTGGAGTATAAGTGCTGCTGAAAGCTGGATTCAGTGTACGCAAACATCCGGTAAAGGGAAAACCGGTATTTTGGTGGGCGCAACGGCAAATAATGGTTTCCAGCGAAAATCTAATCTAATCATCAGCTCGGGTACCAGGAAGGATACGGTGGTTGTCAGTCAGGCTGGCGCACCGAAAATTAATATATCCGTCGGAGAGGTGACTTTCAACATGGTACTGGTGGAAGCCGGTAGCTTTGTACGGTCTGCTTATGGCAGTAGTTATTATACGCACACCGTGGAACTGGATAGTTTTTATATTGCTGATGTTGAAGTGACAAATGCATTGTGTAAAGCGGTGACCGGGGTGTTACCTTACGACACGATGACTACTTCAGCCAAAGATAATCCGATATATACCGCAGCTTCCTTGCCTGTTAGCCACATTTCCTACCAGGATATTGTAACGCATTTTCTTCCTGCATTAAAACAAAAAACACTGTATGATTTTAGGCTGCCAACGGAAGCCGAATGGGAAATGGCAGCCCGGGGTGGTAAGTATTCCAAACAATATATCTATGCAGGGAGCAATCAAATTGATGAAATTGCCTGGACGGACTCGAATGCTGGGTGGATAAAACATCCTGCTGGTACTTTGAAACCGAATGAGTTGGGGTTGTACGACATGAGTGGAAATGTAAGTGAGTGGTGTAGCGATTGGTATGGTGACTATCCTAATGAAACGGTGAAAAATCCGCAAGGCCCGGCTACGGGTGACCTACGGGTGATTCGTGGCGGAAATTTCATTAGCAGTGCTTCGTTTAGTGACAATGTGCAATGTAGAACCGATTACCGGGAATATCTGGTACCTTCCTGTTATGAAGTTACATGGCCGGGTACCGAATACGAGAGAGTTAGTTTCAGATGTGAAACGGTTGGATTCAGACTGGCCTTGTCTGTCCCCAAAAATTGATGATATGAAAAAAGTTCTGATAATAATAGCTTTTATTCTATTGCTAATGCCGGTTCATGCGCAGACCGTCATCCGGATGCGCATGCCTCAACAATCAGAGCAGGCATTAGAAGTGGTGACATTATTTTCAGAAGGATTGCCTGTTGGCATTCCGGTTGTGTTGGGAGCTATTGGTTTTGATATCAGTGGTGGAACAGCTCCCTTTCTATTGGAATGGCTGAAAAATGATTCGGTAGTGGCGACCGGAGATGTTGCTGTGATTATGCCTGTTGTTGGAAGTAACTATACGCTGCGGGTCAGTGATCGGGCGGGTTGTTATGTTGAACAAAGCATTCAGGTCGATGCACAGATGAAAATCAAAAAAAACTACCTGGAAGATCTCGTGAAAGTAATTCCGACGTTGATTTCAAACGAACTCCAAGTCCGGGTGAATAGCTACTTCCCACTTGAGGCACAAATACGCGTGTTCGACACAAACGGGAAGTTATATCTCAACCAGCCTTTGTCGGGTGATTTGACAACTGCAATTAACTGGGAGAAAGGAATGTATTATGTAGTCATCAGCGCGGGTGAACTGCATCAGGTAACAAAAGTTATAGTCGCAAATTAGCTTCATCATGCAAAAGACAAAGCTACATATTCTTATGCTGTTGCTGATTGTTTCGGTCGGGAGAGCTTTTGCCGTTGATATTCCGGAGCATGTCCGGCAGATGGCTGCGTCTTTCTTTACTACCGAAAAAACAATTTCATCACCATCCGGTCATCACCAAAAAATTAGGGCTGAAACATTCCAAATTCAATCGGTTTATATTTCCCATGATACGGTATGTAATCCGGTGTATGTGTTACAGCAGCAGGGAAAAGGTTTTGTGGTTATTGCAACTAATGATAATGAAGGTCGTATTGTTGGGTATACACATAATCAAACATTGCTGACTGAAAATCTCCCTGTTAATTTTAAAGCGTTGTTACAGATGTATGAAAAAGGAGCTCTGATGCAAGCTCAGCCTCTTCGTGATGTTTCTGAAGCCGAGCCGGTTATTGCTCCTATGCTGGATGTGGCAGGGATTCATCTGGATCAGTTTTATCATGAGGAAGTTGGAGGTTGTCCAACCGGTTGTGTGGCGACTGCGCTTGCTCAGATCATGGCTTACCACAAACATCCGCAACAGGGCGTTGGCTCTCATTGTTATACAAATTCCGGCTACGGTGAGCAATGTGCTGATTTTGGAAATACCATTTATAATTGGGATCAACCGACATCCGATGATTATATGAAATTATCGAAACATGTGGGGATAGCGACTGAAATGAAATACTGTGGAGATCCTTATGGGAGTGTTCCCGGAGCCAATAATTATATAGACAACTTTAGCCGTTTTTTTAATTATCATGTAAATTATATAAACTCCGAAACCAAAAACGAAACAGATTATGTATATATGGAGCTCAATCAGGGGCGACCAATATACATTGAGTTGCCGGGCGATCCGGGACATGCACTGGTGATTGATGGCTATGATTCCAATGGTTTTATGCATTTGAATTTTGGGTGGGGAGGTCATAACGATGGTTACTTCGAGATTAATACAAGTTCTACTGTAGAGGCAGGATATACCTTTGGTAATAATTTAATACATGTTGTTTTCATTTCTCCAAAACCTTTTGAAATTGATGAAGCAGATTTACAAAGGATGACACAAATCAACTCTCAATTGAATAAGTGGGATGTGAATACTTCAATCACAGACTGGAGAGGAGTTGAAGTTGTGGCTGGCAGGGTAGTGGAACTTGACTTAACAGGAGGAAATGGTGTACATCAACAGATACCCGAAGAAATAGGACAACTTGACCAATTGTTATCATTGAAAATGACAGGAAGCATGCAGGGCACAGTTCCGGCTTCCATTTTTGAATTACGTAAACTCCGAACGCTTATAATCAACAGTTATACAGATACCCTGAATACACCGTTCCCATCAACAATCGGATTGATGACTCATCTTGAAGAGTTGGATCTGACAAGATGTATGAGTGGTAGCCTGCCGGAAGAGCTGGGGAGTCTGAAGAAACTAAAAGTGTTGAAGTTGTGGTCAAATCAACTGACAGGAAGTATCCCGGCAGGTATTGCAACATTAGAGCAACTTCGCACCCTGAATCTACAGGGAAATCAGATTAGCGGGAATATACCGGAGCATATCTCCAATTTAAAAGAATTAACCGGTCTGAACCTTTCAGACAATAAGTTACAGGGTATTATTCCGGAAGCAATAGGTAGTTTGAAAAAACTACACTACCTGGATCTTTCTTCTAATAAGCTCGAAGGTAATTTGCCTCAAACGTTTAGTAATCTGACCAATTTAAGGGAATTAAAAGTTGCTTATAACTTGTTTTCGGGAGAGCTAAACCCGGTGTTTGATAGTCTGGTCAATCTTAAGATGTTGGAATTGAATAACAATAAATTTAATTCGCTTCCGGATAATATTGGTCAATTAACGGGTCTTACTGATTTATTGCTTGATAGTAATGAGTTGGTGAAATTGCCTGAATCAATTGGACAATTATCAAGTTTGAAAAGACTGGGGCTGACTTACAATAAATTAAATGATTTACCTGCTTCTTTCTCCAGATTAGGAAATTTGATTGAGGTTAACCTGGCCGGGAATAAAATGACAACTATCCCTTTTGCTTTGTTAAATTTTACAAAGCTTAACCGGCTGGATTTAAGTCACAATCAACTGACAAGAATTCCCGAAGTGCTCAAGATGTTAACTCCGTCGGAATTGTACCTGAATAATAACCAGATGAGCGGTCCTATTCCATTAGAGTTGCTTTGTCGCAAATTTGGCGGTTTCAGTCTGAAAGGCAATCGCTTTATCTATCAGGATATTCCCCGTTCCGATAGTATCCTGAACCCGGTACATGAACAACAGCCGGTACCTCTATTGGCTGATTCATTCGGACTCTTGCCGGGAGACACACTACGCTTATATGCGTCAAAGGTTATTTCACGAACCAGTCCGCACGATATTTACAGTTGGTATGCTTTTGACCCTGCCGATCCCGATTCAAAAGCTTTGTTCATCATGACCGATTCAGTACTGAAGTTGGAAGGAACACCTGAAATATTCAACAAGCGTTTTTATTGTGTAATTACCAACGACAACCCTCCTGAATATAATTTTAACAATGGACTGATGTTAGCCAGCCTGAATTCGTTGATGACTGATACTTTCAGCCTGAAAAGCTGGACAGAACAGGAATATCTGGATGATTTATTTCAAACGAAGGTCTTAAATTCTGAGTTAGTAAAAGGCAACGATATTACCAACCGTTTTGTAACGCTGATATCGCCCTGGGAAGTCAGAGGAATTCAACAATGGCAGGGATCCCTCGATCAGCAAAACTGGTTTGATATATCGCCGGAAATGAGTCAGGCTGAATTGAAAAATAACCTGGAATCGGTACAGGATAAAGAGTTAGTCCTCTTCCCTAAAACTACAGCCTATTACCGGAACGCTTTGCTGGAGTCGGGCTGTTATCCGCGTTACAGCGACACCATCAAGGTAGTACCCTATGGAAAAGTCATCAACGACACCACGGTAAATCTTAGTGGAGGTTTTAAGACTGTTGATTTAGACAGCCTGGAAATTACCCTGCCGATGGGTTTACTGGAGGGTGAGGTCAGGATGACCGTCATTGAATCGGATCAATTCCCGGTAATGCCCGACTCAGTCATTCGCCATAGTCTCATTTATGATGTACACCTCGATCAGGCTTCTAAATTTGATAAACCATTGATCATCCGGTTTAAGAACTTCGATAAAGCCGGTTTTGATCCGATGAAATTAGAGAATTACCGTCCTGCCTATTTCGATGAAAAATTGCAGGAGTGGGTATTTTATGATAATGCCAGTATCGACAGTAAGGATACAACCCTGACCTTCATGACCGATCACCTGACCAAGTTGGCCTGGTTCGAATTGGCTCATGCTGGTTACACGCACCGGTTTACTAATGAGCGGGTCAATGTATTCTATAATAATGACGCTGATTACATGAATACAATAAACATATTGTATGATCCTAAAGCAGCGAAGAACCCCAATCCCTGGTACGACAGCAATATAGATCCGGAAAATGATGGCACCCCTTATATGGTGCAGGATATTGCTTATTATGCAAAACAAGTTATTGATGCCTTTGTCGCGAAAGGACTTGAGCATCCTTCCCTGCGATTTAATGTGTATCTGAAATCATTGGGTAGTGCAGCCGGCATGACCGATGCGGGAACCTTCCTGGCAGGAAGAGGACATATTTACATCGACCCTGCAGTGGCGACCAATATGAAAGAAGACATCAAAGGGAAACGAGAGTATCTCAAGTCGGTCATTGCCCACGAGTACATGCATTTCACACAGGACTACTACATGACGGTGATGTTATCGAATTATTTCTGGATGGAAGCCACAGCACCGCTGGCAGACCGTATTGTATGGACGGAAAAAGAAGATTTGGAAACCCCGGAACCCGAACAGTTATTGTCAGAGGCACTGGAAACCAATCTCAATGAAAATTCAATTTTCGATATACTGTCGAAACCCTGGTACAACAGCATGAATATACCGGTCGTATCTAAGTTGGCCAGCTCAGGACAGACAGCCGATATGAATCTGGCCAGTCTGTTCCTGCATTACTTGCGTTCTTACCGACCGGGTAAAAAGCTGGATCCTGTAGAGCTACTGAAACAGACGCCTTATTTCAGTTCCTGGTTGGGCTATCTGGATGATTTCATCAAAGCCAATCTGGCTGATGGAGATGCTGATGTGAATATCGGAACTGAATATGATCGTTACGTAAGATTCCTGTATGAAGGCAGTATGTCCGGTTTCAATGTATTTAATAAGGAAGAAGATCCGGATGCCGATCCCCTGAAACACCTGAGAGCCAATTATAAATCATTTGTGAATAAATACATTCGTTTTAAAGACAATGAAAAACAAATCAATGAAAAAGTGAATTTCTCTTTTGGTAATCTATCTTCCAAAATGGTACAGATATATAACATGAATAGTTATCAGAGAATGTTGATTAAGTATTACAGAAAATCAAAACCTGAAAATATATCGGTTTATACCGGAATTTATAATAGCGATAAAAAGCTGATGGAATGGACAGATGTCAGTAAAAAAGACACCATTACCGTCCTGGCTGGGTTGTATGACCCTTCCAAACCAAACCTGAATGATTACATGACCTATATTCTGTTTGTCAATAAAAACACCGGGGATATTTTAAATACTTCCATCGCGGATGAAATAGAATGTTTCCCGTTGCCAGATTTGAAGTTCTTCGACGGGTTGTTATTTGCGCGTAAAGGAACAGCTACTGGACTGCCAATACACACAATCGAAGAAACCACCGAGTTGCAGATTTTATTTGGTGGAGGTGAGGGGGCTACTTTTGGCCCGAGCGTGTACAGGGTATATGCGGAAGACTTTAACACAACGATGTCTTTCAGTCAGCAGATAACCGACTCCACTTTGATTGTCAATGCCAATTCTGAAAGTATCAATCAGCATATGGTGTATAATTTCATCAAAGGGACGTTAAACATTACCCATTCGATGCGTTTGAACAACGGTACCTATGAATTCGAAGAAGATTTTTCCGGAAGTTTTGCCAATGTCTTACTCAAATCAAATGGTCACAATAAATGGACGGTAAACCGGTATTCTTTCAGTACTAACAACAGTACCGAAACCCGTGCCTGCATCAAAAATCTGCAATATAAATTCAAATCCATCAGACCATATATGGATGGTGATGGTGTTCCTCAAGAAGAAGTAGAATCCCGGACTTATGTGTCAACAGCTTATCCGTGGGAGGATATTGCAGTGTATTTGATGTTTTATTGATCCAACTGTCCGAACACCTGTTTCAGTATATAGCTAACCCTTGCCGTCGGGTCTTCACGGATTTTTTGCTCTTCCAGTCCAACTTGCAGGAACAACCCTTCGAGTGCACGCTCGGTAGCATAAGCGCTTAAATCCGTGCTCACTGCTTTTAAGCCGGTTAACTGACCAACTGTCGATTTGGTCACGTTGTTCCAGGTAGAAGTCAGTTTGCTCCACGATTCCTGGGTGGAAATGCCCCCGATCGATTTTTTTTCATTTTCGTGTTTTTTTTGTGTGGGTGCAAATATAAAAAATTGTTTCGAATAGAATTAGTAGTTTATGCCTAAAGCGGTTGTTGTGCAAAACAAGTAAAGACGTTGCATGCAACGTCTTTACTTGTTATTAATAATCTTGAGATATAACTACAACCTCTTCACCCTGATATTCCTGAACTTCACCTTCGATCCATGTCCCAGGAAAGCGATATGTCCTGATTTATTAAATAAACCCGGATGATCTTTTTTATCCAAGGTGCCGTTTTGGGTGGCTTCTTTCAAATTTCCTTCGAGGATGACGGTACCGTTCAGGGTGATTTTGATATTGTCACCGTTGGCAATAACCTCCTGATAATTCCATTCGCCCACGGGTTTTAGGAAACCTCTTTTAGCTGTAATAATACCATAAACTGAACCATGGTATTGCCATTCTTTCAGTTTGCTGTAAATTGGTGCGTCGTTGTCGAGGATTTGCAGCTCCATACCCACGTAAGCCGCATCACCTTCCATCGGGGTACGAATACCTAATCCGTTGTTGGCGCCGGGAGTTAACTGGAACTCAAAGCGGAAAACGAAATTATCAAATTCATCTTTGGTGTACAGATTGCCACCGAAACTTCTGCTCGGATACAATACTATATTGCCCTCTTCGGTGATATAGTCGGTGGTGTTTCCGGTCCACTTGTGCATGTTGGTGCCATCGAATAGTACTTCAAAACCTTCTTTAGCTTCTTCAGCGGATAGCTTAAATGGCTCGGGACGCTCAATTTCACGGATGTATATGTCGCGGTAGGCAACCTTGCTGCCATGGGCCTGTAATTCTATTTGTTCAAACGGGAAGATAGGCTGACTTCTGTCCCAATAGTTTTCCAGAATGACATTGTCGGTCACCAACTCACCATTGAGGTAAACCGTTACCCGTTCGCCTATCATTTTAATATAGAAAGTATTCCAGGTACCTAACTTCAAATCGGCCACTTTCAGTGGTTTGCTTTGGTTGACTTTGTTGTTGTACAACCCACCTGAGCCCACTTGGGCACCGACTTTTACGCGGGCGGTATCCCATATTTGTACCTGAGGCGTGCCACGCAGGTAAATACCGGCGTCCGGTTCGGCTCCGGGATAGAGTTTCCAGTCGACATACATTTCAAAGTCGCCATACTGCTTCTCGGTACACAGGTTATTGCCTTTACCGGTAAACAGCAATTCGCCTGCTCCAGGAATCCAATTCTCTACAGCTTCTTTATCAGCTTTTTCCTGTGCCAGTTTCAACTCGTTCGGAGTCATTTTTGCACGAGTGAGCGGATTGCCAACAAGTCCTTTCCAACCATTCAGGCTTTTTCCGTCGAACATGGCAACGAAACCACCATCCGTCGGATTTTCATTCAGGTACTTTTGAATGGCGTCACGTTGGTAACCGGCATCAGGATTATCAACTTCTTTCATTACTTTTTGTAGAATTTTTGTTGTAGAGGCACCTGCCATTTCAGGTCTGTCAAGCACAATACTAATGATGGCCTGACAGGCAGCTTCCTTCAATTCCGGTTTCTCAAGATAGGTGGCAACAACATGCAATCCCTGGAATGTGCCGGCTTTTCCCAGCATACCAATAATGTTTTTCTGTTGTTGGATGTCTTGTGCAAAAGGCATTACGGTGCGCAGGAATACAGTTTGCACCTCTCCTGTTTTGCCGGAAGATGCAATTAATTTAAGGATGGCGTTAACAGCTTCTTTAGCATTGGCAGCAGGGGGATTAGCTTCCAAAATATCCAATAACAGATAGATGGTTTCGAAATCAGACGAAGTGATAAGCGCTTTAAATGCAGCCTCTTTGTCGTCTCCTGTGCTTTGTTTGTAGGTTTCGGCAATCATGTCGAATGAAGCTTTGGATCCTGTTTTGATTAACAAAGGATAGTACAAACGTTTTAATGAAGATGTTTCCATTTGTTTGTTGATGATTTCCATTTGCTTCTCTGCAGGAAGTTCGGACAATACCTGATTGATTGCTTCCTGTATAGGTGTAAGGTAGGGTTGTTTTGGTTTCTCCATCAGGATGAAGAGTTGACCGAGATTCTTTTCAGTCACCACGTTTTTCAGGATTTGTGCACTTTTTTGTTGAACGTTGAGACTACCTTTCTCCATTTCATTTATAACAGAAGCGGCATATTGTGTGGCTTTCCTGTTGCTCAATACATTTAGGGCGACCAGTTTTCCTCCCTCACTGGCCTGATCATATACCGACATCACTCCTGAGGTAACATCAGCTTTCGAAGACAGAAGTGTGCTTTCAACGAGTTTAAGGGTTTTGGGGGCATCTGTCTCCAATAGTTCCAATATGGCCTTCGTCGATTGAATGCCGCCGATACCGGATGCCGAACGAATAGCCGCAGTGCGGAGGTCTGTATTTTCGTTATTAAAATAAGATAATACGAGCGGGAGTTGTTTTTCCTGTTTTGTATTACCGAGCCAGTACAATATAACTTCCTGCGTAGCTATTTCTTTTTTGGAGATATTTTTAACAATACTGTTGGTAGTTTTCTCGTCAGGAGTGTTGTATAAACTTAAAGCATGACTGACATACGCTTTGTCTTTATCGCTGATTGCTTTTTTTACCAGTTTAGCTTTATCAACGGTAGGTATCTGCATCAGTATATTTAAAGCTGCGACACGGGCTTCAAAATTATTGCTTTTGGTTGCATTAGATAAGAGTTTTTGAGCTGCTTTTTGAGCTGAACTATTATCTTTTCTTTCGGCCACTCTTTCAATCAGGTTGATATAAGCATCCAATGCACCTGATTTTTCATACTGATATTTTTTAGCAGCAGCTTTTTCTTCTAACGCTTTCAGTGAAAAACCAGTTCCACTTTTGCTGATAGCGGTCAGGATGATTTTATCACTTTCTTCGGATGTTGATTTTTTCAGTTTCTCCAGTAGAATGGGTTCTGCATCGGTATTGAAAGTTTGTCCCACTGCATTGACGATTGACAGTTCAGTCTCAGCATTAGCTCTACGCAAGGCTTCTAATAAGGCCTTTTTAGCCTCAGGAGTGTCCATGGCAACTAATGCCTGAGCTGCCGGGTTTACCAATTCAGCATCAGTAAGGTAACTGACTAATTTATCGATACTTTCTGCTTCTCCGACCAGTTCCAATTGACGGATGATAAAGGCTTTATGAACTTTATTTTGGGTCATATCCAACGCTTTCAAATATGCTTTAGCAGTCATTTCTCTTAATGCTGCGTCAGTTGCAGAGAAATGAGTCCAGCCGCTCAGTGCGAATTCTACGGTTGCATTTTTTCCCACCTCAGGTGGGTTTAGCATACCGACTAATTGCAGCAGTCCCTCTTCGCCTGTTAATACCAGTTCAGAAATAACCTGATTGTATTTTTTGCCGTTTGAAGCCGGTAACTGACTGAGTGCATCGGCTATTACGGTTGCAGTAGTCCTGTTCTTGGGTAGTTGTGCCATTGATGGCTGAAGCATCAGCAGGCTGAACAGGCTTAATAATAATATTATGCGTTTCATTTTAATCAATTTATTTTTTTATACCTCCACATGAATGTGGAGGCTATTGATGATTTGTTATTTAATTTTTCTTGAACCACCACATAAATGTGGAGGCTATTGATGTGGTGGCTATTGATGGGGTTTATATGCTCCACGGTGCCCGCATGGGTTGATCCAATAAGCGGTTGGCCTCGGGGTCGTTGATGAATTCCTGTGTCACCGGGTTGAAATGCAGGGTGCGATTCAGGCGCAACGCGATAACACCCAGATTTACAATGGTAGAAGAACGATGGCCGTTCATTTCATTCAATGCGAATTTCTGACGGGTTTTGATACATTCCAGGAAGTCGGTGTTTTGATCGGCCGGTTCCGGATAATCGGCCAGTTTGCGTTGCCAGTCAGGTATATCACAAACGAAGTTTTTGTAAACATTTCCTTTTGGACCAGCTATGTAAGGGGTGTTTGGCTGGCCATAGTCTTCTCCCCACAATACAATTTGACAGCCATCCTCGTAGGTGTAGGTTATTGAATTCCAAACACCGACAGCATCCGGATGTTGTTGTGGTGCATCCACTTCGATTTTAACCGGACTGGTATAATCTTTATCCAGGATATATTGCACCGGGTCGATGTAGTGCTGTCCCATATCACCGAGTCCACCACCATCATAATCCCAGTAACCTCGGAAAGTAGTTGCGGTGCGATGTTCGTTGTATGGCTTAAAAGGAGCCGGTCCGAGCCACATGTTGTAATCCAGATCTTTGGGCGTGGGTTGCGGGAGTAGATCTGTTTTTCCTATCCAGAAGAATTTCCAGTTGAAACCGGTATGTTTGCTGATGGTGACCTTCAGCGGCCAACCCAGCAATCCGCTTTGAACCAGTTTTTTCAACGGTTTTACCGGAGTGCCCAAGCCGTAAAAAGGGTCTTTAAACCGGAACCAGGTATTCAGTCGGAACACGCGGCCGTACTGCTGCATGGCCTCCACAACTCTCTTTCCTTCGCCGATGGTGCGGGTCATGGGTTTTTCGCAAAAAATATCTTTTCCGGCTTTGGCAGCTTCCACAGCCATGAGTCCGTGCCAGTGAGGAGGTGTCGCGATGTGTACGATATCTACATTTTTATCGAGTAACAAATCCCTGAAATCGTGGTACTGACTTACATTTTCCTTTAACCGGTCGGTTGCTTCTTTCAAATGATTTTTATTGACATCGCAAATGGCCACTACGCGGGTACCGTCATATCTGAAATGCGATTTACCCATGCTGCCCACGCCGATAACCCCTTTGGTCAGCTGGTCGCTGGGAGCAATGTATCCACGTCCCAATACATGGCGCGGAACTACGCTGAAGAGCGCTAAACTTCCGGCGGTTTTGAGGAAGGTTCTTCTGTTTGTTTTCATGTATTTATTAGTTTTTATAGAATAAAGTGTTATATATTTGTCTGAAGTCTGATGTCTAAATGCTTATATGTAATTTATATGGCTTATATGGTTTAATGAAAATTTCCTTTTGTGTTTCCTTAGTCCTTATTTTGTTCCTTTTGTGGTTTAAAGGTCGTATTCTGCTTTCCGTTGTTAGCTGTTTCAAAAATGCAAATTTACTCATTCAGTTTTAAATATGAAATTTGTTGATCTATAATAGATAAAAAAACGAGAAGCCAGGTGGATTGGTTCCACCTGACTTCTTAGTTTGAATAGCCATTGCAAATGGGAATAATATTGAGAATCTTAAATTTTTAACTCCCATCCTTTTTCGTAGCTACGACTCCAAAGTTTCTCGGCTTTCTTGTCGTTGATTATTCTTCCGGTAACAGGATCAATATTCAGAGAACGTCCAACTCGCTGGGAGATGTTTCCAAGTTGTACGAGTTGGGTGCTGATACATCCATTTAATAAGTCGGAATTTAATTTGGCTCCAGTGCGAATTCCTTCAAACATATTGGTAAAGTGTAGCGCATCAAGCTGTTGTGATGGTCCCATTAAATTACCTTCTTCGAAGCCAACCGTGCTGTCAACCTGTTTAATTAATTTACTTTTCAGGTCGTAAACCTTATATTCATTTCCTCCGCTAATAACAATACTTCCCTTTTCTCCATAGAATATAACGCCTACACCATAATCTTCGATAGATTTCCCATTGCAACTGCGTCCTTCCCATACGAATGACTTTTTGTCTCCAAATTCATATCCAATAAGCTGAGTGTCCGGTGTTTCCCAGTCATCCTGGTAGCGGTATCTTCCTCCAACTGAAGTTACTTTAGTCGGATAGTCCACTTCCATACCCCAGCGTAACATATCTACAAAGTGAGTTCCGTTTTTCAGAGCTTCCCCGGTTCCCCAATGCCAGAACCAGTGCCAATGATAATGTACGAAGTTATCTTTAAAGTTTTTTACACGTGGTGCGGGTCCTTGCCACAAATCCCAGTTCAACCAATCCGGTACCGGAACAACTTTCCCGATTCCGATTGAAGGCCTGTTGTTTGTATACCATCCTTTCCCATAATACACGTTACCGATTGTTCCGTTTTGTACTTCTTCGATACCTTTGATAACATTAGGCCAGGATCTGCGCTGATTACCAACCTGAACGATTTTGTTGTATTTGGCTGCAGCACGGATAAGTAATTCGTTTTCTGCAGGACTGTGGCTGGTTGGTTTTTCCAGGTAAACATGTTTTCCTGCCTGCATAGCCATAATGGCAGCCGGTGCATGCCAATGGTCGGGAGTGGCAACCACCAGGATGTCAAAATCCTCTTTGAGCATCTCACGGATATCTGCAAAGATTTTAGGAGTATTACCTGCCGCTTTTTTTACATTGCTAACAGCTTTTTCTGCAGCACGGGAATCAACATCACAAATGTGGGTAACGATAGCATTCTTATGAATAGCGAGAGTCTTCGTCATAGCAAGTCCTCTCGAATTTACTCCCATAACACCGATTCTGAATTTTTCGTTAGAACCTAAAATGCTGTTATAACTTTTTGCACTTACTCCGGGTATAATTCCCCCTACTGATAGTGCAGCTGTTCCTGTTGCCAGGTTTTTTAGAAAATCTCTTCTTGTTGTCATGTTTATGTGTTTATGGATTGAGTATTAAATGTTAAAGGTATCTACATAAATATATGTTCATGTTTTGTCTGTTTGAAAACTGGTCAAAGATGCGATTTTTCTTGGTATATATGTCCGTGTTTTTCGTTTTGTTATCCTCAAAAAACGTAAAATTAATTTTCCGGGGGCATAAACTGAACAACCAATGCATTGAAAAAAATTAATATATTTGTGCATCATTTGAATCAACAGATGAGAATACCTTCTATTTGCAGATTTTTATTGAATATTTAGCCATTGAGAAACAAAATTCATCATGATACGAGTACTTTTATTGATTGATTATTCCAGTGAGTTCAGCCGTGGCTTACTTCGGGGTGTTATAAATTATTCCAAAGAATATGGATATTGGATATTTTACCGATTGCCATCTTATTATAAATCATTGTATGGAAAAGAAGGTATTGTTAAATGGGCAAGAGACTGGAAGGCTGATGCAATTATAGCACAATGGGATACCGAAGGTAAAACATTGCTCAAAGATTTAAATATTCCGGTTGTGCTTCAGAATTTCCGGGAGCGGAGTGATTATTTTTCAAATCTTACCGGAAGTTATATTGAAACGGGCGAGATGGCAGCCAGATATTTCATTGAAAAGAGATTCAGGAATTTTGCTTTCTATGGCAACAGAGGGGTCATTTGGTCTGAGGAGCGCGCATTAGGGTTTAAAAATGAAGTGGAAAAACAGGGAGGTTCTTTCTTTCTGTTTGAAACAGAGAGTCTTAGCGATGAACAATGGGAGGCAAGTCATATTGAATTGGAAAAATGGTTGCTTTCGTTGCCAAAGCCGGTCGCTGTTTTTGCCTGTGACGATAGTTTTGCGTTACAAATATCCCAGTTGTGTAAAATTAATAATATAAGGATTCCGGATGATATTGCCTTGTTGGGGGTAGATAATGACGAGATGATATGTAATTTATCAGATCCTCCTATTTCTTCTATTGTACTTGATGTTGAGAAAGGGGGGTATGAGGCAGCCAGGTTGTTGCATCAGATGGTGAAAGAGAGAAGAAATGTTCCATTCAATATTGTAGTTAAGCCTTTACGTATTGTTGTGCGGAAGTCGACCGAAAAAATTGTGATTCACAATACGCATGTGAAAGTAGTTGTGGATTACATAGAAAAGAATTATATCACATTGAAGTCGATTGACGAATTAGTGGGGTTAGTGCCTCTTTCACGCAGGATTCTTGAAATTAAATTTAAGGATGAAATGGGAATATCCATTTATCAATATATCATTCGGAGACGGATTGATCATGTGGCTAATTTGCTGATAACCACAGATAAGCCTTTAATTGATATTGTTTTGCAATCCGGATTTAATGATAGCAAAAATATCTCCAGAATTTTTAAGAAATATAAGGAATATACTCCGAACGAATTTCGCAAACAGTTTTCTGGGATATAAAAAAACGCTTTTTGAAGATAGTATTACGTTTTTAGGGTGTTTTTATTACGTTCTAAGATGTAAATTTGCAACGTCCAACCTGATTTTAGTGAAAATGATATACGAAAATCAGGGCTAATTGCGTAATTTATAAACTCTTAAACGTATATATCATGAGCAAGACCGCGCCTGCTGTCGCTTCCGAGAAGCGTACCCGTTTTTTTTCGATGTTGATTTTGGCTACCTTATTTTTCATTTTTGGATTGGTTTCCTGGGTCAATACGATTTTAATACCTTATTTTAAGCTGACCTGTGAACTCACCATCGTACAGTCTTATCTGGTTACTTTTGCTTTTTTTATTGCTTATCTGGTGATGGCCATTCCTTCCTCTTTCTTGTTGAATAAGGTGGGTTACAAGCGTGGTATCATGTACGGGTTGTGGTTTATGGCGCTGGGTGCCTTGTTGTTTGTGCCTGCCGCTTACTGGCGTACTTACGAGATATTCCTGATAGGTCTGTTTATGCTTGGTATTGGTCTGGCCATTCTTCAGTCGGCTGCTAATCCTTATGTTACGATTATCGGTCCGCGTGAGAGCGCCGCCAAACGGTTGAGTATCGTGGGTACAGGGAACAAGTTGGCCGGAATTATAGCCAATCTGGTTTTTGCTGCCGTTGTGATAAAGGAATCGGACAAGGTACTGATGCAGCAGATCAAGGAAGGTGTGTTTTCAGGAGCAGAACTTGAAACTGCACTGGATACACTGATTCGCGGGGTGATGACTCCCTATTTAATACTGGGTATTTTCCTTTTTATCTTCGGTATTGTTGTTCGTTATTCGATGCTGCCGGAACTGGATGCTAAGGATGTCAACAAGAGTACTTCAGGCAAAGTTGATACCCGTACTTCGATATTCCAGTACCCCTGGTTAATCCTTGGTGCTCTGGCAATTTTTTTCCATGTTGGTTCCCAGATGATATCTTTGGCAACAATTATTGATTATGCGGGAACGATGGGATTGCCGCTGGAAGGCAATGCGAAGAACTTTCCTTCTTTCACTATGTTCTTTACTTTCCTGGGCTATTTGTCAGGAATTGTACTCATCCCCAAGTATCTGAATCAAAAGAATGCTCTGCTGATATGTTCCTCACTTGGCCTGTTGTTCTCTCTGCTTACTATTTTCACTACAGGTAAAGTTAATATACTCGGACTGGAGACGGATATTTCTATTTGGTTTCTGGTTTTGATGGGATATTCAAATGCGTTAATCTATACGGGTATCTGGCCGTTGGCAATCCGTGATCTGGGAAAATATACCAATTTGGGTTCATCTTTCCTTGTAATGGGATTGTGTGGTAGTGCCATCCTTCCTCTGGTGTTCAGTTATGTGGTTGATTTAAATAGTGCACTGCCTCTGTTTGACGCGTACAAAGTTGCCTATTGGGTGCTTGTTCCATGCTTCTTGTATCTGATTTTCTTTGCTACGATTGGGCATAAGATTGAGCATTGGGGAAAAGCAAAATCAGTGGTTAGTTGATAGTGGTTAGTGGTTAATTGGTTTAAGAGTTTATCTTTTGTGTTCCCTTAGTTTATCTTTTGTTCCTTTTGTGGTTATAGAAATAAAATAGTTATATAATGAAGAAACTGATAATAAAAAACGGAAGAATTCTGACTCCCCTGAGGGATATAGGGATTGGCTCAGTTGTGATAGAGGACGGTATTATTACCGCTGTAGAGACTGGTGATGTGAATATTGAAGGTGCTGAAGTAATCGATGCGGGTGGTAATTATGTTTCCCCGGGGTTTATTGATTTGCACACACATGGGGCTGGTAACCACGATTTTATGGATGCTACCATGGAAGCTTATCTGGGTGCGGCTGAAATGCATGCCAAACACGGTACAACCTATCTGTTGCCTACCACCCTGACCAGTACCAACGAAGGACTTTACGATACCTTTGAACTGTTCAGAAAGGCACAGAAAGCAAATAAGAAAGGTGCCATATTGGGTGGACTTCACCTGGAGGGACCTTATTTTGCCTTTAACCAGAAAGGTGCACAGGATCCACGTTACCTTCGTAATCCTGATCCTAAGGAATATATGGAGATTTTAGAAAAGGGTGGTGATATCATTAAACGATGGAGTCTGGCTCCGGAGTTACCTGGTGCACTGGAATTTGCAACAGAATTAAAAAAGAGAGGCATCATGCTTTCGATGGCTCATACCGATGCAACGTTCGAGGAAGCTATGGAGGCTTATGAATACGGTTTTCGCCATATTACCCATTTCTATTCCTGTACAGCGAGTATTACCCGTCGTAATGCTTTTCGTTATGCAGGTGTTGTGGAAGCGGGCTATTATAATGACGGCATCGTGTTAGAAGTGATTTCCGATGGCATTCACGTTCCTCAACCATTACTGAAATTACTCTATAAAATTAAAGGTCCAAACAGGCTTATGTTGTGTACAGATTGTATGCGTGCAGCTGGTATGGGCGATGGTGACAGTATTCTGGGTAGCCTGAAAGACGGACAAAGGGTATTGGTTGAAGACGGGGTAGCCAAATTACCAGATCGAACTGCTTTTGCGGGAAGTGTGGCTACCGGTGATCGTTGCGTGCGAACCATGCGCGATTTGGCCGAGATTCCTTTGACTGAAGCAGTCAGCATGATGACCGAATCACCGGCCAGGGTACTGGGAATAGAAAAACAAAAAGGTTCTATTAAGGTAGGCATGGATGCCGATATCGTGATTTTTGATAACAATATTAATATTAAACATACAATTATTCAGGGAAATGTTATATTCTGAAACAAAGACAACTGCTACGGCATTTGTCAAAGACAAATTACAAATTAAAGCTTACGCTACAAGAGACGAAATGGGCAAAAGGGCAGCATCAGATATTGCTCTAACAATAAAAGAATTGCTGCAAAATAAACCCGTTATTAACATTATTTTTGCTGCAGCACCTTCACAACAGGATTGTCTGCGCTATCTGACAGAAGACAGGTCTATCGACTGGACCCGTATCAATGCTTTTCACATGGATGAATACATCGGTCTTCCTGATGGGTCGCCTCAAAGTTTTGGGAGTTTTTTGAAAAACCATATCTTTGCTAAAGTACCATTCCGGACTGTAAATTATATTAACGGCAGCAATCCTGATTATGAACAGGAATGTGACCGCTATGCAAAACTGTTGGCAGACAACCCGGTGGATATCGTCTGTCTCGGAATCGGGGAGAATGGCCATATTGCATTTAACGACCCTCCGGTGGCCGACTTTAATGATCCAAAAGCGATAAAAGTTGTGGAGCTGGATTTGGTTTGCCGCCAGCAACAGGTCAATGATAAATGTTTTGAATCCTTGAAGCAGGTTCCTACACATGCATTTACATTAACAATTCCAACTTTATTGAGTGCTGAATATCTGTTTTGTGTAGTTCCGGCAACTAATAAAGCTGAGGCAGTTTACAGAACGTTGAATGAGGAGATTTCAGAAAAATGTCCGGCAACCATATTAAGAACAAAGGATAATGTGATATTGTATCTGGATAATGAAAGTTCTAAAAAATTAAATTTATAATAATAATGGCCATGAAAAAAATCGTATTTAATATTTTTATCGCTTTGATGCTTGTAGGAACTTCCTTGCAAGCTCAGATAAAGGTTGGTATTATAGGGCTTGATACATCACACTCTCCGGCATTTGTAAAAGCATTTAATACAGAGGATCCAAAACCTGAGTATGCTGGTTTTAGAGTAGTTGCTGCATATCCTTATGGTTCGAAAACGATAAAGACCAGCTTAGATCGCATTCCAAAATATATTGATGAAGTAAAAAAATATGGAGTAAAAATTTCAGATTCAATTGAGGATATGTTGAAAGAAGTGGATTGTGTGATGCTGGAAACAAACGACGGAAATTTACATCCTGAGCAGTTTTTATATTGATAAATAGTGTGAAACTTACATTCTCCTCCTGAACTCCCCGCATACAATCGCCGTTGCCACAGCCACATTTAACGACTCGGAAGTAGGAGCGTCTTTGGGGTAATTAGGTATCATCAGTTTGTCTGTAACTAATTGAGCTATTTCCGGTGAAATGCCATTGCCTTCGTTGCCCATGACAATGATGCCGTTAGGGCTTAAATCTCTTGTATATAAATCTGTTCCATCTAAGAACGTACCGTACACGGGGATATCCTTCATTTCGGAAAGAAATTCCGGCAGGTTTACATAATGCAACTCAACCCTGGATAAGGCGCCCATGGTAGCCTGTACGGTTTTAGGGTTGAAAGCATCTGCTGTGGCGGTTGAACAGAAGATGTGTCTGATGCCGAACCAGTCGGCGATGCGAATGATGGTGCCCAGATTGCCCGGGTCCTGAATGTCGTCGAGTGCTAAACAAAGTTGTCCGGATAATGCTGTGGAGGTTATTTTGACCGGCGTTTTCTTCCTGAATACAGCCAACATCCCCTGAGGCGATTTCTGTGTGGAAATTTTATGGAGTTCCTTTTCATCTACAGGAATGCTCTCACCGGCTTGTAGGTGTCTGACTTCAATCTCCCGCTGGGGGGTGTATAGCAACAATTCACAATGAAAAGCAGTCGACAGGTCACTGATCAGTTTTACTCCTTCAGCAACAAAGAGTCCGGTTTCGTCGCGGTATTTTTTGTGCACCAGCGAGGTGATGAGTTTTATTTTACTTTTTGACAGCATCAGTTGAGAATTAGATGCAAAGTTAATTAAAAATTATTGTTGTCCGATAAAAGTTTCTAGATAGAATAAAAAAAGGAGCCAATTTTTTCAAATCAGCTCCAAAGTTGTATATTTGAAGTTACCACACCATAAATATACTACTATGAGCAAAGATAAACATT
>JAKIYP010000105.1 GCA_022708505.1 Bacteroidota bacterium
AAAAACCCCTGAAATCATACAATTTCAGGGGTCATGCGGAAGCTACGAGATTCGAACTCGTGGACCGGTTGCCCGATCGGCAGTTTAGCAAACTGCTGGTTTCAGCCACTCACCCAAACTTCCGTTTCGCTTTAGCGGCTGCAAATATAGAAAAGAAATTCGGATTATCCAAAAAAAGAACAAACAATAAATTTAAAAACTTATGTGTATTTTTGCATGCTCAAAAATTATCATAATGCATCTCATGTAAATGACTATGTCGAAAAATAAAAAAAGTCTGTCGGGAAAAATATTTTTAGCTATCGGGGTAACATTAGGCCTATTTTCAATCCTGTCAATTTACGCCATCCTGCTTCCAAATACTTCGATTCAGGATGAGGATACTTACCTCTATATTTCAGACAATGATCAGTTTGAAGATGTACTCGCACAAATTAAAGACAGATCAATACTTATCAGCAATTTTACATTTAAACTACTTGCAAAACAAATCAAATACGATCAGAAAATCCGGACGGGACGATATAAAATCACGCCGGGCATGTCGAATTTTGTGCTGCTTCGCAAGCTCAGGGGAGGAAAACAGGATCCGGTAAAGCTGGTCATCAACAACATTCGTACAAAAGAACAATTAGCCGGCAAGTTATCTTCCATGATTATGGCTGATTCTTTAAGCCTCATAAAAGCTCTCAACGACTCTGTTTTTTTGAAGCAATATGATTTAAATCCATACAATGCCGTAATTATATTCATTCCCAATACCTACGAAGTCTTTTGGGACACTGATACAGAAGAACTCTTTGAAAGAATGAAAAAGGAATTCAATGCATTCTGGGATGAAGAGAGGTTAACCAAAGCAGCTGCTATTCCGATGACACAAACGGAAGTGATGACATTGGCTTCTATCGTAGAAGAAGAAACAAATAAAAAGAAGGAACATCCGATCATAGCCGGACTCTACATCAACAGACTGAAAATCAATATGCCATTACAGGCATGTCCCACTATCCGGTTTGCGTTGAACGACTATTCAATCAACCGGGTTCTCATCAAACATTTAAAGGTGAAATCTCCTTTCAACACTTACAAAAATAATGGTTTGCCTCCGGGTCCGATTCGTCTGCCATCACCGGCAACGATTGATGCCGTTTTAAACTATGAAAAACATAATTATTTGTTTATGACTGCCAAGGAGACATTGAATGGCGAGCATAATTTTGCTGTTACCTATGCAGAACACAGCATTAATGCAAAAAAATATCAACAGGAATTAAACCGGCTCGGAATAAAATAGTTCAGAAAATAAAGTTTACTTCAGGAATCAGACTAATTCCAAACTTATCGGCCACAGATTGTTGAATCATCGCCGCAAGCTCTGCTATTTCTTTACCTTTTGCACCACTGTAATTGACCAAAACGAGAGCCTGTTTTGCGTGCACGCCAACATTTCCGATGGTGCGTCCCTTCCATCCGCACTGTTCAATCAACCAACCAGCCGGAATTTTTTCTTCCTGTTCGCTTATGTAATAATGCGGCATCTCTGGATATTGCAATTGTAATGCTTCGTATCGCTCCCTCTTCACAACCGGATTCATAAAGAAGCTACCGGCATTTCCGAGGACTTTGGGATCCGGCAATTTTGACTCTCTGACCTGAATAATGGTATTTCTGATATTTTCCAGATTCATGACTCCATTTTTGAGTACTTCTTTTTCCAGGTGATTGTATGACAGGTTGAAAACCGGTTTCTTTGACAACCGGATTAACACAGAAGTTACGATAAACTGACCTTTTAGCTCTTTCTTAAATACACTTTCCCTGTAAGCGTAACGACATGCCTCCAGATCAAAAGTACAGTGCTGTCCGTCCGCAATACGTACAGCATTTACCTTTTGCACCACATCTTTTATTTCAACGCCATAAGCACCGATATTTTGAATGGCAGCAGCGCCGGTTTCCCCCGGAATCAACGAAAGGTTTTCTATACCCGACCAGCCTTGTTTCACGCAATATTCAACTAAATCATCCCAGATTACACCCGAACCGACCTTGATTATTACGGCATCTTCAGTTTCTTCTATCACCTGAATTCCTCTGATGGCCGAATGCAATACTACACCATCAAAATCATTCAGAAAAAGTAAATTACTGCCTTGCCCGATTACCAACAAGGGGTTTTCTTTTATAAGGTGATGCTGCAGTATCTCAATCAATTCATTTTCAGAATCAAATTCAAAGAAATGCCTGGTTTTGACATCCAATCCGAAGGTATTGTAATTTAGAAGAGAATGGTTTTGATAAAAATGCATGGTGTTTATTGTTATGTAGTCGCTAAAGTTGCTTGTGGCAATCAAGTCGGGAATCAAGTCTTGGGTTCATCTGTCACTAAAGTTGTTTGTGGGAATCAAGTTGAGAATCAAGTTTAGAATCATATCTTAGTAGGATTTAAAACTTATCAAATCCTTGTCTTCTTCTTCAGCTCGAAATCCCTTCCCAGGTATTTTTCTCTTACTACCGGATTATCAGCCAGTTCCTGCGAAGTTCCCTGATACAATATCCTTCCTTCGAATAAAAGATAAGCCCGGTCGGTAATACTCAGGGTTTCATCCACATTGTGGTCGGTAATAAGGATGCCGATATTTTTATCTTTCAGTTTCCAGACTATGTCCTGAATATCCTGCACGGCAATTGGGTCGACACCGGCAAAAGGCTCATCGAGCATGATAAAACGGGGTTCGATTGCCAGACAGCGGGCAATTTCTGTACGTCTGCGTTCTCCTCCTGAGAGCCGGTCACCGATATTGTGGCGAACATGTTCCAGATTAAATTCGGCAATCAGAGTTTCCAACTTTTCATGTTGATATTCCTTACTGAATTTAGTCATCTCGAGCACCGATTTAATATTGTCTTCGACCGACATTTTACGGAAAACCGATGCTTCCTGCGCCAGATACCCAATGCCGCTTTGTGCTCTTTTATACACCGGAAATTTGGTAATATCCACATCATTCAGAAAAATACTTCCTGAATTTGGCGTGACCAACCCGGTTGTCATATAGAATGTGGTTGTTTTTCCGGCACCGTTTGGTCCCAGCAACCCTACGATTTCCCCCTGCTTCACGTCAATAGACACATCATTTACAACCAGACGTTTACCGTATTTCTTATATAGATGTTCGGTGCGTAGCACCATTCCTTCGTTATTCATATTATTATCGTTATTCATGTAGAGACAGGGCATGCCCTGTCTCTACGTTTTCCGTTTTCCGCTATTCGCTATTTTTATACCACCCCGCATACATGGCGTAATTATGTGCAATTTTACGGTTCATCTCATGTGTTTGTTCCGGCTCAACGTTCTTGACAAATTTGGCCGGCACTCCTGCCCACAAGGTATAGGGCGGAATTTTCGTATTACTCAACACCAGGGAACCGGCTGCTACAATGGCACCCTCTCCTACTTCAGCATAATCGAGCAATGTTGCACCCATACCTATCAGGGCGTAATTATCTATTTTGGCTCCGTGTACTGTAACATTATGTCCCACTGAAACATAATCTCCAATCTCAACAACCGACTTCTCGTATAAAGTATGCAACACTGAGCCATCCTGAATATTAACGTGATTTCCGATGCGAATCGAATTTACGTCGCCACGAAGTACCGCATTGAACCAAATGCTACAACCATCACCTATTACAACATCCCCAATAATAGTGGCATTTTCAGCTAAATAACAATCCTCTCCAAATTTAGGGTCAAAACCCCTGACCGATTTTATCAATGCCATAAATAAACTGATTTTACCTGAACTGAAGTCCTTTATCTGTCGGAATAAAAAGAATATGCAACAAACGTTCCTCTCTCCAGATCACCCTGACCAACACCAATACCAATAATGGGATAATTGAAGTTAAAGTTCCATGAGAAATGAACAAGGTTATTACTACATATAGCACAATTAACAACAAATAAATAACATTGTAGAAAAAGAAAAACTTCCTGGGACTTCTTTTCCATAACATCAAAGCCAGCATGATATTCATTGGGTTTAACCACAATATATTCAAATTATTACCGGTAATCGGATGCTCGGAGAAAAACATAAAAAAGAAGATTAACAAACCGCCTAAACCCGTAGTCAAATACAAAATTGTATCAAATATTTTATTGGTAATGTCATCCATATTTGTTTTAAAAATCATCAGTATAATGCCGATTATCAACCAAATCAGACTAATTGTAAAAGGGTGAAGTATCCAGAAGGTAGTCGAAACGGTTTCAGTTACCGGTTCACCTTTAACAAGCATTTTAACACTCTTTACAATTTTTCTTTCCTGTAATCCGTTATTCAGGCTCATTATCTTTGACCGTTGGATGACGTCCTTTAATTTTTCAGGTAAAAAAACACTTGATTGCATCCCTACATTTCTATCTGCATCAACACCAAAAAGCAAATTGATACCCACTTCTGCCCATGGAACATCCGAAAGATAAGCGGTTATCATGTTGCGATACGAATCCTCCTCCAGCTGATTATCGCCTACAAGCACTCCACTCAACGACTTACTAATCATTTCATAGGGACGGGTTGCACAATTATCATACACAAAATTATACCTGTACATCCTGTTTTGAGGAAGGTAGTTAATCGTGAGCAGCTCAATCAGTTTACGCTTTTCACCTTGAGTCAAATCCAGTTCCTGTTCCCATACCGTTGATCCTCTCTCCCTGTATTCCTGAAGGAAATTCTCTGTAGGGTATACGCCAAGCAGATAATCGGTATGCCCTCTCATAAATTTCCAGTAAAAATGTTCGGTTCTGAAATCAAAAATACCGTAATTAAAAACAATATCGACGCCTTCTGTATCACGGATTCTGATTGCAGTATGTCCGAATTTTGCATACAAGGCATCGCCCGGCTCACAGGTAATTAAACTCACAACTGTCGAGTCACCAAGATTAATGGTCTGGGAGTTCAGATTATAAATTCCAGTTATCAAAAAAATAAGCAGAATAATACGTTGTCTCATGTTGTACGGGGTTGGATTAGTTCCGGCAAAAGTAAGAATTTTTATTCAATAGTTAAAGAACAATCCACTGAATCGTAACAATCAATAATCACTAAAAATGTTTTTTTCACATAAAAATATTGTTTTTGTCA
>JAKIYP010000106.1 GCA_022708505.1 Bacteroidota bacterium
TTAAGAGGATTACACTGGCACGTAAAAGGTAAAAACTTCTTCGTATTGCACGAACAATTTGAGAATCTGTATAACAATGCAGCAGAGAAGGTTGATGAAATTGCCGAACGCATATTGATGCTTGACGGAGTACCTGCACACAATTTCAGCGAATATCTCAAAGTCTCTCAAGTAAAAGAAAGCGGATATGTAACAGATGGCGATACCGGCTTGAAACATGTATTAGAAACATACGGTCATTTTATTGCATCAGAAAGAGCAATTCTGGAACTAGCTTCTGAGGCCGGAGACGAATCTACTGTAGCTATGATGAGTGATTACATTAAAGAACAGGAAAAGATGGTTTGGATGTTAGTCGCATACAACTCAAAATAAGTAAACACAGACACAAATTAACTACAACTTAATCGAAACGGATGAGTAATATAATTCATCCGTTTTTTTATTTACACTCCACAAAACAGACAACATACTATTAAACAATACATTAAACTACAAAAAAGAATATATTCGAGAAAAATATCAGCAAATTCATATTAAGTAACACTTAATTTATTAAATAAATATATTATCTTTGCAGCAAAATCAGACACATGCAAAGAATTGGTGAACGAATCAAACGAAAAAGAGAACAGATCGGCCTGCAATTAAACGAATTGGCAAAAAAAGTAGGAATCAGTTCCAGTGCATTATCTCAAATTGAGAAAGCAAAGGCATTTCCCACGATCATTACATTAAAACATATAGCAGAGAATCTGCACACAACTGTAGGAGATTTGATAGGAGAAAATGATTCTGAAGACATCCCGGTAATCAGAAAAAAAGAAGTCAAGCTGGCCGGAACTAATGAATTCGGCGCCGACATATTTTCTCTTTCTTATCAGGGACTTAACAAACTTATGGATACGTTCATGATACGTTTTCCTGAAAAGTCGAATAGCGCAGGCATGTTTGACAAGCAGTCGGGACAAATTTTTTGTTACGTAATCAAAGGTGAACTCGAATTTGAACTGGATCATCAAACATTTAATCTGGAAGAAGGAGACAGCGTGTATTTCAATGCAAGAAGAAATTTCAGGTTTTTAAATTCCAGCAAATACACAGCAGAACTGCTTTGTGTTACATCATTTAAAAACATATAGACTCCGAAATATTAAGTACTACTTCATTTTCGACACAAAATTAATAGGTATTAAGAACAACAAACTCAATCATGAACAATTTCATTTCAAACTTAGAAAAAAAAGGTATCAAATTACCTGCTGAGGCGGTTGAAGTACTAAACAACTGCAAAAGTTTCACTGTATTTAACAGTGTGGAGGAACTGGCCGTAGCCGCTTTGGGTGGCGAAGGCAACAACACCTTTGAAGTAACATACGATATTCCGGGAAAAGGATTGTACACAGAAGCAATTGTGCACAGGGTAAGCAATGGTGTTTCGGCCAACTACACAGACCCGTACATGCGTCGCCGCGACCCGGACACAATGGCTATTGCCGACAACGAACCAACAGATAAAGAATTATTTAAAACCAAATTTGGCTATGAATTCAATAATCTGAAGAAGGAAACATTCGACTGGCTGAAATCCCAGGATCTCGCAGTATTCTTCTATTTTGCAGGAAGAGAAGGTATCGGTGTGAGCGGTATAGCCATCGCACCAGCCAATGCAGGATTTTTCGCCATGGGATTGGCAATGTTACAAATAATTATGCCTGTCAGTGAACTTCCCGAGAATATGGAACTGGATTCAATTATATATGTCGCACCTACATTCAGACACACCCATTTCAACGGAAAACAGATTGTTGTTCATAACCGCGAAAATAATCGTCATGAAATATTTTCATATAACCTCTATCCGGGACCGAGCGCCAAGAAAGGTTTATATGGCGCACTACTCACCAAAGGTGAGAAAGAAGGATGGATTACCGCACACTGCTCTACCGTTCAGGCTGTAAGTCCATACGACAACACGACAACTTTTATGCACGAAGGCGCCAGCGGCGGAGGCAAGAGTGAGATGTTGCAACATATCCTGCGTGAACCAAACGGTCAGGTATTAATTGGAGAAAACCCTCTCACAGGAGAACGCCGGTTAATTAACCTTCCTTTATTTTCATCTTTCAATCCGGTAACAGATGACATGGCCCTGTGCCATCCATCCATTCAGAAAGCCAATGGCAAACTAACAGTTCTGGATGCAGAAAATGCATGGTTTATTCGTGTCGACAGTGTGAAAGAATATGGCGACGATCCTTTCCTGGAAAAGATTACCATCAAACCTCCGAAGCCGCTGTTATTTCTGAATTTGCAATCAAATCCTGATGGCACCGTCCTGATTTGGAACCACACGGAAGATGAACCCGGGAAACCCTGTCCGAATCCGCGTGTTATCTTACCAAGAGAAATTGTACCGAATGTAATCGGCACACCAGTCTCTGTCGATGTGCGTAGTTTCGGAGTAAGAACACCACCGAGTTCTGCTGAAAAACCAAATTATGGTATCGTGGGACTATTCCACATCCTCCCGCCGGCGTTGGCATGGTTATGGCGACTCGTGTCTCCGCGAGGACATGCTAACCCAAGCATCGTAGGTGGCAGCGGAATGGGATCAGAAGGTGTTGGTTCCTACTGGCCTTTTGCTACCGGCAAAATGGTAGAACATGCTAATATATTACTGCAACAAATCCTGGATACTCCGGCAACCAGATATACCCTTGTTCCCAATCAATACATCGGCGTCTGGAAAGTTGGTTTCAAACCACAGCTGTTAATGCGTGAGTACCTGACACGACGCGGCAATGCCAAATTAAGAAAAGATCAATATCAGACTGCCCGCTGTCCGCTTTTGGGTTACGAATTGAATTATCTGACCATTGAAGGAGCCAAAATCCCATCCAGATTCCTGCAAGTCCATAAGCAGACCGAAATGGGAAATGAAGGTTACGATCAGGGAGCTAATTTGCTTTATGATTTCTTCAGGAAAGAACTGCAACAATATCTGGTTCCTGAACTGAACCCACTCGGAAGAGAAATTATCGAAGCCTGTCTGAACGGAGCTAGCGTTGAAGATTACAATGCCTTTATTCCGATGGAATAGTAGAATTCCACACCATAAAAAAACCGGTTATTCAATTAATAGCCGGTTTTTTTATTGAACACCTTCTTCTCTCCGATATTTTTGTTTTAAAAACACAATGAGTACATAAAAAACACCCATCAGAAACAAAGGTAATAGCCCATCACCGACAGGAACACTCACTAATTGGTCATCCTGACCTGGATTTCCTCCGGGATGGGTAATGTCGCCTTCCCTGTAGTCATTAACAGGATTTAGCGGAACAAAAGCTTTGAAACCATTTCCGGATGAGACTCCTCCCGCAATCAAACCACTTCCATTCTGATTGCCTGAAACTGCATTCCCATTACCCGATCTGATTAATGGCAATGAAGGCATTACATTTACGCCCTGCCCTGTAGCGGGATTATTATCCTTATTCATACGGTTATCAAGCAACCCTCCTGAATACGGCGAAATAGATGCAAGACCAGAATTACCATTTTGAGCAAGAGCTGCAGAACCAGCTTTTGTAACCGTTTTCTTACTCAAATCTTTCCCTATCAGACTCCGGGCTGTTGTTTGGGATGTTTGGGGTGAACGATAAGTGCTGTTTATATGATCCATTTTGGAGAAATCAACACCGGGACTTACATAAACAGGATAGTCGGAGAGAAAAAGCTCATTCGCTCCCTTTGAATTCAGAAGTATGATCCCTAATCCCAGAATCACCACACAAAATAATATGTATAAAAACTCTTTCATTCCGTGTTTACTTTCTGATCAATATCTTCTCTGTTTTATGAACTGCTCCTGCATTTGCCTTTAAAATCATAACCCCTCCGTTATCCTGAACGTTGAATGAGCTATATGCACCTGCTTTTAAACTACCCGTTTTCAATATTCGACCGGCAACATCATAAAGTGCATATATACCATTGTTTTCGGATAAATTATGAATAATAACCCTCCTATCATCTACGCTGTAAATCTTGATCAAGTCATCTCCGGATAGATTTGTATCTGAACTTGTAGTAATTTTAAACCGATTAGGAGACATACCTGACTCCGTAACGGAGAAACTATAAAAAGTAGTGTCAGGCTGAATATCAACAACCTTACCTTCCTGCATATCAATAAGATATAAATCAGGATAAACCTCATTCATATTGCTGTTTACAATTTTCAGGGTATAGTTATCATCTTTACCTGGTACAAAATGCAAATAGATATCATTAAAGTCATTCACCGTATTCACCTGAAGATCTCCAGCCGGTTCATTGGCATAAATCATGGCAGAACCTTCTTTACTGAACATCTTAAAACCATCCCATCCATTGTCAAATTGTTTACTTGCAGTGGACTCATACAAAAGCCAAACGCGATCCAATGCCCGTTGCCCACTTAATTCAACCGCCAAATACGGGTTAACCGGACTAATCTTTTTTGCTCTTTGCCGGGTTGTATTTCTGGTTGCTGAAACATAAGGGATAGAAACACTCCCCTGATTTGCAGTTGCTCTGACAATGAAGCCCTGCATAGATGGGATTGCCGGCAAAATCAAACTTGCAGCATTCTGAGGAACAGCCAGATATTGGCCCCTGCCTGTACCAAGCCGTCCGTTTTCCTGATCTTCATTCCAATCAGCATAAGATCCTGAATGATATATATAAACAGTTGCTTCTGTGTTGGCCCCAAACACCATATCACTTATGTTGATTGAAGCTGTGTACGGATTTGCAAGTAAATGCTGACCTGCATAATAGGGAACTGCCGACTTGGTCAATGCAATTGTTGTATCTCTGTTCTCAAGAATACCCTTAAAAGTGTAGATCTTTTCACCAGGCTGAGCTAATTCATATCCTCTGAACGATGTAAGCATATCATTTACAGTCAGATTTTGCCATTTACTATAACCCGTCAGGTCTTCCCTCAACCATCTTATATACCAACCTGTATCTGGTTCGGGGGGCAAAGGGCTTAAAGATCGCATCGGGATACCAAAAAACTGCCAGTTGAATTTATCCAAATCATCGTCCGGTAAATTTTCATTGATATACGCCATAGAATACATCTCAACAGTTGCGGAAAC
>JAKIYP010000107.1 GCA_022708505.1 Bacteroidota bacterium
AGTCCCGCAACTGCGGAAAATGAGGCGTTGAGCCAATCGCAGAACTGTGTTTTAAGGAAGGGAAAAAAGCTGAGCGAAGCGAAGTCCCGCAACTGCGGGAAATGAGGCGTTGAGCCAATCGCAGAAATGTGTTTTAAAAAAGGAAAAAAAGCTGAGCGAAGCGAAGTCCCGCAACTGCGGGAAATGAGGCGTTGAGCCAATCGCAGAAATGTGTTTTAAAGAAGGAAAAAAAGCTGAGCGAAGCGAAGTCCCGCAACTGCGGGAAATGAGGCGTTGAGCCAATCGCAGAAATGTGTTTTAAAGAAGGAAAAAAAGCTGAGCGAAGCGAAGTCCCGCAACTGCGGGAAATGAGGCGTTGAGCCAATCTTCTAAAAGGTAAATTTCAGAATTCAACGAAAGGAACCAATATTGGATTTAACTTTTTTAGACAACCTGTCTTTTCGACAGTACTTCATGCAAATGCGACTGGAAGAGCCGTCAAATTTTCATTATTTTCACGGACCGGCGTTGAACAGTTTGCTGTGCAAGGCGCTTAATCAGAGTTCATTGGGGAAAAACATAGTGATTTTTCCGGTTGAAGTCGGTAAGGTTGACTACCAGGCGGGCGATTTATATAATTTTTCATATACAGTATTTTTTGATTCTGGAGATTTTGGTGCAAGAATCCGGGATGCGCTGATCGCCCGCTCGGAATTCCGGGATAATACCGGTCCCTACTTCCGGTTTTCGGTTGTAGACTATTCGGAGATTTTTACACCATCTATGGCAGACCTGCAGGATTGGCTGGGAAAGTGCGATGATGTAGCTATTCGGTTTATGACTCCACTGAGGATGGAGCGGCAAAACCCTAAGACGGGGAAAACGTATTTCGATCCTGGTTATTTTGAGCCTGATCGGTTCTTTCAGTTATTGTATAACCGTATTTATGATTTGAATAAGCTGTCCGGTAAACCAGTGCCTGAATACCAGTCTCCCGATATAACAGATTTTTCCTTAGTTGACCGGAATTTGATTTGGGTTGATGCGCCCTATACTTCTCTCAAGAAGACTTTTGGGGGAATTATCGGAACGGTGCGCCTGCGCTTGAATCCGCAGGATTATTGGAGAAAGGTACTGATTCTTGGCCAATTCACGCACGCCGGTAATAACAGCGCCAAGGGTTTTGGGAAATATATCATAGATGAACCGGAATTCCATAGTTTGCTTACAAAACCGGCAATGTCGGTCTTAGACCGGGTAGTCCGGGACGAAAACCTGAAAGAAGCATTCCGGGAAGTCAAAGCCAACAGCGAGGTGCCTGGTACAGACGGGCAATCCATAAATGAGTTTGAAGCTGGGTTGTTCGATAATCTGAAGCGACTGAAAAAAGAGATCGTTACAGGTAAATATCGCTCTGAGGATCTACGCGGGATAATATTACCAGTCAATGAAAAGAAGGTCCGGGCATTGGCAATCCCCTCGGTTAGAGACCGGGTTTTTCAAAGAGCCGCCTGCCAGATATTGGCTCCGGCAGTAGATCAATTATTGGAAGACTGCTCCTTTGCATATCGGAGAGGATTTTCACGGGAAGGGGCAGCCAAAGCGATCCAGCAAGCCTATAATGAGGGATATCGCTATGTTCTGGAATCAGACATAGAGGCATTTTTTGATAATGTGGATTGGAGCTTATTATTTCGAAAATTGGATACGCTTCTATTTAACGACCCAATGGTTCCGATCATACATAGATGGATAATGCAGACCGTTGAGTATAATGGTCAAAAGGTGCAAAGAGTCAGGGGACTACCTCAAGGTTCGGCAATTTCTCCGCTTCTGGCAAATTTATTACTGGATGAATTTGATGAACAATTAGGTGATGATTTTCGGCTGATCAGATACGCGGATGATTTTGTAATTTTATGCAAGACCAAAGAAGATGCAGAGAATGCTTTGACGCAAGCCGAGTCGGTCGTTAAACAACTTAAACTTGAATTAAAACCTTCAAAAACCAACCTGACAAACTTTGATATTGGATTTCAATATCTCGGATATATCTTCTGTAAATCAGCCGTATTGGAAACAAAAAAGAAAAGTGGGAAAGAAAAAACAAAGCCTGTGATGATTCCGGTTCCGGATATAGTGCCTAAAAATAGCTGGATAGCCAACGTTGATTTTAGAAAAATAAAGGAAATTCACCCCGTTTTATACGGTAATAAAAAGGAATTTGCTCTGATTGATAGCAGTCATCAGGACAGGAAAGCATTTCCGGTGTACTTATCGGATTCGGAGGTTTTTGCCAGACTGTCATATCAGACGCTTATAATTACCAACCATGATCATTGCGGGAAGCCGGGGCGGAAAATTCCATTATCTCAAATTAAGTTCATTGTTGATTACGGGAAACCAAGCATAACCCTGCCAGCAGTGATTGAACTTAGCCGCCGAAATATTCCGACATATTTTTGCAGGCGAACCGGCGAAACCTATTGTGCTGTTCCGGCGTCTCAGACTGATTATAATATCTGGCAAAAACAACTGGAGAAATCCCTCGATAAGCGGTTTGTTATTGGTTTTGCCCGTGAAATCGTGCGGGCTAAAATCCATAATTATGCTGTTATTGCCAGGAGACAACAATGGAATGACAGCATATTACAGCAATTCTCGCTTATGGAAGATCGGTGCGAGCAAGAAGATGATATGGATTCTTTGAGAGGTTTTGAGGGAAAATCTGCCGCGATATATTTTAAAACTCTTGCCGAGCAGTTACCCCAGGAGTTCAATTTCAATGGCCGTCAAAAGCATCCGCCGACCGATCCGATAAACGCATTGCTTTCGTTTGGGTATTCAGTTCTTTACCATCATTTGGCGACAACATTGATGGGTAATAACCTGAATCCGGCAATAGGATGGTATCATTTTTCACATGACCGGTATCTAGCACTAGCCTGTGATTTACAGGAAGAGTTCAGGCATATAATTGATAGTCTGGTAATTCAGATGGTCCACCGAGGTCAGGTAAACTCGTCTGATTATTTCAGGAGTGAAAAAATGAAATATCCGTTCCTTATGAAGAAAGATTTTCAGAGCAAATATATTTCACTGATTAAAGATCGATTGTTGACAAAATTCACACATCTTGAATCTGAAACGGAAATTGATTTATTAGGATTGTTTGATTACCAGGCACGGCAGATAATTGAATTGTGCCGTGGTAAACAGGAAAAATATCGCCCCTATCGTATTCATTAGTATGAATGTTCTGATTGTTTATGATATTAGCGATGCTGATTCCAGGATGAAGATATCCAAATATTTAGAATCTATTGGGCATAGGGTGCAAGAATCGGTATTTGAATGTAAGTTTAATCATTCTGAGATGGACAATGTTGTCGGAATACTACAGAATCTATTAATACTTCCCGGTAGTATTCGGTTTTATCCTATATGTCGCGAATGTTTTTCCAAGATTTTATATATTGGAAAGAACGATAAAATGGGTGAATGTGGGTACATAATCTGTTAAATTAATGGAGTTAATATGGAAAGAATACTATTAACATTATTCATAGCCATTTCTGCTCTTTTACATAGCTGTTCTCAATGGGACGTATTGAAACCAGTGAACGGTCAGTTGACTGTCAAAGTCCTGAATGTTGAGATTACCTTCGATTATTATGAAGAAGATATTACTGTTTTTAATCAGAACTGGAACGGAGCCCGGGTAATAATCAGTCGTCGTGAAAGTTGGAGTGAATATCTGGATATATATGATCGCTATGTTCTCGGGCAAAAAACAGATAACGAAACCGCCTATTTCGAAGCAGGTGATAAGATTAAAGTAAAAATAAAAACCAAGAATGATGAAGGAAAAGATGTTAGTAGAGAATCTTTTTTTGAACTTGGGTAAAACATTTCTTAGGAAAGAGAAAAAATGGAAAGTTTAGCTGAAAATATTTCTCGTCGGCAGTTTTGCCAGCAATTGATCCGTTTATTACCGGCTACAGCTCTGGCGCCCTGGATATTAAGTTGCGATAATCCGGTTATATCCGAACCTCCCGAGCCTGATATTGAGTTGACCGGCAATAATACCACCAATATTGCGTTACTTAAAAACCAATTTACTACCCTTCAAGACCTTGCCAGTGATGCTTCCCAAAAATATGTAATTGAAATACCCTCAAACGGTTCGCGGGATTATTTGACTCTTCAAATTATAAAAAATAGAGCCGCTGATTATTGCCACCTGCGCATCAAACGCTATACGGATGGAGAGGTGGTCAATGTGTTGTGGGGCCAAGATGGTATTTTTCCTTCTATCAAACTCACGGATGACCGTGGGAACACTCTCGTGAAAAATGAACATCCATTGGAGTTCAGCTTTAATCTGATTAACGATAGCGAGAGTGGTTCGATCGGATGGTTAAAACGTGGCATAAAAATATTGGCGATCGCTTTGGCTGTTTGGTTGGGTGCAAAAGTTGTCGGATGGATAGTGGCGGCTGTTGCCTTCCTAGCATTTAATGCTATGGTTATTGGACTGGTCATTGCCGGAGTAACCGTTCTAGCTGGTCTTCTGAAGTGGCTGGCAGAATTGACCGGTTGGACTATTGAAGATATTACCGAGCTTTTGGGACGTGCCGCAGAAGAATTACTAGCATTCTTCGATGAAATCGTTGCTAATCTGGTTTAGCGTCATCGTGATTACATTCGCATCCTGTAATGTTTAAAATAATGAATCTTAAAGTCATCCAGACTTATCTTAACCATCTTGATATAATCATCAATGACACTATCAAACTCAGAGATAAGATCAGCGCCCTGACGCAGGAAAATTGTCTGCCCCATGAAATAGAGCGCCGCGCGAAAATAATCGGTTTAATCTCCTGCGAATACGAGCTGGTCGTGCAAACTATAATCAAACAGTGTCAAGAGATGTTGAAAAGTACCGATGTTAAATTAGTGTTTCCTGAAATAGTATCTAATATATTGTAATAACAGATATTAATCACTTGCTTTATTTGATATAAATGGATATATATTTAGGGTGATATTTGACAAAACCTATGCATTTAACAAATCAATTTGGAGCCCTAAATGGTAAATTATGAAGACCCCAATCAAACTAAGATTGTAAAATTCACCTTGCCTTTTTCTGGTCA
>JAKIYP010000108.1 GCA_022708505.1 Bacteroidota bacterium
GACGGTTTTCGTAATCGATCATGGCATTGGCATATTGCATTTGCGCCAGGGGATTCAGAGGTTCTGTGAGTTCCGGCAAAACCAACGGGGTAAAATCAGGCACATATTTGCCCACATATTGGGCTATGACTGTCAAACCGCTTACATTCGCTTCCAACGCACCCACATAACTGAAATCGCTCATCGGAATATACATCTTTGCTTCCGGATTTCCCGTGATGTTGTACGCTCCTTCGGCACGAATGATTACAGCACCGATGGGTACAGCCAAATCAGCGCCCCAGCATGTTTTTCGGTAACTGGCAGGCCGGTTGGTAATCACAGGCGTACCGGTTGACCAGTCAACCGCAGCTACCTCGAAACCATGATAAGGGTCATAACCCCTGAAGTATGACACCGACCAACCGGCAGCAGGTAAATCAACATTTAGTCTTGCTGCTACTGCACTGTTTTTCAATTGCCTTTCAGGAAGTTGTTGTTCAACAAAAGACACATTGGCACCCATATCGAACAACTCATATTTATAAATGGATGGTTGATAAAATGGCACCCCGATTACATCCAATTCCACAGCCGGTGTAAAACGGTATTTGGCACGCAGCAGAAAATTGGATAATTGCTGGTCATCAGGATCAGGCGTAAAGTAGAAATAATCTTTGGGTGTGATGTTGTCGGTCGGATTAAAACCATCGGTCCGCCCCCAACTCACGACCTGATTACCAAGCAGCAAATCGAACTTCAAACTGCTATAGCCGGCATATAGCTCTTTCAAATCAATCAGTTGTACATCTTCATCAAAGAAAACACCTTTCCGCAGCCGGATGTCGGCCTGCAAAAAAGCGCCGTGACTTCTCAACTGCGGCTGCAGAGCTATTTCAGCGAAAGTAGTTGTCAGTTCATACTTCTCTCCTCCTCCGAAAATAACACCCCTGGTATAACCATTCAGTTGCATGACCTGTTGCTGAGATTCATCCGTTGCTGCTTCCTTCCCGGCATCCTGAAACAAACTTTGAGCGGATAAATTCAAAAAAAACAGGCAAATCGTACATAAGCATGCAAATCGTCTCATATCCGTAATTTTTAATGTTACTGCAATGATACGATTTCAGCAGGTAGTGAAAGTCTTTATTTTAAAAGGTGGACGGGTTGTTGTGGTAGCAGTTTTAAAAGGGGGACTTATTTTCTTTGAAATTGATGGGAGTCATGCCTGTAATGCGCTTAAACTCTTTGTAGAAAGAAGATTTACTTGAAAACCCGCATTCGTAACCGATGGCTTCTATGGAGTAATTATTCTTCGGATCTGCAAGCATTTTCTTGACCGCTTCTACGCGGTATGCATTCACGAACTGAAAAAAGTTTTTCCCGATGACCGTGTTCAGCACTTCAGTCAGCTGATATTTCGGAATCTTCAGGGCTTTGGATAACACATCCATATTCAAATCCGGGTTCAGATAAACCGTTCGATTTTCAAAATAATGCAGAATCTTATTTTTAATCATTTCTTTATTTTCCTCACTCAGCAGGGAGTTCTTATAGGTAGGTGTCTGTACAGAAGCCAGCGATTCTTTGGGTAGCTCCTGCTGACGAAGACCATAAAAGCTCAACACAAACACCACAAAAAGCAAGGCAGTATAATTATAGATATGCGGCAAAAGCGGCTGCACATCACCTATATAAACAACAGCTGAAATGATAAAGGCAATGGCGCAATACACGAAATAAAATATAGCGACACTCAGCACCCAGCCCAGATTTTCATTTTCCCCGATGTTCGATTTTTCATTGCGCAGGTGCATCCGGTGTTTGTGCACATAGACCAGACTCAGGGGATTATAAATCATCCACGAAATAAAATTGGCAACCGCAAAGCTGATTCTGAACAGGAAATTCTCGTCCCTGACAAAGAATCCATCCATTGAAAAAGGTTCCCTTATGCTATAGGCAAGAATCTCAAAAACAACAAAAGGCACCAGATGCAACAACTGCAACCACCTGAGTTTAAAATCAGGGCGTGTCAGGGAGCTGACATATACAAACATAGCCGGATTAAACAGCAGGAAGGAGCTGGATAACAAGGGCTCTCCGAAAACTTCGTGATCCAGTCCGCAAGTCAAGAACTCAATCGCGAGCAAGGTCAGCCACCCCGATAAAATCTTATCCGGCAGTGAACTGTCCTTCTTGGTGAACATGAGTAGTGCGGCAAAAAGCCCCTGACAAAATCCTATCCAGGCAATGGTGTTCATATAACTATTGATTAGTCATCAGAATATCTTTTAAAATATATTTTGATGAGACTTGAGATCTGTGTAACATACAATCCTGAATTCTTTTCCTGAATTTCCAGCAAGTCATTTGATTAATTCCTAACAAATCAGCATATTGGTAAGTAGAGAAATCTTCTCCCATTACACATACGTGATAAGCTATGTAAAAAGCCTTGTTCACAGGAAATTTCAGATTATGAAATATGGTATTTGCAAGAGCCGATTCATCTTTTTTGCAACGTGTACATCTTCTTGAGAAAGGTTGTTTTCCCCTGCAAAAATTAACATGATTACAATGCCTGCATCTGTAACCATCTGACCATTTTACAGAAGCGATAAATTCATAAACCTTATCCTCTGATTCAAAAAGCATTTTTGCAAACTCCGGACTAATTTCTTCTTTTAAATTCATCTTTAAAAAGTCTGTTGCACAAAGATATAAATTTTTTATAGTGATAACAAAATAATTTACATTAGTGATATCAATCTAATTTAAATTCTTTTTATATCTTTGCAACTCAAAATCATCCAATCAAATCGGAAACAGTTGCCAATGGAAATTAAAGATGCTATAAATGAACGATATACCAGTCTGAGCGAGACATCCTGTTGTCTTTCATGCGGAGGTGCTATCAATTATGCTAAGGCGATTTCCGGAGAAATTTGTGTAGACCTTGGCAGTGGACGTGGAGCTGATGTAATCAGATTAGCCGAAGAAGTTGGTGAAACAGGATATGTATATGGTATTGATATCTCTGAAGGAATGATTGCCAGAGCAGAGGCCAATTTGAAAAAATTTGATATTAACAATGCCAGAATACTTCGAGCTGAATTAGACTCATTACCCCTGGATGAAAATACGGTAAACCTGGTTATCTCCAATTGTACCATCAACCATGCGACAGACAAGCCGGCGGTATGGAGTGAGGTGTACAGGATACTTAAACCGGGTGGCAGATTCGTGGTGAGTGATATTTATGCCACAACTCCCATTGATGAAAAATACCGGAATGATCCCGAAGCAATAGCCGAATGTTGGGCAGGCGCAGTTACCAGAGCGGAATATTTAACCATGCTTGAAAATGCCGGATTCAAAAATATACGTATCTTTGAAGAATCAAATCCCTATGAGAAGGGACAAGCAGAAGTAGCAAGTTTCACTGTTTCAGGCGAGAAATAAAATCAGGAACATTTCAAAATCAATTATATATATGAGAAGTGTAGTTCAGGCTGATTGCGGATGCAACAGCAGCAAAAAAGATGCACAATGTTGTGCGAAAGTTTCTACAGTTGTGGCAGGTTGTCATGATTAACGAAGCCTAAACACTGTCAGAGTTTAACTACTTTGACAGTGTTTTTATTTTACTTACCATATTGAATATGCCCATGTCTTTATCCAACCATAATATCATTGTTCCTGTTACCGACTCCGAAGAGTACTTCATCACGAACCCACTCTATAAAAAAGCTGATTTTATTTCCAAAGAAGAATATCAGTCATTAATGAATGAAGAAGACCCATCCGGAGCATTTGCAGCCCGCTCTTATCTGACAGATCCGGATATAGAAAAGAAAGTTTTTAAATTCGCTTATCTTGATTTTCTTGAAAAAAGAGAAGAAGATGAAATTCAGTTGTTTTTTGTGCCAAATTACGCTTGTAATTTCGCCTGCTCATATTGTTATCAGGAGGGATACGAACCTGTTAAACAGACTTTGAATACAGCTGTAATAGATGCTTTTTTTAACTATATTGGAAAAGAATTTGCCGGAAGGAAAAAATACATTACAGTCTTTGGCGGCGAACCTCTTATGCCCGGCGAAAATCAACGTAAACTGATTACACATTTACTGGAGAAAAGTAACGAAAGCAAATTGGATGTTGCCTTTGTAACAAACGGATATACACTCTCGGAATATATTGACTTGTTGAAAACAGCACACATACGCGAAGTACAGGTTACGCTTGACGGCACAGATGATATTCACAATCAACGCAGGTACTTGCATGGAAAACTTCCAACCTTTGACAAGATTGTCGAAGGAATTGATGCTTGTCTGGCAGCCCATATCAATATTAATCTTCGGATGGTGGTAGACAAAGACAACATTGACAACCTCCCTGTTTTAGCACAATTTGCCATTGATAAAGGCTGGACCAAGTCGCCTTATTTTAAAACACAAATAGGCAGAAACTACGAACTGCATGTATGCAACAGCAGTCCGGATAAGCTTTTCGATCGGGTTAATCTCTATCAGCACATTTACAAACTACTAAAAGAACATCCTCATATTGCGGAGTTTTACAAACCCGGATTCTCCATTTCTAAACACATTGCTGAAAACGGACAACTTCCCGCTCCCCTCTTCGATTCCTGTCCCGCTTGTAAAACGGAATGGGCTTTTGATTATACCGGGACTATTTACTCCTGCACCGCAACAGTCGGTAAAAAAGGAGAAGAACTTGGCACATTTTATCCAATCGTCACCAAAAACGAGCAAACCATTGAGACCTGGCAGAACAGAGACATTACCACCATTGAGCAATGTCGTTCCTGTGATGTAGCTTTGGCTTGTGGCGGAGGATGCGCTTCGGTTGCGAAAAACAAGAACGGACATGTTAACACCCCGGATTGCCGCCCCGTTAAAGAATTATTATCACTTGGTTCAGCTTATTATTTTTCAATACTTCGGTAAATATTCATTTAATAAATTAATAATCAAGCAGTTATCTAACAAAGTTTAACATAAAATAATTGGTTAAGTCGCTGGTATTCAGTATCTTTATAGTGATTCGAAGACTAATAA
>JAKIYP010000037.1 GCA_022708505.1 Bacteroidota bacterium
CTGAACCGGAACTTTTTTATTCCCCACGAAAGCAATGATAAACGCATCGGGGAATCTTTTCTTCAGATCCAGTCTGATCTGGTTTATCTTATTATAATCTGCTTCGGCTCCAACCGTATATTTATAATATCCGCCTTCCTGATAATAATCCAGGTCTTTGAGATCTTTCAGACTGGCGTGGTTATTACTCAGTTTAGTCGCCGAGGCAGTAATCTGCAATTTGAATACCGGTTGTCCGCTTTCCACTTGCGGTTGTACCACAGCTTCAGTTTTGGATTCCTGAACAACCGGAGCAGCTGGTTTGGTTGTTGTTCCCGGATTAACCGGCTCCACTGTATCGGCACTAACCATTTCAATCTCTTTCACATCGCTTTGCGGACGACCCATTTTCTTATCGTAGCTTCGCTTGTATTTTACGAAAGCATTGTAAATAGCCAGCGACAATTCACGCTGTCCGCTTGTACTTGCCAGATACAGTTCCTCGTTATAATTAGATATAAAACCCAATTCTATCAAAACACTCGGGCAGGCGGAACGATGCAGCACCCAGAATCCGGCTTGTCTCACGCCTCTGTCATATCGTTTTGCCGCTCCTGTGAACTGATTCTGAATATAGGTTGCAAAATAAATACTGTTATCGAGGTATTTATCCATCATGAATTCAAACATGATGTAAGAATCGACCGAATTAGGATCGAAACCGCGATACCGTGTTTTATAATCATCTTCGAGCAGGATAACCGAGTTTTCAGCCATCGCCACATCTAAGTTAGCCTTTGTTTTGGCAAGCCCGAGGGTGTAAGTTTCCGCACCGTAAGCGGCTTTGCTCTTTGCCGCATTCACATGAATGGAGATAAACATGTCGGCATGATTATCATTGGCAATGGTAGCCCGCTGTTCAAGAGGTATAAAAACATCTGTTTTGCGGGTATAAACCACTTTCACGTCACGCATGTTTTTATCTACCAAATCCCCGACCATCCTCACGACAGAAAGCGTAATATCCTTTTCTTTTGCTATCCGGCCTACAGCGCCCGGATCACGACCACCGTGACCGGCATCAAGTACCAGCACAAAATCTTTTTTCTGCGCATACGTTACCGGCTGTGACAAAAGAAAGACACAAAAAACAAGTACAAGATACTTCATCGGACTATTAAACTCCATAGGCGTATTATTATGAATTTAACTCGAAAAAGGCTATGCAAAAGTACGATTTTATCCTGTTTTTACCGTACCCACAGCGGTAATATTTCAAATTTATTATAAAAAAAAGTTATTTAGACTGTCTGCTACTAATTTTTGACTAATTTTGTACTTTGATAAACATGTCGTTACCGGCCGGATGAAATCTTCTAAAATACTGATTTTTAACTCCTTCAAAACAGTCATTCTACTATTTAGTATGATGGCTTTTTCTTTTTCGGCATATTCGCAAACACCTGTTCCGGCAAACGACAGTCTGAACAACACCAATCCGGCCAATCAGCCGGACACTGTTAACACTGCAAATCAAACGGCAAAAACCGGACAAAAACCAAACCAGATAGACGACGTCATCAAATACAAAGCCAATGATTCGATTGTTTTATTCGGCAACGGGACGGCCTTTCTGCATGGAGACACTGAAATTAATTATCAGCAAATCACGCTTAAAGCCGATTACGTAAAGGTAAAAATCGACAGCAGCATGGTATATGCCAAAGGAACTCAGAACGAGGAAGGCGAAATGATAGGCGAACCGGTTTTCAGTGAAGGTGAGGCTTCCTATAATTCCAAAGAGCTGAGTTATCATCTCAAAACAAAGAAAGGGTATATCCGGCACGTGGTGACACAGGAAGGCGAAGGCTATATCATCAGCGAACAAACAAAAAAATCGCCGGATAATCTTTTCTGTATGACGGGTGGAAAATATACAACCTGTGAGGACCACGATCATCCGCATTTTTATCTTAGTATTTCCAAAGGAAAAGTCAGTCCGGGTAAGTATGTAGTTACCGGTCCTGCCCATCTGGTCATTGCAGGTGTTCCCCTGCCGATTGCCATTCCTTTTGGATTCTTTCCTTTCACCAGCAAATACTCATCGGGAATACTGATGCCAAACTTCACGGATGAAATGACCCGGGGCTTCGGACTTACCAACGGAGGGTATTATTTTGCCATCAACGACTATATGGATCTGGAACTAAAGGGCGATATTTACACCAAAGGTACCTGGGCCTTATCGGCAACGACGGGTTACGTCAAGAAATACAAATACAGAGGAAATTTCAGCATCAGTTACCGGGAAGATGTCACGGGAGAAAAAGATATGCCCGACTACAGCAAAGCCAACAACATGAGCATACGCTGGTCACACTCACAGGATCAAAAGGCAAACCCTAACTTTACGTTTTCATCCAGCGTAAACTTTTCGACCAGCGGATACAACCGGAGCAACGTGAACTCCTATTACCGGCCGGAATTGAACTCAGAAAACACCAAGAGTTCGAGTGTTTCTTTTACCAAGCGTTTTCCGAACATTCCATCGCTCAGCTTGTCCGGAAGTGTAAATATCAACCAACGCACCAAAGACTCGACCATCAACCTGAGTCTGCCGAACATCAACATAGCCTACAGCCGCTTCTATCCTTTTAAGCGAAAGAATCCAATCGGGAAAGAACGTTGGTACGAGAAAATCTCGATGTCTTATTCCGGCGCTTTTGCCAACAGCATCAATACCAAGGAAAACAAGCTGTTGACTTCCTCTTTTTCGCGTGACTGGCAAAACGGGATGCGCCATTCAATTCCCGTATCAGCAAGTTTTAACGTATTGAAATTCATCAACGTATCACCCAGTTTCAATTATACAGAAAGATGGTACCTCCGTTCGATTGAAAAGTCGTGGGACAATACGGCACAACGGGAAGTCAGAGACACGACCGATGGCTTCTACCGGGTATTTGACTTCAACATGGGGGTTTCGGCATCCACGAAATTATACGGTTTTTACATCCCGATTCGTTCTATTTTCGGGGATAAGATAGACCGCATCCGGCACGTCATCACGCCCAGCATAGGCTTTGGATACACGCCCGACTTTGGCGACCCCAACTGGGGATATTACGACACCTACACACGAAGTGTCAGAAGCAGCTCCAATCCTGATGTATACACCGATTCCGATATCATTTATTCAAAATTCGAAGGTTCCCTGTATGGTTCGCCGGGACGGGGCAAATCGGGTAGCATCAATTTCTCGCTGGGGAATAACTTAGAAATGAAACTGAGAAACGACAAGGACACCACCGGCAAAGAACCATTCAAAAAAATCAGTCTGATCGACAACCTCAACATCGGGGGCAGTTACAACTTAGCTGCCGACTCGATGCGTTGGTCGAATTTCTCCACCAGCTTACGACTGAAACTTTCTCAAAGCTACTCCCTGAGTCTGAGTACAAGTTTCGACCCCTACATGTTTGCCCTGAACAGCTCCGGGAATCCGATCAGGGTGAACCAGTTGCGTTGGAACAATGGCAAATTCCCGAGATTCCAGGGAACAAGCACCAGTTTCAGTTATACTTTTAACAACGATACTTTTAAAAAACTGTTTGGAAAAGACGACGGCAGTACAACGCCAGCCGGAGAAGGCGAAACATCGTTATCCGGTAACGGGGAGGATGATGGCGGGGAAGAGACCTTACAACCGGATGCAAACAAACAGAATCAAAAACCACTGTTGGCTTCTGATGATGGTTACGCGAAAGTAACTATCCCCTGGAGTCTCAGTTTTAGTTATTCAGTGAGATACGGAAACACGAATGTGTTCGACAAAGATAAAATGGAATACGAGATGGATTTCACCCACAACCTCAGTTTGAACGGCAGCATCACGCTAACGCCCAACTGGCGCATTACCGGGAATTCGTCCTACGATTTCAAGGTTAAGCAGTTCACCTACACCAGCATTTCGGTCAACAGAAGCCTGCATTGCTGGAACATGTCGGCGAGCATCGTGCCCTTCGGGGTTTATAAATCCTACAATTTTCATATTGGTGTAAACGCCAGTATGTTGTCGGATCTTAAATATGATAAAAGAAGCGAATACGGGGTGAACAATATCACGTGGTATTAGGTTATATAAAAATGTCAACGGTCTACGGTCAACAGTCAACGGTCAGGGGCTTGTACGACTGTAGAACTAAAAGCGAATAGCGAATAGCGAATAACTAATAGTGAATAGCGAATAGTGCCTGAATAACGCTGACTGTAGACTGTAGACTGTAGACCGTAGACCGTAGACCGTAGACCGTAGACTGTAGACAATTAAAAACAAACATAAACAACAAAAAATGAAAATTACAGACAACAAATTCGTAGCAACATCGTATGAATTATTCGTTGACGGCGAGAACGAAGGCGAATTGGAATTAATGGAAAGAGCAACTAATGAACAACCCATGAAATTTGTATTTGGCGTGGGTATGATGTTGAAAAAATTCGAGGAAAACCTGTTTGGTCTCGAAGAAGGTCAGAACTATGAGTTCACCATTCCGGTGGAAGAAGCTTATGGTGAGTATTTAGATGAAAATGTAATCGATCTGGATCGTTCAATCTTCGAAATTGATGGTAAATTAGACGAAAAAGTTATCTTTGCAGGAAATGTTGTACCTTTGATGGACTCTGAAGGCAATCGCTTAAACGCCCAGATAGTAGAGGTAACGTCGAGTCATGTAAAGGTTGACCTGAACCACCCGCTGGCTGGTGAGAACCTGCACTTCAAAGGTTCTATCTTAGAAGTACGCAAATCTTCGGAGCAAGAACTGGTAGAATTACTTGGTGGCCCAAGTGGCGGTTGTGGCTGCGACAGTGGCTGTGGTTGTGGTGACTCTGACGACAAACATGATCACGGTGGTGGTTGCGGCTCAGGTTGCGGTTGTCACTAAATATTTTGAATTTTAATCAATAAAGCATGTCTAACACTATCGGTAAACTGTTTACTTTCACTTCCTTTGGTGAATCTCACGGAAAAGGAATCGGAGGGATCGTGGATGGCTGTCCTCCGGGTATAGCGTTGGATGAATCATTCATTCAACAGGAGCTCGACCGGCGTAAACCGGGACAATCGGCTATTGCCACCCCCAGGAAAGAGGATGATAAGGTTGAATTTTTATCCGGTATTTTCGAAGGTAAAACTACGGGAACACCTATCGCTTTCATCATCTGGAATCAAAATCAGCACAGCAGGGATTATGATCACCTGAAAGAAGTTTACCGACCCTCGCATGCCGATTATACGTATCAACAAAAATATGGTATCCGTGATCACCGGGGCGGCGGGCGCAGTTCTGCGCGTGAAACCGCTTCCCGGGTGGTTGCCGGCGCCATTGCCAAACTTGTATTGCGACAGACGGGTGTCGATATCCGCGCATTTACTTCGCAGGTCGGACCGATTGCCATGACGCAGACGCTTGATTCGGCTGATTTATCGTTGATTGAAAGCAATATCGTCCGCTGTCCGCAACCCGACATTGCACAGCAGATGATAGACTATATTGCTGCGTTGAAAAAAGACGGGGACTCAACCGGAGGCATTGTTTCCTGTATCATCAGAGGTGTGCCTGTGGGATGGGGAGAACCGATTTTTGATAAACTGCAGGCGCGTCTGGCAGCTGCCATGATGAGCATCAATGCTTCGCATGGTTTTGACTACGGAAAAGGATTTGAAGGCGTTGCGCTGAAAGGTTCTGAGATGAATGATTCTTTCATCCGGAATGAAGACAAAATAACGACTCGCACCAACAATTCTGGTGGTATACAGGGTGGTATCAGCAACGGTGAGAATATATACTTCCGTGTATTGTTCAAACCGGTAGCTACCATTTCTAAAAAACAGGACACCGTGGACACCTCGTTAACTGAAGTGGAACTGCAAGCCCGCGGACGGCACGATCCCTGCGTATTACCAAGGGCAGTACCCATTGTGGAAGCGATGGCGGCACTTACTTTAGTGGACTTATACCTGAACGCAAAAGCGACATCATGAGTCTGGATGACAAATGGGCGGTTATCATCAACCTGAAATCGGGCAAGAAGAATTTCAGGATTCAGATGAATTATCTTTTCAGAAAACTGAAGGATGCCAGCATTGATTACGAACATCGCATTACGGAATTTGCCGGACACGCGGTACTGATTGCCCGGCAGTTTGCCAAAAGGCAGTTTCGCAATTTCCTCGTGGTAGGTGGCGATGGCACAATCAGCGAGGTGATTAATGGTATTTTTGACCCTTCCATCGAACATGTACCCAATCTGAAAATCGCGCTAATCCCGAGAGGAACGGGTAACGACTGGGCCCGGTTCTGGGGTTTGTCACGCGATTACCACCATTCCATTCAAACTTTTCTGGAAGGAAAATCGCGTAAGATTGACATTGGCCGGCTTGATTTCATCCTGGAAGGTGAACCGCAAAGCCGTTTTTTCATCAACTCGGTGGGGTTCGGACTGGATGCCCGGGTATGTCACAACACGAACCGGCTGAAACGTTATGTCGGCAGTCATGCTTTCCTGTATTTTGCCGCTCTGGTTTGGGCTGTTTTCAAATATAAACCGAAAGAAGCACATATCAGCGCTGCTGAGAAACAAATTGACGACACGCTGTTCACGATGAACATTGCCAATGGTTGTTACAGTGGCGGTGGCATGAAACAGAACCCGGATGCAGTGCCTTACGATGGCAAACTCGACCTGATGATGGCACGCAAACCTTCCTTCAAAGACATTCTCACTGCCCTGCCCTTAGTCTTCAATGGCAGCATTCTGGAGCATCCGGTAATAGAATCTTTTCGCACACAAAAATTATTGTTGAACACGCAGAACGGACGATACTTCGAAGCGGATGGCATCGTGGTGCATTATGCGCCGCCGGTGGAGGTAAGCATCATTCCCGATGCGATTGAGATGGTGGTGCGGTAGCTTCCATGCAATGATGCAGGGCTTCTCATCCACTGAAGTTATCAGTTAAAATCAAGTTGGGAATCAAGTTGGAGATATACGAGACACAGGATATTCTTCTCTCACTGAAGTAGTTTGTTAAAATCAAGTTAAGAATCAAGTGATTGCTGTCGAATTTCATTATACAATTGCATTTCACAACTTGATTTACAACATGATTAAAACTGATAACTTCAGTGATAAGATGCACCACCCCACCTACCCCAACTTGATTCCCAACTTGATTCCCAACTTGATTTTAACAAACTACTTCAGTGAAAATCCCGAAGCAGTTATGCCCCGGGATTCCCTGATGAATATCGCTGATATGTTTATATCCCGATGCTGATTACATCACTACTTTCGCAGACTTTCCTCCGATTCTCACAACCATCATGCCTTTTGCTTTCACCGGAATGATATTCAATCCGTCGGTTGCCAGTGTGCTGATGATTTGTTGTCCGATTACAGTATACACCTCTACGGTTTGACCGGCAGTGGCGTTGAAGCGGATGGTTCCGTTCACCGTGTAAACATCTGTTCTCAACTTCGGACTCTGAACTGATGTCCACAAAGTATTCTGAGGAGTCGGAGTTACCACTTCAAAGTCATAGCCAATATTTTGCGTGTAGGAATAACTACCACCAATTAACTTGCGGCTGGCAGAAGTAGCATTTGCAGTATTGGCCGACATGGCTGATCCCCATACCGGAACTGATGTTGTACCGTAAGGCACATAATCTTTGAAAGCATCATGATTAATAATAGAATTAATATCAGAAATAGTAACATCCACATCACTTGTAAACAATATAATTTTACCTGCAGAACCCGAAGCTCCGATTTCAGAAACTGCATCAGGAACGGGTAAATCATCCGAACCACCACTACCCGCAGCTGCCTGAATAAGGAAGTGAGACTTGGCAGGAATACTTTTTCCATCAGGAATCACAATTTTGTTTGTTGTCCCTACTGTTGTTCCGCTTGCAGAAAAATACTGCACACTCCATCCACTTACATCAACTGCTGATGTAGTCGTATTGTATAATTCTACAAAGTCATTTTTGAGCGTAGCGCCTGAGTTACCACCACCACCATATACTTCGGTAATAATTATATTAGGAGGTGTTACCTGATCCGGAGTGGCAATTGATGTCCCTGTCAGGGCGCGGGTAACACTGGCAGCACCCGGACTACTCAGCGTAAGTGTAGCAGCATGCGAACCGGCTGCAAGCGGTGTATACGTAATTGTAACAGATGCATCAGAAACTGCACCTCCCGAATGAGTTAATGTAGTCGGAGTAGCAGAGAAATAAGCTGCATTATCGCCACTCACAGCAACAGAAATATTCTCTGTCAGGTTAGCACCGCTTACTGAAATGTTTTTAGTATCAGAATTACCTATGGTAGCGGACATGGCAGGAACACTCACTTCAGTAACTGTGATGGTTGGTACATTCGTTACAGGTTCAACCCCCAGCGCGTCTGCCCAGTTGGTTGCGACACGAATACCATCAACTATAATGCGCTGGGAAGCATTATATTGACGAAGTCCAATGGCTCCAACATTAGTAAATGTAGCCGTTTCTGTAAAAAACTGATCAGGAGAACCCGGCTCTGTTGATGCAACTGAGTTGAGCACATACAAACTCGACACTTTACTGGCAACATCCAGTTTTGCCACCAACAACACCGGAACCCCCGGAGTAATGGCTGTATAGGTAGCCGGAGCATTTGTGCCTATCCCCACACCATCACCGGTTGCATTGACCCACACCCTGGTATAATAGGTAGTTGCCCAAGGGCTTGGTGCAAAGTGAAAGAAATAGCCGGCTGAATTTGTAGCCTCAGTTTTAATCAAAAAAGCCGCGTATACCGTTCCTGTTAGCGCATCAAAAGTACGGTTCACATCTTCTCCATTTTCATCCAGGTTAGCAGCTCCACCGATTCCACTACCAGCATAACCGGTAAAACTCAAGCCCGGTACTACAACATCAATAAATCCTGATGTACCGGAATGGTTTGTCCATCCGTTAGCAGTCAGTAACGAACCAGAAGCATAATCGAAATTTTCCACGAGCACTTGCGCAGAAATTCCCACGCTCCCCACCAGCAGCATCACCGCTGCGAGCAAGGTTTTAAATAAAGTAATTTTTCTCATATTGATTGTTTTTAAAAATTGTTTTTTTTTATCCCAAGGCGTTGCCATTGGGTTGAGTTATATTGCCACTTCGTGGCGTAAAGATAAACCCTTGAGTATGTTCGCCAGCATATACAAGGTGGCTTGAGTTAGTCATAATGAAACCGGCATTTGGCAATTTGTATTTCATCAGCCACACACCGATATATCAGCCGGTGTTCCTCATCAATTCTTCTGGACCAAAAACCCGAATACTTATGTTTCAAAGGTTCCGGTTTCCCAAATCCTTCAAAAGGATTTCTTGCAATATCTTTCAACAGCTCGTTAATTTTTTTCAGTTTCTTTTTATCGGTTTGCTGCCAATATAGATAATCATCCCACGACTCTTCTACAAAAACGTATTTCATATTACTTTTCAATCAAGTCTTTTGTAAAAGTCTTTCCACCTTTTAATTTTTCAATGGCGGCATCCAATCTCATTTCGTTTTTCCGGGATGATAATTCATAATTTGTTGCCACTAAGGAATTGTATTCATCCAATGACATCACGACAATACTATCATCCTTCCCGCGATTGATAATCAATGTTTCAAAATTCTTCGCCACTCTGTCGAGATACGATTTAATGTCTTTTCTGAAATCAGATACATTTACTTCTAACATAACTTTATAAAAAACAAAGGAGCCACCATGACACGCACAGCAGCTCCTTACTATATAATATTAAAGTATCACTTTCGCCAAACGGCTTCCTACTTTCACAATCATCACCCCTTTAGCGTTCACGGGCAATTCGTTTTGTCCGTCGGTTGCCAGGGTGCTGATGATTTTCTGACCTACGGCATTATACACCTCGACCTTTTCGCCTGCCGTTGCAGCGAAATGGATTTTGGCGTTGTGGGCGTAGATAGAGGTGAGAGATGATGGGTTGTCGGTGGATGTACCGAAGCTGGTTGTAACAGTTTCTTCTTCCGAAACAAGCGACTCGAATGAACCATTAATAGCTTTAATAGTATAAAAATACTGAGTTGAAGCTGTTAATCCCGTGATGGCTTTACTTGTTTCGCCGGTAACGGTGAATGGAGAGCCGGAAACGGGGGTGATTGTTATTGTAGAATGAGACCCTAAATTTAAAACATAATCATTTGATTCTTGGTTCCACTCATTTACATCATAAGTTGTAACTGGTGAGGTTACCGAACTTTTTCTAATTAGGGTCATATCAAGCCCCCAGTTACTTGCGTCACCTATAGGACCTACAACATCAAGTAAGGTTGTCCCATTAAACAACCCTACTGCATCATTACCATTATGAGTTAACGAACCAGAGGTTATATTAGCTTTTGCTAAGATTGTGGCATTTGCACTACTGTTTGCAACAACATATACCGATTGATTAGCCAATGTGCCAGACAAATTAATTGCTGATCCAGGAGTAACACTACCATTAACATATACTTTCAAATTATACCCAGTTAAATCAACACTTGATCCGGTTCCATTAAATATCTCAATTGCTTTGTTATTACTTGATCCTTCAATATATTCAGAAATAAACAAGCCTGTGGCTACACTACCTTGCTTCTTATAAACATCCAACTCATAACTTGTTGCACCAGGAACAGCATCCCAGTTAGCGGTAAAACCAGAAGGGCTGATACCGGTAGCATCAGTTGCAGTGGGTTTAGCTAAAGTTGCTGTGCCACTAAGTTCCTTTACAACATTTTCAGCTCCCGGGCTACTTAAAGTCAGTGTTGCTGTATGCGAAGTAGCAGGAGCATCCGGAGTATAGGTAATGGTAACCGATTGATTGCTAACGCTACCCGAAGAATGAGCAAGCGTATAGGTTGAGAGTGTAAATAAATCTGCATCATCACCTGTTACCGCCAATGTAATGTTACCGGTAAGATTCGATGCATTAACTGTTATGGTTTCAGTATCGGTGCCACCAACGGCTATTGACATGGCAGGAACAGTAGGCTCTGTAACTGTTATGGTTGGAGTCTTAACAATAGTATATGTAGCAGAAGCTACATCACTCGGATCCATATCTGTTTTAAATGCCTTCGCCTTGATGGTTGTAGTTGCACTTACAGCAATTGGTATTGAAAATATCGTACTTGTTTCGTCCGGATCATTACCATTGGTTGTATATCGAATGGTTGCTCCAGCTGTTTCTGTACTTATTGTAACGTTTTGGTCTGAATAATAAGTTCCGGCTTCGGGGGAAAAGGTGGGGGTGGCGACAGTGGGATTTGAAGAAGACGGGATTGTCCCTATATTAGTTGTAGAACTCCAACTACCGGTTACCGTGGTTATTACATTATTGGTTACGCTTCTTATTTCAACTTTATCTATCGTTACTCCACTTGGACAAACGATTGAAAACGCACCAGAAGTCAAAGCTGTTGAAGATGCAGATACTAATGTTGATCCATTAAATGCAAGTGCAACATGCTTAGTCGATTTATTAAATTCTGCAGTCCCATCAAAAGTCCCACTCAAAGTATAAGGGGATGTTATCGAAGTTGCGCTAGGCAAGGCAACTGTCTGATAATTTGCACTATATTCAGTTCCCAGACGATCCCTATAACTTACAGCTGTGGCATTATTATTACCTCTCTGGAATAGTATCCAAAATGTTGTACTACTTGTAGGCGTCCCTAACACTAATGGTCCTGAACCATATGATGTAGCTGATACATATGTATCGGTATCTTCATTCCACGGGTTATACTGATATGAACCATTATACAACCTATATCTAGCATCATTTGAAGAATAACCCGATAAAGTCATCAACACTGCACTTTCTGAAGTTGTTGCTGATAAATCAATGTGACTAGGTCTTAATGTTACCGAAGCAGTTTGCCCCATCGCACTCCCACTTCCAACAAGCAGTGCAACCAGCACGATCAAATTTCTAAAAAAAGTAATTTTTTTCATACGTTTATATATTTATAAAATTAATATTATTTCAATTTGTCAATAGCCCTCAAATTTAAACTTAATTTTTTTATCAGGCAAATTTTGTTAATAAAAAATGCATTAAAATACCATGACGAAAACACGACACCCGCATTACAACAACTTACTCATACTGAATGTTTATGAAGCAACAAAAAAGATGAGGGTGTATCGAAGTCGCGTTAAGGTTCTCAACAGTAGCATTTATTTTGAAAGTTTGATTTTCAGTTCGAGTCTACCCCCGAGACCATCCTCCACGATTTTCAGCAAGCTGGAAATGCGGATATCTTTGATATCGTTCTCGACTTTGGAAATATAGCCTTTGTTGGTACCGCATCGTTCAGCGAGTTGTTCCTGCGTGAGACCTTTTTTGAGTCGGGCTTGCTGAAGGAGGGCGCCAAGTCTGAAGGTTTCAAAACCTTTTTCAAATTTATCCCTGTTGGGTGTACCTTCTTTTCCGTATTGTTGTTCGATGAAGGTGTCGAGGGAGTTAAGCGTGTTGTTTTTCGGATTCATATTCATCTGTATTCTAAGTTTTTCATACGGATGCAAATGTAATATTAGTTGTCCGATAAAACAACTTCTTATTTATTAATATGTAGAGGTTTCTTGTTTGTCCGATGCTTATGGGGGGGGGGATCTCCCAGCACTGAAGTTGCTCGTTTCAATCAAGTTGAGAATCAAGTTGGGGTATATGAGGTATGTCTGGTTCTTCTCACTAAAGTTCCTTGTGGCAATCAAGTTGGGAATCAAGTTAGGGGTATGTCGAGTATGGCGGGTTCCTGTCACGCTCTTCTCACTGAAGTTCCCCCTTGCAATCAAGTTGAGAATCAAGTTGGGGTATATGAGGTATGTCTGGTTCTTCTCACTAAAGTTCCCCGTGGCAATCAAGTTGGCAATCAAGTTGGGTGTAGGTCGAGTATGGCGGGCTCCGTCACTAAAGTAACTCGTTACAATCAAGTTGAGAATCAAGTTGGGGGTATGTAGGAGTGATACCTGTCTCGTCAACACTGAAGTTGAGTGTTGGAGATGAAGTTCTGAATCAAGTTGGGGTCGGTGAGTCGGTGCAGACTCCACGTCCACTGAAGTTGGGTATTGGGAGTCAAGATCTGAATCAAGTGACTGCACACTCGACTTATTATAGCATTTCATCATACAATTGCATTTCAAAACTTGATTCATAACATGATTATAACGGGGAACTTCAGTGAGAAGATGTACCTCCAAGACTGACCCCAACTTGATTCTTAACTTGATTGTAACGAGTTACTTCAGTGCATTCAGTGAGATGATGTACCTCCAAGACTCACCCCAACTTGATTCTTAACTTGATTATAACAAGCTACTTCTGCACTGAAACATTCATCTCCTCCAGAAACTGCCTGCATTCTTCCTGAAACGAAATCTTCCTGTGATGTTCTGCTTGATTCCGGATGTATTTTATCACCCTGGGTACCGCCGATTTTGACACCGTAAAAGCTGAACACTTCTCCTGCCATGTGAATGATTGTGGTAGCAACTGATTTTTCTTAATAAATTGTTCTGTAGAAAATGCCACATGATTAATCAGTTCGTTCGCAGATATAGCAGGTGATATGGATATTAATATATGCACATGTTCGGGATTGGCATATATCGCGTACATTCTCGAATTGCAATTCTTAATAATCCCGCTTATGTAGCGCTCAATCCTGGGCTTTGCTTTTGAAGTAATTAATGGCAAACGGTGCAAGGTCTTCAGCACAAAATGGATGTAGAGATTATGGTATTCAACGAGCATAAAAGCAGTTTGATAATTTATGCCACAAAATTACAGGACTTAGTCCATCGCCTGTATGCAATTCGTATGAACTTTCACAGGACAACAATTATTTTTACCTTTTACTTTTTGCTGCATATTTCCGAATCAAACGCACTAAAGTTTTAAAGACAAATCAATAAAATATCACCGAATCATACGATTTCTAATATTATTTCATTACTTTTGCACACTTTTTCTTTATTAATAAAGAATCCGACTTAGTTACTTTGTTATTTTTTCACTCATCTAACTCAGTTAGATTTTTACAATCAAGGCAATAAAATGAAAAACAAGTACAAAGATCTCATTGAACAAACCTTCGAATTCCCTAATGATGAATTCGATGTGGTGGACAACAACCTGGAATGGTGCGGTGTTCCCCTGATGGACATTATCAAACAATACGGCACACCACTGCGTATCGCCTACCTCCCTAAAATAGGCGAGAACATACAGAAAGCCAGGCGCATGTTCAATGTAGCCATGGCAAAAGTTGACTACAACGGCGACTATCATTATTGCTATTGCACGAAGAGTTCGCACTTCTCATTTGTAATGGAAGAGGTACTTAAACACGGGGTACATGTAGAAACATCGTCGGCATTCGACATCAATATTATCGAATCGCTACACGAACAAGGCATACTCAAACAAGATACTTTTGTGATATGTAACGGATTCAAACGACCTCAATATGTAGAAAACATTCAGAATCTTATCCGTCAGGGATTTACAAATGTCGTACCCATTCTTGACAATAAATTCGAACTTGACCTACTCTTAAATGAATTTGACAACAAGTTTAACGTAGGCATCCGTATCGCGGCAGAAGAAGAACCCAAGTTTGATTTCTATACTTCACGCCTGGGCATTCGCTACAAAGACATCATTCCTTACTACAACAACTACCTCGCCAACAACGACCAGGTAGGATTGAAGATGTTGCACTTCTTTATCAACACGGGCGTAAAAGACACGGCTTATTACTGGAACGAGCTAAACAAAGCGGTAAACCTGTATTGCGAGTTGAAAAAGATTTGTCCGGAACTCGACAGCCTGAACATTGGCGGAGGTTTCCCGATACAAACACACCTGGACATGACGTACGATTACGAATATATCGCGGAAGAAATAGTGGCACAGATTAAAAACATCTGTGGTCAGCACGGTGTACCCGAACCGGACATCTTCACTGAATTCGGCTCTTACACGGTAGGTGAAAGCGGCGCGATGTTATACTCCATCGTAAACCAGAAGAAACAAAACGACCGGGAGCTATGGAATATGATCGACTCATCGTTCATGACCACCCTGCCCGATACCTGGGCCATCAACCAGCGTTATGTTTTCTTAGCTATCAACAACTGGGATTCTGAGTATGAACGTGTTAACCTGGGTGGTTTAACCTGCGACAGCGAGGATTTTTACAATGCCGAAGTACACTCGAATGCCATTTTCCTCCCAAAGATGCAGCAGGACAGGGAACAATACATCGGGTTCTTCCATACGGGCGCTTATCAGGAATCATTGAGTGGTTTCGGTGGCATCCAGCACTGCCTCATCCCGGCACCCAAACTAGTTATCATCGACAAAGACGAAGATGGTGAATATTACACCAAGCTATTCGCTAAAGAGCAGAGTTATAAGTCGATGCTGAAGATTTTGGGATATTGATATAGCGTAAAGCGGAGAACGGAAAGCGGAAAACTACAAAATTACGAGGCTTTTTAAAAAGTTTTTCTTACCCTGAAATACATCTACTTAAACAAATATTTTTTCCGTTTTCCGTTCTCCGCTTTACGCTAGCTCCTACTTTCAACCGTCTTCAGAGAATTAATCAACGGGTTCGCATACATCTCCAGTATTTTAATCTTGAGGAAGTCAACGTCCTTGTTAATAAGGTCGATTTTGTTGATTTGCATCTCAACGTATTTTTCAAAATCGAGTTTATCCAGGAGCGTGTACGATTTACGGTATTCGGTGCTTTCATGCAGCATATCATAAGCAATTTTATTGACTTTGTAAATCTCATAATTGCTATGTATGTTGGCATCAATCAGGGAAGCAATGGCAGCAACCAACTCGTTTCGGTTCGTGATTTCCTCACCCAGCTTCATGATCTCCTCACTAATTTCACCTGCCATCCTATACACAACACGTCCTTTATAACCCATCACCCCGATTTTCATATTCAGCAAATCGTCCTGCGGTGATTTTTTATAGTCGGGATTGTCTCTTTTTTGCTGAAACTCTTTTGCTTTGAGATAATCACAGGGATCATATTCGTAAGAAATACTGAGGGGACAAATATGCAATGCTGCCAGATTCTCGGCAAAAGTTCCTTCTCCGCCCATGTTAAACATTTTCAGCAGACTTTCCTGTGTTCTGTCGTCGGAATCCTTGGCACGCCCTTCGCGCTGAGCAATCCAGATCGAATGTTTCTTCTCGTTGATGGTATATGCCATATAAGCAGAAAGCAGCCTGGAACTTTCGAGCATTTGCTTCGCTCCCGGATTGCGCCTGACGATAAAGCTCTTATTCAACCGCACCAAATCTTCTATCCAGGGAAAAACAAGCAGGTTATCGCCAATGGCTATTTCTACGGTATCCATGCCATTTTCAATCAGCTTCCCGCACAGCAGGGTTGAGTCGAGGATGATATCGCGGTGATTGGAGACAAAAAGATAATTCCGGTCTTTATCAATCTTATCCAGTCCGAGCAATTTAATGCCTTTGGTTAAATTGGCTTCAAGGTATTGCAGAAAAGGATAAACCATGATTTTCTGAAAATCATCGGTATTATCAAAGCTTACCAATCGTTGTTTGATTAGCTCTTTAGGAAGCAGGGGATAAATGGTACTCAGGAGGTTGATAAAATGCTTATCATTACTCAATCGCTCAAGTACAGCCGGAATCTCCTCTTTATCATAACAACGTATTGCATCAAAACTCATGATTTTCAGGATAAATTATTTAAACAAAAAACTCAGGTAGATGAAGATAGCAGGTGCAACAAGCAACATGCTGTCGAAACGGTCAAGCAAACCACCATGTCCGGGAATCACATCTCCCGAATCTTTCACCTGAACCGTACGCTTCATCAACGACTCCAACAAATCCCCGAACGTACCGAAAATCACCACAATCTCGGAGAAGAACAACCAGGAAACCAGGCTTATCTCCGGAATAAACAACGAGAATACATACCCTGAGATCAGGGCCGTAACCGCTCCACCCACAAATCCTTCCCACGATTTTTTGGGGGAAATACGCTCAAACAGCCGGTGTTTACCGAAAGTCATACCGAACAGATAGGCGCCGGTATCGTTAATCCAGATGGTGGCAAACATGGCAATCAACAACAAAGGATGATACGTTTCAATATAGAGGATATAATTCAACAAGGAAAAAGGCAATGCAATGATAATTTGTCCCAGCAGGAAATAGGCCCAATTGTGGATCGGATTGTTTTTCCTGCGGTATAATTCGATGACCAGCACCAATACAACATAGAGACCGTATGCAGAATATCCGGGATAACTGATGATTCCCGAAGCATAAAAGAAAGAAGTCAGAAACAAGATTACACTACCCAGGATTGAAAGCACCGGAATTACCTCAACCTCCGATTGTTTATTTGTCAGCTTGTGAAATTCGAAGACTGTCCATGCCGAAATAATCGCGAAAGTAAGTGCGAATGTATAGGGACTAAGCAGGATAGAGCCGACTATAATCACGACAAAAAAGAATCCGCTCAGGGTACGTTGTAGAAAATTACTCATGCTATAACCAGCTGTTTTAATTTTGCTGAACAAAGATAATTAATTCTTTGGGACCATGGGCACCCAGCACCAAAGTTTTTTCGATGTCGGCAGTGCGACTCGGACCCGTTATTACCGTTATCGCGGAGGGTCTTTCATCTTTAAATTGCTGCTGTACAGCCACAAGCGCTTCTTCAAGGTAATCAACCAACTGCTCTTTTTTAGCCAGCATGATGTGAATAGGCGGGAATGCATGCATTTGCCGGCCTGAATTTCCGGAGGATATCACAACAGCGCTCCCGGTTCTGGCGACTAAATACGCGCAGGGAGTCACACCTGCTACTACCTCAGGAAAGGACTTTTCATCTGTTTCCACGGCAATACCATGCTTTTTCAGCTTATCAGCAATCTGCAAATCCCTTGTAAACAAGAAAGGCAACCCCTTTGCTTGCATCAGGGCTGCCAAATTGGAATACACTGCTGTTTCATCATCACAAATCACACACTGACCACTAATGGCTTCCAGCTCCCGTTTGAAACACCCAAGCGCATCTGACTCCACAGGTCTATAAATATCTTCCTGTTTATAGGTCACTTCACCTGCTGCTCCGGTACGATTGTCGGCCACACGGGCGATGCGTTGAAGTATCTCCTGGCGGGAACTCAGATGATTCATGAATCTTTTTCTTTTGCTGTAACATCCTGATCAGTTGATTCCGAAGGTATCGATTGATCAGCTATTGTATTGGGTTGTGCCGGAGCTGTATCTTCAGCCTCAGCCGTCTCTGCTTTCTTTTCAGCATTCGGAAGCGCGGGAGTTTCTTCTCCGTTTCCGTTCTGAAGAATCAATTCATCGTGTCTGGAAGCCCAGGGACGTTTACCGAAAATCTCTTCCAAATCTTCCGCGAAAATAACTTCCCTTACCAAAAGCAATTCAGCCAGTTTATTATGGCCTTCAGCATGTTGAAGTAAAATCTCTTTGGCTCGTTTATACTGCTCTGCCACAATTTTTTTCGCTTCCGAATCAATTAATTCAGCTGTTTTTTCGCTGTATGGTTTGGTAAACCCGTAATCAGAGTTTCCCGATGAATCATAATAACTCAGGTTGGGTAGCTGATCACTCATTCCAAAATAAGCCACCATAGCATAAGCCCTTTTGGTAACCCTTTCCAGGTCGTTGATGGCACCAGTTGAAATCTGATTGAGGAAAAGCTCTTCGGCAGCACGTCCTCCGAGTGTAGAGCACATCTCGTCGAGCAAGTGTTCGCGGGCAGTAAGCTGTCTTTCTTCCGGCAAATACCAGGCAGCACCGAGCGCTTCACCGCGTGGCACGATGGTTACTTTCACCAACGGGTTCGCGTGTTCGGTCATCCAACTGATGGTAGCATGTCCGGCTTCATGATAAGCTATTGATTTCTTCTCTGTTTGGGTAATGATTTTGGTCTTCTTCTCCAACCCGCCGACGATTCGGTCTACCGCATCCAGAAAATCCTGTTTTTCCACGAATGACTTTCCTTTTCTGGCGGCAATCAGCGCCGCTTCGTTACATACATTAGCAATATCGGCTCCCGAGAAACCGGGTGTTTGCTTGGCTAAAAAGTTTACATCTACTGTTTCGTTTATTTTAACAGGACGCAGGTGCACGTTGAAGATTTGTTTCCGCTCGTGTACATCAGGCAAATCTACATGTATCTGACGGTCGAAACGACCAGCGCGCAACAAAGCCTTATCCAGGATATCAGCCCGGTTAGTCGCAGCCAGGATAATCACCCCGCTGTTCGACCCGAAACCATCCATTTCCGTCAGCAACTGATTCAGGGTGTTTTCCCTTTCATCGTTACTGCCCATATTCGGATTTTTACCCCTCGAACGACCTACCGCGTCAATTTCATCAATAAAAATAATACAAGGCGCTTTTTCTTTTGCCTGTCGGAATAAGTCACGCACACGCGATGCTCCCACGCCTACAAACATTTCCACGAAATCGGACCCCGACATGGAGAAGAAAGGCACATCTGCTTCGCCGGCAACCGCTTTGGCCAGCAAGGTTTTACCAGTTCCCGGAGGACCAACAAGCAAAGCGCCTTTGGGTATTTTACCACCCAGCTCCGTATATTTTCCCGGATTCTTCAGGAAAGAAACAATTTCTTCAATTTCCTGTTTGGCTCCTGCCAATCCTGCCACGTCCTTGAAAGTTACCCGGTTTGCAGTATTACCTTTATCAAACAACTGCGCTTTCGATTTACCTACATTGAAAATCCCCCCCGGGCCACCGCTTCCTCCTACGCCACCCGACATCCTTCTGGTCATAAAGACAAAGAAAAGAATCAGCAACAAGAATGGAAGAACACTGTATAAAAATAATTCTAAATAATTTTTACTTTCCTTGTAAGATACCTGTTGGAACTTCACTTCTGAAATAAATTCTTCAAACTTATCAGCACTGGGTATCTTCACGGAAACTTTACGTTCCGGTTCGTATGTTTTGTAGTTTTCTCCGAAAACGGCCTTTTTACCGGCAACACTATCCTCTACAACTGCCTCCACAAGGTTCTTTTGCGGAAAAACCTCTATACTTTCGATGTAACCGTCAATCACATATCGTTTAAAAACCGGATAAGACTGAATCTCCTTCACCGGCACTTTGTCACCAAACATATAAGTACCCAACAGAACCATTATGATGATTCCATAAATCCAGGATATATTAAACTTAGGACCTTTACCACCCGGTTTTGCCGGATTCAGTTGTTTTTTCTTTTCTTCCATGAAAGGATTAATTTAAATTTTCTATACGTTGAAGTTCAGCATCTGCCCAAAGGTGTTCGATATCATAAAAAGCACGTGCAGGTCTTTGGAATACATGCACAATAATCTGACCGTAGTCCATCGCGATCCATTCGCAATTTTCGAAGCCATCCGTGGCAAAAGGTTTTACATTGATTTGCTCCTGTACAAAGTCTTTGATCGATAAAGCCACGGCATTAACATGCACGTTGGAATCACCTTCACAGATCACAAAATAACTACATGGAGCTTCTTTCAGTTTTCTCATATTCACCACCACGATATCTTTCCCTTTTCGTTCTTGTATACCTTCAACAATCTTTTCTACAATTTGTTCGTCTTCAATCGATTTTGTCTTTTTCGCCACAATAATATGCTATTAAAATTTTAAAATGCAAATATAAATCTAAATTGCAGAGTAATAAAATATCTTACAGATTTTTAGCACCCGACACGGTATCCAGTTTGTCAAATATTATTCCTGAATGATTTGTGCAGTAAAAATACGACATTATGGCATGTTTAGTCCGTTTCATTTAAGCATACTTTCGGGAAAATAAGCAAAAAGGAGTAGAATTTATAAAAAAAACATTTGAACTGACGTTTTATTGTTTTATCCATTCAATTTCATAGTTAAATGCCCGACCAACATAGCATAGTTCGACGATAAACAAACATTACATCGACGATACACAAACTTTACATCGACGACGCACAAACATTACATCGGCGACACACAAACTTTACATCGACGATACACAAACATCACATCGGCGATGCGCAAACATTACATCGGCGATGCGCAAACATTACATCGGCGATGCACAAACATTACATCGGCGATGTACGATCACTGCATCGGCGACATATGATCAGTTCATCGCTGATTCACGGACCAAAGCAGGGAGACTTTAGGGGATAAGTCAGTAAAGAAACTGGCAAGAGTCCCCCTCAAATAATCACGAACCAGGCGGACTTCGCTGATACGTCACCCTGATATAATTACAAATCAGGCTGATTTTTGCAAAAAACCTCCCATATATTATTACAAACCGGGGAGATTTTGGTGAATTGACAAAAAAACCGGCGCAATCACTTGCGCCGGTTCAATCTATCTTGTATCAGTAAAACTTATTTCACGATTGACTGGAAAGTAGCATCGCTCCAGAATTTAGAGAATTCCAGGTCTTTTGCAGCTTTAGCGGCCATTGAACTATCTTTACCAATTGATGTTTTCAGATTAGAATAAACACCATCTTTGTCGTTGGTACGGGCAGCAACAATGGCACCCAGATAAGCTGTCTGTGCATCTGGTTTTTCAACAGCAGCCAGGGTATTTTTAGCAGCATTGTATTCCTTGTTCAGGATTTGCGCCAATGCAGCATTGTTGGTATTGGTACCTGCGAAAGAAGATTTAGCTTTTGCATAATCACCTGTTGCAGCATACAAAGTTCCGGTAGCATTTTTCAGATCACCTGATGTTCCGGCAGCTTTACCAAAGTAAACCAATGCTTTATCGTTTTCACCTTTAGCAAGAGCACATAAACCGGCGTTATAGTTAGCATCAGCATTTTTAGCATCAATCTGCAGTGCTTTATTGAAAAGACCGGCAGCCTCATCAACTTTACCTTGTTGGAATTTAACTGCACCCAGGTTGT
>JAKIYP010000109.1 GCA_022708505.1 Bacteroidota bacterium
TTCCTTGCCGTTTTTGTCCACTGTTGGTACTTTCACGCCGTAGGACACAATCTTTTCTTTGAAAAATCGCTGACTGGTCTGCACGGTTTTTTCATCGGTGCTGGCTTTGAGGGTAGATCTGATTTGTTCAATGATATTTTTCATAAGCTAAATTGTTAAACTTACAATTATTTCCCAATGTATATTACAGTTGAATCATTGATTATGTGATTATACTGCGTTGTTGTTTTAAAATAGATAGTCAGGTAACCCTTATTTTTTTCATAATCAAAGTTCAAATTCTTATTGATCCACACAATATAGTAATCTGGAATAAATCCACCACTGCGGGCAATCATGATTGTTTCAATTTCAGCATGTTCTGTGTTTAATAGATTTGAAAATTGGAGAAGGGTATCATTTAATAAATATATATCTCTGTTAAGATAGAGTTGCGCATTATGGATATTGATTGAATCAAATCGACCTTCTTTAAGTAATGATTTGTAGTTTATCCTGCTTTCCAATTTGATTGTAATCGGTATAGAGTCATAAAAATACTCATTTTTAATCCAATGATTTTTGTACAGACCTTCTTTAACAGGAAAAAATAAACTACTATAATATCTTGGTTCTTCATCAAAACAAGAAGTTATCAGTAACACAATAATAAAAAGTGTGAATATTTTCTTCATATAACTTATTCATTTCTAATAATACAGGAGTCATGCAACGAGATACTGTCAGAGGTTAATAATGTGACATTAAATGTATAGTACTGTTCGTTGAAGTGGTAATCAGTGCTGTCTTTTTCAGAAATCAGATAGGATATGTAATAATCTCTTACTGGATTGCGATATTCAGTAATTCTAAAAAGATCATTCAGACTTTCCCCTGATTTGATTGTGTCAATATCATTCGTGATGTTTTTATTGCACGTGATTATTATCGTTTTTTCAATAGGATGATTTTCTGCATAATATTCTTTAAATTGGTCATAATGCCCTTCACAATAGGTATAACCAAACTCAACCGCCAGGTTGATGTTATCATTCTGAAATTCTGAGTGATACCATCCTTTGATAGTTGATTTTTCTGCAGTCTTATGTTTAACTACAGGGTATAGTTTAAAATTCACTACCTTTACTGCACATGGATATGGCTCAAATAAACAACTGCTGAATATTAGAGACAGTGAAATAAGGATAAAGTATTTTTTCATATATTTTGATTTACTATTAAACTACTTCACAAACAACATCATCCGAAACGGCTTCCAGGTGTTCAAATATTTCTCCACAAACTCCTTTTCTTTTTTCAGTTCCGGCATGATAACTGCTAATTTGCGCCTTACATCCGCGATTAGGGTATTGAGTTCCTGACTCGGCGACAGGAGTCCGTATAACATTTCATTCGATGTAAAAGCTGCCCGTTCAGCATTTTCAATCAATTCCATGATGTATTTATCTTCCAACGTGGGGTTACGGAATTGCTTGTTTTTGTGCGTGACATACAGGTTATAGTTTTCTACTCCGTAGTTCAGTGTATCAATGGCTGTATTGTATTTGATGGTCGCGATTTGCAGGAGGTTGTTGTTCAATTGCTTTTGAATCAGTTTGTTTTGGATGCCGTTGGTTTTGATGCGCCTGCTTGAGAACTCAAGTTGCTCCAATCTGGTGAACTTTCTTTCCTGTTGAATGGTATCGTTGAAGGCAAAATTTCCGGGTTTTTCCAGTTTTGAAAAATCTTTGGAGATGAATTCCTTGTTGTTAAGTGGATTGTTGAGGAATTGGAAAACCGGATCAAAAGGCATGTGCGATTGAATCATTATTTCAGGACTGATCATAAAATACTCATCCCGGAACTGATGCACGTATTTCCCGTTTTGTTCGTAACCAGCAGCCCAGGTCACATCCATCAGGTAATGCTTCGAATCAATGGCGATGCCGTTCCAGGCATGTCCCAAATCAGCAATCTCACCCGCTTTATTTCGTGTATATCCTGTAATCACGTAGGTATCTAACCCGACTGACTGCCCCATGGCATGAAAGAGTTCGGCGTAATGCTGACAAACACCTGTTTTCGTTTTAAGTGCTTCGTCTATAATTTCATCTACCGAACTATAGCTGACTTCGGCGTTTTTCTGACTCAGGTTGTATTGAATGTTATGTGATAACCAAATGTACAAAGCCCTGGCCTTTTCTGTGTCGGATACCAGATCACGGGTTAAGTGCGCCGCGATTTCTATGTAACCGCTCAACGAATCAGGAACAGTTTCATAACTTCTCTCAATCACAGAAGATGATGAGTTCCCAAATCCCTGTAAAGAGAAGAGAATGAAACCTGTGATGTATATATTTTTGAGACTCATTGTTTTAAATGCCCGTACGTTTACCTGTTCAAAAATAAGTAATATTTTTGAAAGCTTATTTATCCGTTTGCTATTATTTATAACAAGTACTCTTTTTCCCAAAAACAATCTGATTCTTCCTCTAAAAACCAAAGATTTTTTTAAATTGTCCTAAAACAAATTAGAGGAATGGAAAAATAGCCTCAATAAGGCCCAATTTTCAGCCATGCTTTTTCCCAAGATTTTAATTTAAAATCAAAGCTCATTAACTTGAAACTTTTGATCGCTCTGACCATATCAACGACCATTTTCTTTACGTCTTCCATCACGTCTCCACACTTCATTGTTGAAACCATCGTACCTCCATTACCTAAACCGAATGGTTCCAAAACATGTCCATGCCAGGCAAACCTTGAAGATATGATTTTATCAAAAAAATCTTTTGGACTTTCTTTCCCAAAATGCCCTTTCGGATAAAACGATGATAATTCAATCAATACTTCTTCATAAAAATTAATCATGTCATAACATCCCTGGTTCATTTGGGATGTTATGCCTGAGTCCCATTTTTTCTGAGAGGTTTTCAACAGATTTTTCTGGAGAAGTAGTATCTTATTAAGATACTCTTTTAATTCATTGAATTCTTCTTCTTCTTTTGTTTTCATAGATAAAATTTTAAAATGTTTATGATTTATTGTTTTTAATCCAATCATGCATAGATGCAGCTGCTTTGCGCCCATCACCCATGGCAAGAATCACCGTGGCACCACCACGAACGATATCACCACCTGCAAAAAGCATCGGAATATCGGTTTGCATGGTATCCTGGTTCACCATAATGGTGCCCCATTTCGAGATTTGCAATCCCCCGACGGTTTGCGGAATCAATGGGTTCGGCGATACGCCTACGCTCACAATTACTTCATCTACTTCTATGGTTTCGGTGCGGCCGGGAATTTCAACCGGAGAGCGGCGTCCTGATGCATCGGGCTGTCCGAGTTCCATTTCCTGCAATACCATGTGGGTTACACGGCCCTGCTCATTGCCGATAAACTCTATCGGGTTGCGGAGGGTCATGAATTCGATGCCTTCTTCTTTGGCATGTTTAATTTCTTCTAAACGTGCCGGCATTTCTTCTTCGGAACGGCGATACACGATCATGGCTCGATCTGCTCCCAAGCGACGGGCCGTACGAACTGAATCCATGGCAGTATTACCGCCACCAATTACCGCCACGTGTTTGCCTTTGAATACCGGAGTATCCGATTCGGAACTGGCTGCATCCATCAAATTTACCCGGGTGAGATATTCATTCGAGGACATTACTCCGACAAAATTTTCTCCTTTGATGCTCATGAAACGGGGTAATCCGGCTCCACTGCCTACAAACATACCTTCAAACCCTTCTTCTTTTAAATCCTCCAACGTGATGGTTTTACCAACAATGCAGTTGGTTATGAATTTCACGCCCATGGCTCGCAGGTTGTCAATTTCAACATCCACAATCACGTTAGGCAAACGGAATTCAGGGATACCGTATTTCAACACACCGCCAATTTCATGCAGGGCTTCGAAAACGGTAACGTCGTAACCCAGTTTGGCCATATCACCGGCGAAAGATAATCCGGCAGGGCCGGAGCCTACCACGGCTATTTTGATGCCGTTAGGTGCAGCGACCTCAGGTACGGAAATATTTCCGCTTTCGCGTTCGTAGTCTGCCGCGAAACGTTCAAGATGCCCTATGGCAACTGCCTCTTTTTTCATCTTGACGTGAATACATTGTGCCTCACATTGCTTTTCCTGCGGACAAACACGACCGCAAACGGCTGGTAGAGCCGATGTTTCTTTCAAGGTTTTGGCGGCACCCAGAAAATCCCCGACTTCAATTTGTTTAACGAACTTGGGTATATAAATGCTCACCGGACAACCTTCCATACAGGTTGGATTGGCACAATCTATACAGCGTTGAGCTTCGAGCATGGCCATCTCAGGGGTTAATCCCAGGTTTACTTCCTCGTTGTTGTGACTACGATATTCCGCATCCAGCTCCGGCATGTGTACCCTTTGTAATGAGGTGCGCTCCTTGGCTTTCATTTTGTTACGCAATTCTTCTCTCCAGGCTTGTGCTCTTTCTTCGGCTAAATTCTGCATCTTGGTTTACTTTTTTAACCATATAAGCCATTTAAGACCAGACTTTATATGGTATATGCGTGTTATATTAAAATTACTTATGAAAAAAAACTTATATGATCACTTACATGACTTATATGGTTAAAAATCACACATGGCAATCGAAACGCTCCATTTCTTCCCGTTCTATGTCCTTGTAACCGCCCAGTCGCATCAACATTTCATTAAAATCAACCTGATGGGCATCGAATTCGGGACCATCCACGCAAACAAACTTCACTTTACCGCCAACGGTCACACGGCAGGCGCCACACATGCCGGTTCCATCTACCATGATGGTATTCAGCGAGGCTACGGTAGGGATTTCGTATTTTTTGGTAAGCATGCTCACGAACTTCATCATCACAGCCGGACCGATGGTTACGCACAGATCTACTTTTTCACGGTTGATGACCATTTCCACGCCGTTGGTTACGAGTCCTTTGGTGCCATAAGAACCATCATCGGTCATGACAATCACTTCATC
>JAKIYP010000110.1 GCA_022708505.1 Bacteroidota bacterium
CAAGCAATATAAAATAAATAAAACACTGAAAAAGATCAGAAAAATAAATGAACATGCTTCATTATACGAACTGCTGAAACACAGAATTCTACACAAAGGACCTGTACGCTCAAACAAACAAAAGCAGGAAATGAACGACCTTGTTGTAAGCGAAATGAGCATTGTTTCAAGCTCCGGTTTTGAAAATTTCGAAATTCAAAAAAATCATAAACTTTTTCAATCTAATTATTTAATTAATGTAGGTGATTATAAATCAGCCCTCAACTCTTATTACGAACTAAACAATATATTTGAGCAAAACATGCACCTGTTAAGTAATCCTCCCATGTATTATCTTAACACAATTGAAGGTGTACTCGAGAGTCTGAGAACAATTCGCAATTATGAAGGAATGACTTATTTTATCAATCAATTGAGCAAACTCGAAACGACATCCGTTCACTTTAAATTTCAAATTGACTGTGTTATTTTTCTATATAGTTTGCTTCCTTTTGTTGATACCGGAAAATTCACTGATGCCTTCAAAATGATTGAAAAACACAAAGAAAGCATTATTGATAAAACAAACTTACTGAGCACTGAAAAACAAATTCAAATATTGCTTTATACTGCAATTGTATATTTAGGAACAGGAGAACCTCATAAAGCAAGAAAGATTATCACCCGGATTACACAAAGCGAACGGAAAGTTTTTTCTTTACCTTTGTTCAGAACCATCAGACTTGTTAACCTGATGGTTTTATATGAACAAAAAGAATTTGATTACATGGATTTTGAAATCAGATCGGTAAAACGGGAAATTCAGAACAATGAAAAAAGTTATCAGCTTGAACAGGTTATTTTAAAATTTCTCAGCAAAACACCTGAAGAACTTACTGAGCAGAAACGGTTGTTGCTCTGGCAAAAATTAAAACCTCAGATAGAAGAGCTTCAAAACAATAAATTTGAGATGCAATTACTTCACGTATTTAATTTCATTGCTTGGATTGAGTCTAAAGTATTCAAAGTTCCTCTACACAAAGTTTTGAAAGAATAGTTGTTAGTGGTCAGTGGTTAGTGGTTAGTGGAGACCGGTGAACACAAACTATTCTTCTTCCTCCTCAATTTCTTCCTCACTCCCATCGCCTTTCCGGTAGGCTGATGGCGATATACCAAATTGTTCCTTGAAGCATTTGGAAAAATACTTTGGTGAGCTGAAACCAAGCATATACGTAATATCGGAAATATTATATTCCGGATTATTGGTAAGCCAGTGCGCGGCTTTCTTAAGCTTCACGTTGATGATAAAGTCATTGGGTGTTTGCCCCGTAATTCCTTTTATTTTCGTGAAAAGTTTGGTACGACCGAGAGCCATTTCGCGAGAAAAAGCCGGAACATCGAATTCACTGTCATCGAGGTGTGCTTCTACAACCTGCTGGGCCTTTTCCAAAAATTCCCGGTCGAGTTGATTTGTTGCAACCAGGCGAGGCGACGAATCGACCTGCTTACTAAACTTTTCCTGCAGGATTCGCCGGTTATTAACCAGGTTGTTACATCTTGTTATAAGGGTTTTTATATTAAATGGCTTGGTGATGTAATCATCTGCCCCCAGTCGTAATCCTTCAATATTATATTCAACAGCAGTCTGCGCCGTGAGTAATACCACCGGAATGTGACAAACCAGAAAGTTATTTTTAATTTTAGAACACATCTCACTACCCGACATTTTGGGCATCATCAAATCGCTCAGTACAATATCCGGTTGATATTCCATGGTCATGGACAGACCTTCTTCTCCGTCAACTGCCGTATATATTTTATAGATTGGCTCAAAAACCTGTTTCAGCATTTCCCTTAGTTCATCATTATCTTCCACGATAAGCATGGAGTACAAAGGCTCATTGTTTCGAATCTGGGTCTCTTTCATTTCGGCCATGAACTCACTGTCGAGTTCTTCCAGACAAACCAAACAAGATTCTTCATTCGCTTTATCATGTCCCATTTGTTCTTCCGAAAAGTGCGAATTCCCTTTTTTCAACGTGACAATAAATTTGGTCCCGACTTCTTTCGTACTTACAACGTGAATATCAGCTTTATGGGCTTCTATGATGTTTTTTGTAAGCGCCAGCCCGATACCTGTTCCAGGTGCCATGTTGTTAATCTGCAAACCATTTTCAGCCTGATAGAATCTGTCGAATATCTTTTCAATGGCTTCCGGTTCTATTCCGATTCCGCTATCGGTAATTTCGATGGTTACCTCACCGGCTGTTTCTGTAACACTGATTCCTATACGACCTTCTTTATGCGTATATTTAAAAGCGTTGGAAATCAGATTGTAGAAAACTTTCTGCATTTGTACCGGGTCAAACCATACTTTCACATGGAGTCCCGCATTTTCAAATTCAAATTTAACATTTCTGTAATTAGCATATTCTGTAAACGACAGGTAAATCTCGTACAAAAATTCCACGATATCCCGCGGAACCACTTTCACTGAAAGATGCCCCTGCTCACTCTTTCTGAATTCAAGCAACTCATTGATCAGGTTCTGCATATTCAGGGTATTTCTTTTAATGTTTAAGATACGGTTGAAAACAGTAGGTTGAACATTGCTCATCTGCATCAACATATCGACCTGACCGGCAATGAGTGTCAACGGCGTTCTGAATTCGTGGGAAATATTGGTAAAAAAACGTAACTTCGACTGATTTACTTCTTCTATATGCTCCTTTTCTTTCTTTTCATATTCAAGCGAAGTTTTTAGCAAGAGTTTCGAACGTGTAAAAATGATGTACCTCCAGACCAGAAAAAGAGCCAGCAAAACATAAAAAAGATAAGCATACCAGGCCCGGTAGAAAGGAGGAAAAACCTGCATCTGCAAATAAGTGTTTGCAACGGGTTCTTTATCGATAGGCGAAAGCGCTTGTACATGTAAACGATAATTACCCGGATTCAGGTTCATAAAATTTAATTTATTAATGCCCATCGGAAGTTCAGTCCAGTTATCCGACAAACCTTCCAGACGATAACGATACAAAGGTTTGTTGAATGTTATATAATTATTGGATGCAAACTCAACGGTCAACATGGATTGCTTATGGTTCAGCCTGATTGCATTTGTGTATGGCAAAGACATGTTCAGTACACCGCTTTCATCTCCCGGTAAAACAAGACTGTTGTTAATCCAGAGATTTACCAGATTAAGATTAAAAGCCCGCTGAGGAGTCGACAGGTTTTCCTCATTAAATGAAACCATCCCGTTCATACCCGCAACATATATTTCACCAGAACGCAGGGTACACATTCCGCCATTATAAAGCGAGTTCAGCGGAAAACCATTCTCCGATGCATAATTATAGGTTTTGTTATTTTCCGCATCCAGCAACGTTAATCCGTGTGTAGTGGAGATAAAAATATAACCAAATTTGGATTCCATCAGGTTACTGATATAGTCATTCTTCAAACCGGCATTTTTGCTGTTGTAATTTCTGAATGAGTTTGTTTTAGGTTCATAAAGATCAATGCCTCCCCCGTTGGTTGCAATCCACAATCTCTTTTTGCTGTCAATAAGCAATTTCATCACATTGTCGTGACTCAAAGACGTTGAATCGCTCCTTTGCCTGAAATAGGAACGAATCTGACCTGTTTTCATATTGAACCGGTACAATCCTCTGCTGGCAATCCACATATCATCATCCAGTATTTTCAAATCCACACAATAGCTGACCTCTTTATGCAACTTATTCGAAAAAAGACTGATATCACGCGTACGTTTATCAAGCACAAACAAACCATTATAAGTAGCAATCAGCAAATTACCCCTATAAGGAACAATCGCCCGAACGATATCCGATTGCTCCCAGTCTGGTTTTATCCGCTTAATCTGCTCCGTTTGAAAATTTTGCAGATTAACACGTGTTACGCCTCCCAAATGCGTTCCCAGCCACACGACATGTTCATCCGCATCATAATAAGCTGTTTTAATATTGTCGGAGGACAAACCGATGCCATTAGCCCCGGCCCGGATATTCCTGTATGTTTTTGTCCGGGGATTGTAAATAACAAGGCCGTCACCTTCCGTACACAGGATCAATTGACCATTTCTATCTTCAATCACTTCACTTATAATCGGAAAAGTTTTATTAAAAAACACCCCCTGACTTAAATTATGAAAATTATAAAAATCAATATCAGGATTGAAGTAATTAACCCCTCCGAAATATGTACCCACCCAAATGGTTCCCTGTGAGTCTTTGAAAAGTGACCATACCGATTCATTGGATAATTCAAGGGAAGGAGTCCCTCCTGACTGATAATGGCTGAATACTTCCGAATCGATATTCATTTTATCCAGCCCCCTGCGAGTTCCAACCCAAAGGAAATGCTTGTTATCCTGACAAATTGTACGGACAAAGTCAGAAGATATGGCTGTTTTATTACGCTCATCCCGCTTGTAGTTCCGGATATTTCTGTTTTTTTCAATTTTGAACAAGCCATCCTGCCAGGTTCCTACCCAGATATTCTTCTTTTCATCCTCAAACAAAGAAGAAACCTGACTGCAATCCGGAATTACCAACCGGTGTTTTTTATTCTGATCGATAATATATACTCCCGATGACAATGTCCCTATAACAATACGCTGATCAGAAGTTTGCAAAATTGCCCGGATAGGTGATTTAATTTCATCTATTTCAAAATACAGTGTCTTCTTACCATCCTGCCAGGCATATAGTTTATTTCCTTCTGAAATCCACAGATTTCTGACACCATAAGCAATTGCATCCACATTGTCACGCTGGATGATACGCATTTTCCCGGTACGTATATCGTACTCATTTACGCCATTCTGACTGTGGATGAAAACCAGGCCATTTTTGTTTCCGCAGATATTTTTAACCAAGCTTCCGTTTAATGAGTTACTGTCGTTCAACACTGGTTTAATTAATTCCATTGAGTTCCCGTTATATCGACTGATAC
>JAKIYP010000038.1 GCA_022708505.1 Bacteroidota bacterium
TAACCGGAAAACGATTTTTATGGCCGAATAGAGTTTTGGCTTTTTGTTGATCTCACTTCGCTTACGCTTCGTTCGATCAACAAAAACAAAGAAGATAAATTGAATTATTAACCAGTTACAAACTGGTGATTTACACTTGCGAAAAACTGGTGAAAATCATTTGCGAAAAACTGGTGATTTTTAATTTGCTAATTACAGTTAGGTTTAAAATTTTCAGCCTTTATAAATTCAATTTATAAAGGCTGAAAATCTATGTTGTAAAGGTTGAAAGTCTATGTTGTAAAGGTTATCAAATCATTTTATAAAGGCTTGAATTTGAATTTATATTAACAGAAAATGCATTAGAATGTTGGTATCCAAATCCAATCGACCAATAAATCACCAATGGATTAAATCCGTAGATAGTCGGTTGATTGTCATCTTTCCCAATTGAAGGGTTTCAGTAAACTTAGAACCAAACGTTATTAATTCGCTACAACTTTAAATTTGATATAGCTTTGTGCAACTAATCTTCCATCATTTGTTAATAATTTAACCAAAATCAATGGAGTCCGGTCAATGGCAGAAGAACCACCGTTTACTAATAACACGTTTTCAGGATTAAGTGTAACAAAAGAATTCTGATTCGTTATACCGTCATCACCAAGGTAAGTCGGTAAAGTAAATTCATATTTATAATCGTTAAATCCATAAGTTTCAAATTTTCTCTCACTTACACCTCCTTTGTCAGCTGTAGCCCATACCAATTCATTCAAATTAACTGGAGTGGTTATGGCTAAATCAAAGTCATTAGCAGCAGTTAAAATTGGTAAATCTGTATTTGGATTTGGATTTGTGACACTTGATGGTACACGATAATGTACATAAGTATTAGCAGTAGCACTAGATTTCTTAGCATCGCTGATAAATGCATTGTATTGAACTGTTGCAACCTTTGCATTATCAGAAGCAACAGCAGGATTTCCACTGCTATCATCCTGATCATAAGCTTGCAATGCGAAAAGGTGAGTTTCACCAACTGCAGGATCAATCCAGTTTTTCACTTTCAGATTGAATGCACCTGTACCATCATTGTTATTTGTAAAAAAAGGTGTATCAAATAGTGATGTTTGGTAAGCTGGAGCACCTTGTCCAGGAGCAGTTATTCTGGTACTGTTGTGGATAAACGCCCATGTTATTTTGCTTAAATCTGCAGTGGTGGGGTTAAATCTGTAAACCATGTCTTGTTCATTAAACATCACTTTTGCTATTGGAGCAGTTATACTATTAATATATCCAACTTCAACAGCAGGAATTCCTCCGTCTATCCAATTAGGTATAATTTGAATCCCTGTTAATTTATCCTCTTCCGGATCTTCAACAGGCAGAGTAGTAAAGCTTACTTCATTTCCGTAAGAAGTACCAACACTATTGGTAGCATAAGCACGTACATAATATGTTGTAGCGGGTGAAAGACCGGTGATGTTGCTGATAAATGCATCCGTTCCGGTTCCGTTAATTGAAATACTATCGGAAATTGTTGGATTTTCATTGGTACTCCAGCAAACTCCTTTTGCTGTAATTACATCGCCTCCGTCAGAAATTAAATTACCACCACTTATCGCGCTACTGTCTGTTAATGCGCTTATCTCAACTGTTGTTATAGCAGGTATGTCAAGTGTTGTAAAGGAAAGTTGTTGTCCGTATGTAGTCCCTATTTCATTAGTTGCATAGGCTCTAACATAGTAAACTGTACCCGCGTTCAATCCCGTCAGGTTACCGGTCAATATGCTATCCCCGATTGCTATTATAATATTATCAGTAGTTGTTGGATTTTCATTGGTACTCCAGCAGAATCCTTTTTCAGTAATAGTAGCACCTCCATCTGTGATAATTACACCGCTGACTGATGCCGAGATTGAGGTGACTGCTGTTATCGGAGCAGTCAAGACTGTTGGAGTGGTTGCCAGAGTTTTAAAACTAATGATATCACCATACGCGGTTCCGGCACCATTAGTCGCGTAAGCACGAACATAATAATTAGTCCCCGGTGAAAGTCCGGTTATTGTACTGGCATATCCACCTAAACTAATACCATCTATTGTTATATAATCATTAACAGTAGGATTTCCTGAAGTATTCCAACACACCCCTCTGTATAAGATAGGATCTAGACCATCTGAAGATATAATGCCTCCACTGATGGCAGAATTTATGGTGATGGAGCTTACACTGTTTGTTGAAACTGTTGGAATATCACTTTTTATGCATCTGACTCCAAATCCAAGTTTTTTTGAATTTGCATAGGTTTGAAAGTAATTATATCCATAAAAAATTGCTCTGTATCTAGCTTCATTCAATGAACTTTCTTCTTTAACCCACCAGAAAGCTCCTTCAGATTTACTGAAAAAGTTTCCAGTTGTATGATATCTACCGCCGCCGGGAAAAGCATTGAATTTGGATGAATTATTTAGTGCCATATTGTTACCTGGGGCGCCAGCAATTGAACTTGCTTTCCATTCTGATTTTGATGCAATTGATTTTGCTGTTTTATTACCTGCTGTTGAATTATCATAATTATATCCATTTTCAATGAGGTAATTTTGTAGTGTTTCCCATTCTTGAACGGATGGAATATGCCATCCGGCAGGTGCAAGATTTCTACTGTCGTTAACTGCATACCAATTATACAATCTTCCAAATGTGTTTGCATTGTTTGGATCATTGGCATAATTACTATATGCACCGGTTGTTTGATTAATCCATGCAGTGTTACCCTGTACCTCCGGAATGGTGTCTCCGTTTCTGTATCTTGTTGTTTTTAGATTCTCCACCATCCAGGTTTGAGTGCCAATTTTCACAGTCGTATAACGATTACCGTCAATATCAATGAACGTGCCGGTAGGCAAAAAGGGCATAAATGAGATACTGTCTATGTTTGATATTGGAAACTTAGTGAGTTCTGTTCCATTGTTACGCAATATCAAAGAATCTAATGTGTTTGAAAAAGACAAACTATCAATACTTGAAACTGCATATTTGCTTTCTACAATTCCGTTTTTATAAACGTATATTGAATCCTGACTGAATATCGAAGATACAGCCAAAAATAAAACTGCCAGCGTAATATATATATTTTTCATTGCAATATCGCGTTAATTTGTTTTTATGAATTTATTTGACAAAACAGTTTTTCCATCATTTATAAACAGATAGTATATCCCATTGGGCCATGTTGATATATTGACATTATGCATGTTGTTATCACTTCTGTCTAGTTTTTGTGTGTAAACTGTCCGCCCGTCGAGAGCAATGATTCTAAGATCCATTTTTGATTCATTGGCAGAACTAACTGTGAAGTTTATATTATCTTTTGCGGGATTCGGAAATAAGTGAATTTTACCGGCAGTTTTAATTTCAGGAGAAGTTAAGCCGGTGGTTGGAGTGAAGTTTATATTCCTGACATTTTCAAGTGAAAAAGACAAAGGCGTACCTACTTTTAGATTGACCTTCAAATTACCCGATTGAAAAGTTAATGTTCTGATGTTATTAACTGGAATCGGAACGCGTGTTCCTTCTTTTTCCATAACATTTAGGTTTTGTGCATTTAAACCAACAATTCCAATGATGGCAAATGCAAATAAACTGGATTTAATTCTTTTGATAATCATGTTTTATTTATTAAAATGATATATTTTGTATGAAAAGCTAACAAATTGTATCTAAATTGATGTAAATAACTGCATTTAAAATAATTCCAACAAAAATACGAATATAAGTTGAATGGGCAAAGTCATATCAAGAAATATTCTATTCACTTACTGAATATTGTCAAATGTATGTTGATGTTGATTAAGAAACATTTAACACAGATTCAGTCTGAGGTGGATAGTAAGGAAACAAGTCTGGGTGGATTGAACTTATTTCTTTTTAAACAATCCCCTCATAACCCCCCAATAATAGACAAACATCTCCGGAACTGTGTTGAAATCTTCCCGGTAAATCAAACCGACTCCCTGCGTGGTTTTGGCTTCGCGTAACTGTGCCCGGTCGATGGTGTGGTTGTAGGCGGTAAACCGTAACCGGCCCGATTCAATCAACTTATATTCCAGATCGAAGTCGCCGATGAATTTGTTCTCACTGATGTTGTCGTTGCGGTATCCGATGTTGCCGTTGATGACCAGCCGGTTGTTGGGCTGAATCAGGATCTGTGCTTTTACTTCATCAGATTCGACATCCGACTTTTGCCAGTCGAAACCGAGTGATAAAATATTAGAATTGAGTGCGTTCTGCAGATAATTGTTAATTTGCGCGCTGGCCGATGCCATGGCAAACGAGATAGTTTCATTGAGTCCGACAGCAGTTGTACGCATGTTGTCAGGAGTAAAGAATTTGTGGAATAACATCAGATAGAGAATCTGACGATTCATCATTTCTTCCGTATTGATGATGTTCTTCACCCTGCTCTTTACACTTTCGTCGCTGGATGGTAAGTCAATATCAAATTTGATGGCAGGCGACATCAAATCCTCGGTTAGATGCAACAGGCAGTGCACCGGCACCGTTGACCGTGTGGTGATTTGTTTCAGCTCATCACTTTCAATTAAATCGGCCAGGGAAGCGGTGAGCGGATAATAACCGGTGATGTTTACCTGAGCGTCAAACGGATTGCCTGTCCAGGCAATGGTACTTCCGTTGTTAATCTTGAACTCTTTGCGGATAACGGTCTGTAAGGTGAAAAGATAATAACCTTGCTCCAATTCCACTGTTCCGAAAAGTTCCACATCAGAGAAAGTGTCGAAGCGAATTCTGACATTTCCCCTTCCACGGCCTGTGATTTTATCACCTGCCCTGGGATCAACAATAATCTCCATCTCGGCTTCGGGTGTAACTTCGATTTGCATATCCACTTTCACGTTGAAAGGAGTTTGGTTCACAAATTCCTTTTTTTCTTCCTGTTGTTCGTCAAAGTACTGATAAAGCCTTTTCTCCACAAATTGTACAAAGTCATTTTCAAGTACAGAGGATGAACTGCCCATCGACATGTAGCACTTGGTGCCGGGACGTGAAACTCCGTTTACAATGATATTAGCCTCATTGTCGTTTCCGTGAATCCGCACGAGTCCTCCCATATAAGCTTTGCCGTAGAAGAAATCATCATCAGCCGAAGTTGTTTTGAGTGCTAATACATTATTTGCGTTGATACGAACATCATACACCATGTTGTCGAAAGTGCCGTCGTGGTCGATAAAGCCATTCAACATGGCGCTGTTCTTCTCTTCATCACTTAACCTGATGTTGTTCAGGTGTATTCTGTGTGGGGTAAGTTTCACTTTGTCGCTGAAACGGTAGGTCGTGTTGAGCATGTCGATGGAAGCCCTTCCGTCCGTTACAGCCATGTCGCCCTCGAAAAGCAGGGTTTTGGTCGGACCAAAAATACGCAGTATACCGGCAGCATCGCCATTGAAGTCGCTGGCAACTCCTTCAAAATAACGGTTCAGAAATTCTAAGGGGAACTTCCTGGCATCCACTTTCAAATCGAGGGAGTCGTTTCGGGGCACAAAAATGCCTGTGGCTTTGGCGACCACTTCCTGTTTCTTGTTTGTGAAGTCACCGTTAATGAGTAACCGGCTGTTTATCTTATCCCAGGTGGATGAAACAACAGCGTCAGCGATAATCTTGTCATTCAGCGAAAAATTCTTTACATCCAGATTGCCAAGAAAAATTGGTTCCTTCAACAGACTGAAAAGTTTTAATTTGCCGGTTATCGAACCACCAAACTTAATACCTCTCAGGCGCAAAAGCTGCATGATGTAATCCAGGTTCAGATCATTTGTTGAAACAATCAGGCTGTCCTGCTGACTTTTTGAGGCTTTCCCGTCAATATGTATGAATTGCCTTTCGTTTTCAAAAAGAAAATTATTGATACTGATCAGGCTGTCGGAATGAAAATACACATCCGATTTTCTGATGTTCCAAACAGAATCGGATATGATAACCTGACTGGGTTGCAGGATGGTGTGGGCCTGAATTGATTTATCTTTTTTGAATAAAGAGGTTTGCGTGCTGACTTCTCCGGCATTCGTAACATCCTCGTTGTTTTGCCAGATTAATTTCGCGTTTACAATGTCTTTAAGCGCTTCTGCCGAAAGAAATACATTCAGCATATCAGCTTTCTGATCGTGCATCTGTGTTCGACCGGTTAGCTGAATTTTATCCGCGATATTTTCGAGTCTTACCGAAATGTTTTCGAAAATTTGTTTTTCTGTTTTTAAAGCATCAACCCTCACCAGTAATTCTACTTTGTTGGATGTTTCGTTGATATTTCCTTTTATGGTCGATTGGCCTTCTATTTCGTATGGAATACTGAGGATACGTGAAAGTTCCTGTGTGTTGTCGAGGGTGAGGTCAATGGCAACTTTATTAGGAATATAGGCTGTTGTATTGCCGTTTTCGGCAAGAGCCGGCAGGTATCCCGAAAGCATTTTTGTAAAAGTGTGGCCGATACTGCTGTATTTAAAGTCACCTGCAAATGAGCCATTCAGATAGTCGGATTTGATGCTGAAATAGGTGTAATTCGCATCGGTTCTGGAGGTGAAAACGATGTCCTTCGCGTTGAGTGTCTGTCCCTGATTGGTGAAAATGATGTCGTTTAATATCAGGTTGCCGTTCAGGTTGTCTAAGTTACTACCACTGATATTGGTTTTGCCATGAAACGATAACCTGGAATCAGGATAATCTTTGATTAACTTCAGGGCATGCAAATTTGTATTGTTGAGGGTCAGGTCAAAATCAAAAACGGGAATTTCAGGATTCTTAAAATCGATAATTCCAAGGAAATCAGCTTCAATATTGTCGTCTTTGAGGTTGATTTTTCCGTTAAATCCCGTTCCATCGTAAGTTCCGTCGAAATCAGCATTGGTGTAGGCGTACCTGTTAAATTCGAATTCAGTAAGTTTACCTTTTATGGTGCCTCTGATTGGTTGATTGTGAGCTTTTATACCTTTTGTGCTCAGATCGATGGCAATATTTCCGAATGTCGTGTCGTTGAGTAGTTTTCCGACCGACAAGCCTCTTGTTTTGAGGTTTCCGTTATAGGATACATCAAGCAGATTGTTGCCGAAACTCAGGGATATGTCGGATGAAATGCTGCCAACCTGTGTGTTGAAGTTACCATAAGCTACCAGGTTACTGAGGAATCCGGATATATTACCTTTGTAATTAATACTTCCGAGTCGATGTACTTCTTTGGGCAACAGAAAAGGCTTATTGTTGATTTTGGAAATAAAATCCTGAATCTCAGCAGTTGAAGCCTGGAGTTTGTTGATTTGCGCGTAAATAAACGACTCCTGAATATTGGGAAGACCGTTTATATCTAATGCTGCATCCATTTGAACTGTCTTTCCGTATGCAATTCTGATGTCATGACCGCGCAGACTGGAAAGTCTGCCGGAAATCCGTGCATTCACGCTAACTGTTTCATGAATATTCTTCAATTCAGGAACAAAAGCGCCTAAATCTGCCAACGAGATCTGAGCGTTGTCGACCGGAATGTTTACATTCAGTCGTTCCGCCAGCGTTTGATTTCCTTGTAAGGTATCAAAACGTAGTATCAGGTTATCCAAATTAATTTCAGATTCCGGTAAGTTCACCGAAAATGTTGGAAAGTGAATGTTTTGAGGGGTACCGATGATTTTTGCGTTCAGATTTTTCAGCGTAAATCCCGACTGTTCCCTTGCTGTCAGGTAATTTACAGCAGCATTGATCGTGTCGTTTGTAAGTGTGTTGATTGATATATCTGCGCTTATATCGTTGATTTTTATGCTGCTCTCTTTGAAATGCTGAAAGCTGATGGAATCAGCCGTTCTCGTAAAAGAAATCCGGGAATCTGAAATGATTAATTTTTCCAGCTTTAAATCAATGTATGTTGAGTCTTGTTTGGGTTTTTGCTTTGAGAACAGAAAGTCGAAATTTGACTTTCCACCGGCATCTGTTTTGAGATTAGCATAAAAATGATCAAGTTCAAGATTTGAAAAGACAATTTTTTTTCTGAGTAATCTCCAGAAATTAAATCCGGCATATATGCGATCTATTTGCAACAGCGTGTCTTGTTGCTGATCTTCAATATACACATCTTCAATTTTCAGTTTGTTGAAAAAATGATAATCTACATTCCCAATTTCAATCCTGGTGTTGAGTGAGATTGAAAGTTCACGGGTCAGGCTATCTACAACAAAATTCTGTATCTTGTTGAATTGTAACAAAATAAAGGGTGAAGCCAACAGCAGAATTATTGCCGACGCTGAAATGATGAGTATTTTAACTGATTTTTTTATACCTTTGGGCATTAATTTGCACAAAATTAGAAAATTGTTTGGAATAATCAAAGCATCAGAATACATCAGAATATATTGATACTCACGAATTACAGCAACTGTCAGATTCTGAAAATGTAAAGTGAATATGGCTATTAAAGAAGAGCAACATAAACCAACATCAGACATATACATATTAGGTATTGAATCTTCATGTGATGATACTTCTGCATCAGTCATTAAAAATGGTGTTTTGCTGTCGAATGTGACAGCCGGACAGGCAGTACATGAACGTTACGGAGGTGTGGTGCCGGAACTGGCATCGCGTGCTCATCAGCAGAATATTATTCCGGTGGTACACGAAGCCATGCGTGAGGCCGGTATCGCTAAATCTGACTTGTCGGCTGTTGCGTTTACCCGTGGTCCCGGTTTGCTCGGCTCTTTACTTGTCGGTGCTTCTTTTGCCAAAGGTTTTGCACAGAGCCTCAATCTCCCGCTGATTGATGTGAATCACTTACAGGCGCATGTATTGGCGCATTTCATCAGTCAGGGTAAACCGGATGAACAAATGCCTGAATTTCCGTTTTTATGTTTGCTTGTCTCAGGAGGAAATTCCCAGATTATTTTAGTACGTTCGTATCACGATATGGAAATCATCGGGCAGACCATCGATGATGCGGCAGGAGAAGCATTTGACAAATGCGCCAAGGTAATGGGACTGCCTTATCCCGGCGGTCCGCATGTCGACCGGCTGGCACAGTCGGGAAACCCCAGCGCTTTTCGTTTTGCAAAGCCACAGATTAAAGATTATAACTACAGTTTCAGCGGATTAAAAACTTCTTTCTTATATTTGCTGCGTGATAAAGTGAAAGAAAATCCTGATTTTATAGCGGAAAATAAGGCTGATTTATGTGCTTCTTTACAGGAAACGGTAGTTGACATCTTGATGAAAAAACTGAAACTGGCAGCAAAAGACTTGAATGTAAGGCAGGTGGCTGTGGCGGGTGGCGTGTCGGCCAATTCAGGCCTTCGGAAAGCATTGGTGGAAACTGGTAAAAAATACGGATGGAAGGTGTTCATTCCCCCGGTTTCTTTTACTACCGACAATGCTGCGATGATTGCCATAACCGGATATTTTAAATACCTGAATCATGATTTTTGTGGGCTGGGCGAAGTTCCGTATGCCCGGATTAATTATACATTTTAACAAGGAAAATATCACATGTCGAAAATCAAATTTCCTGAAAAATTAATTCCATTGAAAGGAATTATTTATTTTTTCATTATTTTACTGTGTGCGCATTTCTTTTGGAAGTTTACCATGCTGGGCGATGAATCGGATGTTGTGGTTACATTTTTCGGTCTCGACTTGTCGGCTGGTTTTAATCTGATGGTTAATCATGTTGCACGGATTGTGTATGATATTTTGTCGTTGATAGGTTATCAGGTGCAACTGGATGGCGCGAATGTGATCCGGCATGATAACGGGGTTGCTGTGAAAATCGTGTGGGCGTGTACCGGTTTGAAGCAGGCATATATTTTTATTGTGATTATGGCTTTTTACAAAGGCCCCTGGCGTAGAAAGTTGTGGTATATTCCGGCTGGATTGGTGGTGGTTTATCTGTTCAATATATTCAGAATTCTGATGATCGTAGCCTCTATCAGAGAAAATCCGGATAGTTTTGAGTTTTTGCATGAAGGTCTCTATAAGTATTTGTATTATGGTATAATTTTTCTGATGTGGGTACTTTGGGAAGAAAAAGTCAGAAGAAATAAGAAGGAGCGTGTAAATCAGTTGTCGGATTCATAAAATATTAAATATGCAGCAAGCTGAAAAAGACAGAAACCCCTGGTTGTGGGTGCCAACCTTGTATTTTGCACAGGGAATACCCTACGTAATTGTAATGACTGTTTCTGTGATCATGTACAAACGGTTCGGGATTTCGAATACCGATATTGCGCTATACACCAGCTGGCTGTATATTCCGCTTATAATCAAGCCATTCTGGGGTCCTGTCGTTGATTTGCTTTCTACCAAAAGATGGTGGGTTGTTTCCATGCAGTTGCTGATTGGAGCAGGACTTGCCGGTATTGCTTTGTTAATACCCATGCCGTTTTACTTTCAGGCTACCCTGATTGTTTTCTGGCTAATGGCTTTTAGTTCTGCTACACACGATATTGCTGCCGATAACTTTTACATGCTGGCATTGTCCGATGATAAACAATCGTTTTTCATGCGTGTTCGTGGTGCATTCTATCGTTTGGCAATGATTTCGGGACAAGGATTTCTGATTATTTTCGCCGGCGCTATGGAGCGTGTTACCGGTAATATCCGGTTTTCCTGGAGTATTACTTTCTTTGTGATTGCCGGTGTTTTCATCCTGTTGATGCTGTATCATCGTTTTGCTTTGCCTAAAGTACCGGCAGATAAGTTGCATAAATCGGTTAATCCCAATAAAAAACTGGGCGATTTCGGGGGAACTTTCAAATCTTTCTTTCAAAAAGATAAAATTGTACTTTCTTTGGCTTTTTTACTTGTCTACAGGCTGGGAGAAGCTATGTTGGTTAAAATCGCTTCCCCTTTTCTGCTCGACCCTGTTGAACTGGGAGGATTGGGGTTGAGTACCGAGCAGGTGGGACTGGCATACGGAACGGTTGGCATAATTGCCCTGGTGTTGGGTGGAATTTTGGGTGGATTTGCTATTTCGATGAACGGTTTGAAGTTCTGGTTGATACCTATGGCCTTATTTATTACTTTACCCAACCTGGCGTATGTGTATATGGCTTTTTTTCAGCCGGTTGATTATCTTACTGTCATCAGTTGTGTGGCTATCGGACAGTTTGGCTATGGATTCGGCTTTGCAGCATTTCTGATGTACATGATTTACATGAGCGAAGGAGAATTTAAAACCGCATACTACACGCTTGCAACAGGTTTTATAGCGCTCGGCATGATGTTGCCGGGTATGACTGCCGGCTGGTTACAGGAACAGCTAGGTTACAAAATGTTTTTTGTTATCGTTGTCCTGATTGCTATTCCAACGATATGGATTGCCGGAGCTATTAAATTAGATCCTTCCTTTGGAAAGAAAAAATAATTTTCTGTACCTTTGTTGCGTTTTAAAACAACATTTCAATCGATGAAAATATTAATCCTTGGTGCCGGTAAAATGGGCACATTTCTGACTGATGTTTTGTGCTTCCAGCACGAAGTCGCCTTGTTTGATACAGATCCGAAACGCTTGCGTTTTGTGTTTAACACGCTGCGGATGACCCAATATGAAGAAATTAAAGCGTTTCAGCCTGAGTTGGTAATCAATTGTGTGACATTGAAATACACAATCGATGCGTTTCGTAAAGTGTTGCCTTTTCTTCCTGATAATTGTATTCTTTCGGATATAGCATCCGTGAAAACCGGTCTGAAATCATATTACGAATCATCGGGAATGCGTTATGTGTCGACACACCCGATGTTCGGTCCGACTTTCGCTACGCTCGACAATCTGAGTTCGCAGAGTGCCATCATCATCGCGGAATCCGACCACATGGGAAAAGCTTTTTTCAAGGATTTATACGGCTCGCTGAGACTGAAGATATTCGAATATACATTTGAGGAACATGATCAAACGATTGCTTATTCATTGTCGATCCCGTTTGCTTCAACCCTTGTTTTTGCTTCGGTAATGAAGCCGCAGGAAGCGCCTGGTACAACATTCAAAAGACACATGGATATTGCCAAGGGACTTTTATCGGAAGATGATTACCTGCTGACAGAAATTTTATTTAATCCTTACACCCCGGAACAGTTGAATAACATCAGAGGAGAATTGCGGGCTTTACTGGATATCATCGATCAAAAAGATTCGGAAGCGATGCATCAGTTCCTGAAAAAAGTGAGGAAGAACATTGAATAGTTGTTAGTGGTCAGTGGTTAGTATTAGCGTATCGAATATACTCCTGTAAAATCTATAAAATACACATACATCAATAATTATCAATATGGAAACAAAAGATCAGGTTTTAGCAGCCATGAAAGCTGCCGGTAAGCCGGTAAATGCCGGCAAGTTGGTTGAGTTGACCGGACTCGACAGAAAAGAAGTGGATAAAGCCATGAAACAACTGAAGGCCGATGGCGCCATTGAATCACCCAAGGTTTGTTTCTGGCAACCTAAATCATAAGGTGAAATTGTAATGTGGTGCTGTCTCAAAAGTATTTTCACGCGAGAAACAGCCAAGGTGTTTCAGAAGTGTTCAAATGCAAGGAGCTGAGATTGAGGGAGAGGGAGCGTGCTGAAGTACGTGACCGAGCACTCATATCGAAAGCAATGCGGCAGTTGGGCACTTATGAGACACCGTCATCAATGTATTTATTAAATTATTTAAAAATAGCCCTCCATTTCCCGAAAAACACTACTTTTGTCAGATAAAGCATGTCAAAATTACAGGTTTATTAATTGGTGAAATATGCAGTATTCAGAAATTCAGTCTGTTAAGCAACGCTATGGAATTATAGGTAACTCCGAATTACTGAACCGGGCAATCGATATTGCAGTCCAGGTTGCGGCGACCGATTTATCAGTCCTGATTACCGGTGAAAGTGGGGTCGGAAAAGAGAACTTTCCTCAAATTATCCATCAGTACAGCCACAGAAAACACGGTCCCTATATTCCGGTAAACTGTGGCGCCATACCCGAAGGTACGATTGATTCTGAATTGTTCGGACATGAAAAGGGTTCGTTTACCGGAGCTACGGCCGATCGAAAAGGCTATTTTGAAGTGGCCGATGGTGGCACCATTTTTCTGGATGAGGTGGGGGAGTTGCCCTTATCTACGCAAGTCAGGTTGCTGAGAGTGCTCGAAGCCGGTGAATTCATCAAGGTCGGTTCTTCCAAAATACAGAAAACTAATGTCAGGGTAGTGGCGGCTACCAACCGCGAAATGAAACAAGCCATCCGGGATGGGAAATTCAGGGAGGATTTGTACTACCGGTTGAATACAGTACCCATTTACGTACCGCCGCTTCGCGAGCGAAAAGAAGATATTGTCTTGCTGTTTCGTAAATTCGCATCCGATTTTGCTGATAAATACCGGATGCCGCCCATCAAACTTTCTGATGAAGCTAAAATCATGTTAACCAATTATTATTGGAACGGAAACATCAGACAGCTTAAAAATATAACAGAGCAGATTTCAGTCATTGAACAACACCGGGATATTTCAGCAGATATACTGAGGAATTACCTTCCGAATGAAGATGTGGAACGGTTGCCGGCCTTGTTTGCCGGTCATAGGCCGCTCGATCAGAAAACTTTCAATAGTGAGCGGGAAATCCTGTATCAGGTGCTTTTTGATATGAAGAAAGACATGAATGAGCTGAAAAAACTGGTTCATGACATCATGAATGGTCAGGCTGCACCGGTTCAGCACTACGATGTTGATTTTGGAACGCATATTCCCGAAAAACAGGATGTTATGCTGACAAACCACGAACGGGAAATCATAACCGATAAGAAGTATATGAAAGGCAGTGCGTTTCATGCCGACCCGGATGATGTGAATTATATGGAAGCAGAAGTTTTTCAGGATGTTGAGCCCGTTCACGAACCGGTCAGTCTGGAAGAAATGGAAAAACAGATGATCCGTAAAACACTCGAAAAACATAAGGGAAGGCGTAAAGCTGCTGCTGTAGAATTGAAAATATCGGAACGTACCCTCTATCGTAAAATCAAAGAATATGGGTTGGATTAAAAATTTAAAAGCCAGAAACTTGTTGAAGATTATGGTTTGGGTGAAAGTCGTGAAATGGGCGGTTATGTTGCTCGTCGTTACGTTTTTTAATTCCTGTCTTATTTCCTATACATTCAATGGAGCGTCGATAGATTATGCTAAAACACGGTCGATTTCGATTGCTGATTTTAATAATGTGGCTGAATTGGTTCACCCGCCTCTTGCGCAGGAATTCTCGGAAAAGTTAAGGGACAAATTTGCTAAACAGACCCGGCTGCAATTGCTGAAAAACAATGGCGACATGCACCTGGAAGGTGAGGTTGTAGGTTATGTGCTAACTCCGATGGCAATTGGACAGGACTCGTATTCTGCCGAAACCAAGCTTACCGTGACCATCAATGTGCGGTTCACAAACAATGCCAATGCAGAAGATGATTTTGAAAAAAAATATACGGCTTTCCAGACTTTTGATAGCAACAGGATGTTGACGGATGTACAGGATGAGTTACTCGCTATCATGATGGAGGATATTATTGATAATATCTACAATGATACGGTGGCGAAGTGGTAAGTAAGTGATGAGGTTGCTGCGTCGGCTTTGCCTCCTCGCAATGACGAAACTGAAAGCGATTGGAATGAAGACTGATGATTTTATGAGATTGATTGCTGAACCGGAGACTGTTGATGGTACGCATGCAGCAGATCTGAAAGAACTGACTGAAAGGTATCCCTATTTCAGTCAGGCGAGGGTGCTTTATCTGAGATCGCTGCAGAAGTCGCAAAGTATTCATTTTGAATCGCAGATTGGTATTACTACTTTATATGCTTCCGACAGAAACTGGCTGTATTTTTATCTGTATCCTGAAGCTCGTTTGAGTAAAACGTCGGAATCGCATCAGCGCGACGCCCGTTATTCAGGCAGTTATTTTGACTTGTTGGAAGCGGCTGAATCTGAAGGAGAGGACACACGCGTTTCACTGAAAAAAATTGCTGAAAGTTTGAAAGCCTCCAGAGCAATGCTGAAAGAGGAAAAACGAATTCCCGAAATGGCGTCCGCCCATCAACCGGAGACGCGGCAAACAAAAATTGAAATTCCGGTTCCGGATTATTTCAGGTATGAAGATGAACAGACAAAAGATTTATCCCTGGAAGAAAAATCCCGTCTGTATATCAGACAGAAGAAATACAGCGAAGCAATTGAAATATTGAGGCAATTAAATTTGATTAATCCGAAAAAAAGTATTTACTTTGCAGACCAAATTCGATTTTTGGAAAAAATCATCGCAAATTCAAAATAAAGAAGCTAATATGTATACTTTTTTTATTATTCTGATTGTAATCGTTTCGCTGTTGCTAACCTTGCTGGTGTTGGTTCAAAACTCTAAAGGAGGTGGATTGGCAGCCGGATTTACTTCTTCAAACCAGATTATGGGTGTTCGTAAAACAACCGATTTCCTGGAAAAAGCAACCTGGACGCTGGTTGTTGCCCTCGTGGTGTTTTCTGTTGCAGCAGTAGGTTTCCGTTCGCACAGTAAAGGTGCGCACGAATCTGAAATCAAAGAACTCTACCAGGAAGCTCAACAGGCTGAGCCGGGCGTTGTGAATCCCGGATTTACGGAAGAACAGGACGGCAATCAGGAATAAATTTCTCATTCATCATATTAAAGCGTGTCAAATTTATTTTGATGCGCTTTATTTTTATTTTATAGCAAGGTGTTACAAATTGACGATACCATTATAAGTTTCGATTTGTTCGAAGAACAGTTTGTTTGCAATCTTCAGGCATGCAAAGGAGAATGTTGCATCGAAGGGGATGCGGGAGCTCCGCTCGAACAGGATGAAATTGAAAAAATTCAGGAAATTTTGCCGCTGATCTGGGATGACCTGACTGAAGTTTCGAAGGAGGTGATCCGTAAACAAGGGATTTCTTATATAGATGAAGACAATGAACCGGTTACATCCATTGTCAACGGCCGTGAATGTGTGTTTACTTACACGGATGAATCGGGGGTGTGCAAATGTGCTATTGAGAAGGCGTTCAGGGCGGGAAAAACAGATTTTCCAAAGCCGGTTTCCTGTCACCTTTATCCGGTCAGGGTGCAGCAATACAATGAATTCAAAGCCGTGAATTACCATCGATGGAGTATTTGTAATTGTGCTGTTTCATTGGGGCGGCAATTGAAAGTGCCTGTCTATCAGTTTCTAAAAGAGCCTTTAATAAGAAAGTTTGGCGAAAACTGGTATGAACAATTGGTGGTGGCGGCTAAAGAGTTAAATCAAAAATAAACAACAATGCAGGTTGAGATTATCACCATTGGAGACGAGATACTCATCGGGCAGATTGTGGACACCAATTCTGCCTGGATGGCAACGGAGCTGAATAAGGCCGGTTTTGAAGTAGTACAGATAACTTCTGTACACGACAGCGAGAAACAGATAACAGATGCGTTGGAGTCAGCGCTCGAAAGAGCAGAAGTTGTTTTGTTTACAGGCGGAATAGGTCCGACAAAAGATGATATTACCAAGTTGACCCTGTGTCGGTATTTTGGCGCCGAACTGGTTTTTGATGCCGGCGTATATGCCAATATCGAGAATTTGCTTAAAAATCGCATGCGCGCCATGAATGAGCTGACGAAAACGCAGGCCATGGTTCCGGATAAGGCAGTAATAATTTCTAATCCCATCGGTACAGCGCCCATTACATGGTTTAATAAAGATGGAAAAGTTGTCGTGTCGATGCCGGGCGTCCCGTATGAGATGAAACGTGCCATGGAATTTGAAATTATCCCGCGGTTACAGAAACAATTTCAGCCACAGGCTATTATTCACAAGACCCTGTTGGTTGCAGGTTATCCCGAATCGGCCCTGGCATTGAAAATAGCCGACTGGGAGAACGCGTTGCCGGAACAAATTCACCTGGCCTATCTGCCTCATTTCAATATCGTTAAGTTGAGGCTGAGTGCCGCCCAGGATGATTTCGTTTCTACCAAAAATGAAATTGACAGACAGATTACGTTGCTGAAAGTTATATTGGGAAATGCTGTTATTGCAGAAGAAGATATAGTACTCGAAGAATTGGTGGGGAGGCATCTTAAAGCAGCAGGAAAGACCCTGGCAACAGCCGAGAGTTGTACCGGTGGACACATCGCGCATCGCATTACGACAATAGCCGGAAGTTCCGCTTATTTCAGGGGTTCGGTAATTGCGTATAGTAACGAAATAAAATCCCGATTGCTGGGGGTAGATGAACAAGTCATCAATCGACATGGGGCTGTGAGTGAGGAAGTTGTTAGGGAGATGGCCCTTGGTGTTGCTGATAAACTATCTGCTGATTATGTTATCGCCACGTCCGGCATTGCCGGTCCGGATGGCGGTACAGATGAAAAACCGGTAGGCACCGTCTGGATAGCAGTTGGAACAAAGGATTCGTTAGTCAGTCGCAAGTTTCAGTTTTCACTCGATAGACAACTTAATATCGAACGTACGACACAGACCGCGTTGTTGATGCTGATGCAAATAGCGAATAGTGAATAACTAATAGTGAGTGATGGAGAACTGAAAGCGGAAAACGGAAAGCAAGATATTGTACAAAACTAACCAAATATTCACGATTTACTATTTGCTATTCGCTATTCGCTATTCACTAATAGATTTTTTCCCCGAAAATTATCAGAAAATAAATATTTAATTGCTTGCGGGTTTAAAAAAAATAGTGTACTTTTGCACACTGTTTTCGAAAAGTTGTAAATAACAAAAAGATATAGAAATGTCAAAGATTTGTCAGATTACCGGTAAAAAAGCAATGGTGGGAAACAATGTTTCACACTCAAAGCGCCGTACAAAAAGGACTTTTGATGTAAATTTATTTACAAAAAAGTTTTATTGGGTGGAACAAGACATGTGGATTAGCCTGAAACTTTCTGCCGCAGGTTTGCGCACCATCAACAAGCTGGGTTTGGATGCAGCTATTAAGAAAGCTGCTGAAAAAGGTTTTTTATACGCATAATTTAAGGAGGAAATTTTAACATGGCAAAGAAATCAAAAGAGGCAAGAGTTCAGGTCATTCTGGAATGTACCGAACATAAAGAAAGTGGTATGCCCGGTACTTCTCGTTATATTACGATGAAAAACAGGAAAAATACCCCGGGTCGTATGGAGTTGAAAAAATACAACCCCATTTTGAAAAAAGTAACAGTACATAAAGAAATTAAATAAGTTTGAATCATGGCAAAGAAAGCGGTTGCATCGATGCAAAAGGGTGAAGGTCGTTCTTATGCGAAAGTCATCAAGATGGTAAAATCACCAAAAACCGGTGCGTATATTTTTCAGGAAGAAATGGTACATAACGATAAAGTGAAAGAACATTTGGCGAAATAATCCGTTTCACTTTGTCAGTAAATAATAGTTAATCCTCTCATTTGGTTGAATGGGGGGATTTTTTGTTTCCGGTTATGGAAAAAATGCTTAATTTTGTGACAGGGATTTTTTTTGTTAATAACGAATAGTGAATAGTGAATAGCAGAAAGCTAATAGCTAATAACGAATAGCTAAAAGCGAACATGAAACTTAAATTACTAATCATTATTCACTATTCGCTATTCGTTATTCGCTTTTTAATTAGTTTCAGTACACAAAAACAATGATATAAATGGGTCTATTCAGTTTTTTTAGTAAGGAAAAGAAAGAAACGCTTGATCAGGGTTTATCTAAAACCAAGGAAAGTGTCTTTTCTAAAATATCAAGGGCGGTAGTCGGGAAATCGAAAGTCGACGACGAGGTGCTCGATAATCTGGAAGAGGTACTTATTACTTCGGATGTCGGGGTGGAAACTACCCTGCGCATCATCGAAAGGATTGAACAGCGTGTTTTGCGGGATAAATACATCAATACAAGTGAGTTGAATGTGATTCTGAAGGAAGAAATCGCGGCTTTGCTGGCAGAGAATAATGCTGGTGTTGTTGCCGGTTTCGAATCGGAATTACCATCCACACCTTATGTAATTATGGTTGTGGGTGTAAATGGGGTAGGTAAGACGACCACCATTGGTAAACTGGCGCATCAGTTTAAAAAGGCAGGTAAGTCGGTGTATCTTGGTGCTGCCGATACTTTCAGAGCTGCGGCAGTCGACCAGCTGGTTATATGGGGAGAACGTGTAGGAGTACCTGTTGTCAAACAAAAAATGGGAGCAGATCCGGCTTCGGTTGCTTATGATACAGTATCTTCTGCCAAGGCTAACAATGCTGATGTGGTGATTATCGATACGGCGGGTCGTTTACACAACAAAGTGAACCTGATGAACGAGTTGACCAAAATCCGGAATGTGATGCAGAAGGTGATTCCGGGCGCTCCGCAGGAGGTGTTGCTGGTGTTGGATGGCTCAACCGGACAAAATGCATTTGAACAGGCCAAACAGTTTACCAAAGCGACAGATGTAAATGCGCTGGCTATTACAAAACTGGATGGTACGGCCAAAGGAGGCGTGGTGATAGGAATTTCCGATCAGTTTAAGATTCCGGTGAAATACATCGGATTGGGTGAAGGAATGGAGCATTTGCAGGTGTTCGACAGAGAAGCATTTGTCGGCTCTTTATTTGAATGATGAAAAAAGGAAAAGTTGATATCATCACGATGGGTTGTTCCAAGAATCTGGTGGATTCGGAACAGCTGATGCGTCAGTTTGATGCGCTGGGCTACAAAGTGAGTCACGATGCGGAAAAACCGGATGGTGAAGTGGTCATTGTGAATACCTGTGGTTTCATAGGTGATGCCAAAGAAGAGAGTATAAACACTATTTTGCAGCTGGCCGACCTGAAGAAACGCCGAAAGATAGAGAAACTGTATGTGATGGGTTGTTTGTCGGAACGGTATATGGCTGATTTGCAGCAGGAAATCCCGGAAGTAAATAAGTATTTTGGTAAATTTAATTACAATGAAATACTGACTGATCTAGGACAGGAATACCGGGCTGATCTCCGGTTGGAGCGTTCACTTACAACTCCGGCACATTATGCTTACCTGAAAATTTCAGAAGGGTGCAACCGGACATGTTCTTATTGTGCCATTCCTTTGATAACGGGAAAACATCGTTCCCGTTCGATGGATGACCTGGAAAAGGAAGTCAGAATGCTGGTCGGCAAAGGAGTAAAAGAGTTTCACTTGATTGCCCAGGATTTGTCGTATTATGGTATAGATCGCTATAAATCGCAAAAATTAGCGGAACTGCTGGAGCGATTATCGGATATACCCGGCGTGGAATGGCTGCGTTTGCACTATGCTTATCCAGCTCATTTTCCGTATGAAATACTGAAAGTCATGCGTGAAAGGGAAAATGTGTGCCGTTATCTCGACATTGCCCTGCAGCATGTCAGTGATCACATGTTGGGCGTCATGCGCCGCAATTTCACAAAAGCGCAGACATACGAGTTAATCAGACGCATCAGGGAAGAAGTTCCCGGCATTCATCTCAGGACAACTATGTTAATCGGTCATCCCGGAGAAACGGAGGAAGATATTGACGAATTGAAGGAGTTTTTACGTTTTGCACGGTTTGAGCGTCTGGGTGCGTTTACCTATTCACACGAAGAAAGTACCTATGCACACAAGCATTATCAGGATGATATTCCGGAAGAAGTAAAACAACAAAGGATGGATGAAATCATGTCGCTTCAGCAGGAGATTTCAACTGAAATAAACCAGGCAAAAGTAGGATCCACCATGAAAGTAATCATTGATAAGAAAGACGGGGATTATTTTGTGGGTCGGACTGAATTCGATTCACCTGAAGTTGATCCGGAAGTGCTTATCCCTGTTGATATAAAAGGAGTTAGGATAGGAGAGTTTTATCAGGCGGAAATTGTGGACGCTGCGGAATTTGATTTGTACGGGAGATAATCGGAGTGAAGGTGATCACGGGGTTGCTTCGTCGTTTAACTCCTCGCAATGACAGACCGTTAACGGTAGATATTTAAAATAAAAAATATGAAACACAAAGGATTAGTTGCTGCTGTTGCTTCAAAGCTGAATCAGCCGGAGAGTGAAGTTGACAGGATGTTAGAAGCAACGGTAGAAATTCTTAAATCACAGTTGGTTGCAGGAAATGTGATTAGTTTTCAGGGCTTTGGTTCTTTCGAATTCAAAAGGAAAGAAGAGCGGCTTTCTGTACATCCGGCCACGCAGGTACGCACCCTGATACCACCCAAACAAGTGGTCAATTTTCGTCAGAGTACAACATTGAAAGTGAAACTTAAAGACATCCTGCGCCATGAGTAAAGAAAAGATGAATGCAGCCGAAATTGTTGAATTGTTGTCGCAGCAGGCTGCTGTGAGTAAAAAGTTGTCGGATGATTTTCTGAAAACCCTGCTAGCGACAATTGAGGAAGTGCTGGTGTCGCAGGACAGTGTGAAAATCAATGGTTTGGGAACTTTCAAACTGCAGTGGAATGAACCCCGTAAGAGTGTGGATGTCAATACCGGCACAGAAATCGTTATCGATGGATATCATAAGGTTGTATTCACTCCGGATGCTGAGTTAAAAGAACTTGCCAATGAACCGTATGCCCATTTGCAACCGGTATTGTTGGACGATGGTGCAGAAGCTACTGAAAAATCTTCTGAGGAAACA
>JAKIYP010000111.1 GCA_022708505.1 Bacteroidota bacterium
TTCTAAAACCACTTTTGATTTGAATTCTTTACTGAATTTTCTCCTTGTTGTTGACATAAAATTTTTGGTTTAAAGATAATACTTTTATAGCTTAACTTTATGTCCAAATTTTGGGGAGTAGTTCACATATTGATGTCATATTCAGAATAATAATCCTTATCATCTGAAATAAAATAGAAATTATCAAAGTCCTCAACAACTGAAAGTAATGATTCCCAGTTTATTGCATCTCCATAAGATTTGTTTTTACCAGGTGGATTGCCCAAATCATATCTTATCTTTGCATTATCTAATAATGAAGGGGAAAATTGGATTACTTTAGCATTTTTAAAAAGTTCTTCAATTACTAAATCTGCTTTTAGCTTTTTATCAACTATATCACCCTTAATTTTTTCAAGAATAATCTGTTTGTTTTTATCAAGCTCTTTGACTGCCTGTTTCATTTGCTTATACTCTTGATCATAGTCTTTGACAATTTGCGGAAACACATTGTCAAATTTATTATCTTTAAATCTTTTTATTGCGTCTGCAATTTTAGTATCACGATTTCTGTAAAATTCGTTTTTTGTCTGTTCTGGGAGATATAAAGATAAAGAACCTGATTTTGTTAATACAGATAGCTTGTCTAACTCTTCTAAATCATCATTTGAAAGGTGATAAAATGATAAATAGACGTTGGTGTCCAGGTAAAGACTATTGGCCATAGTTGTATTTGTTAAAATATTAAAATGTCACATTGAATAATTTGCACTTGCTTACTCAGTTAATTATCAGAGGATCACCTCCTCCCCATCAATCCAATCAAACCCCTTCACTTTTTCCTTCGTTTTTTTATCATTCAGCCCGGCCACTTCCTTTATCGCTTTGCCGAATTTGTTGTAATTCACCAGCACACCATCGTCGAGGTCGATGGCGATGCGTTGGGTGGCAAGGGGGTAAAGGATGTCCCGTTCGTAGTCCTGTAGCTCGAGGAGCACGATGCGGTATTTGTCCCGTTGCTTGGTGGCGCGGGTGGCTTCGACGGACGTGCCGGTTTCGATGATATGGTCGAGGTGCTCCATCTGGGCACTGATTTTTTCTTTGTACTCGCGCAGGTAGCCGTTGAGTACCTGGTTGAGGGTGTCGCGGGTGTAGCGATGCATGTAAATGAGCACGTTGAACGAGCCGCGTGGAGAGGAGAACATCCAGTAGATGGGACGTTTCTTGTAGCGGCGCACGTGGTCGGTGTAGAAGTTCTTGGTGAAGTACTTTCTCATCTCCATGCCCAGCGATTCTTCTACAAATGCCAGGTTTTTCTCGAAGTTTTCTTTACCGAAACTGGCTTTCAGGAATTCGTTGAAACGGGATACGATATCATCTTCGAACCATTCTTCATCCAAAACTGGAATAATGTTGTCGGCATCGGGGAGGAAGGCCCCCCAACCCCCTGAAGGGGGAGTTTGAAGACCAACTTTCTGCAAATAATCTTCTAATGTCTCGCCCTGATTGGCAAGTATCAATCCTTCTTTGTCTAAACTATACCGCCCGAACATGCAACCCACGGCATAGCTTACGAACTGCGCCATCACTTCATCGGCATGGAATACCAACTCTCCGTTTTCGATGGTGGTTTCTTCTTTCAGGATGGTGATGTCTTCTAAGGGCACATCGGGCGTGAGTTCGTCCTGCAGTCCGTATATTTCGATAAATTGCCGGTTGAGTTCTTCTTCGTTTTGATGAAGTTGGAAGAATTTGCGACGCCATTCGGATGTGTATGCTTGATAACAATCCTCAAGCAGGTTACTGTTTGTTGGCACATTTGCCATTGCCAGGATTTCTTTTTGATCTGCTTCGTCAAGCATGTCGAGATCGGCACAGTTCTGACCGCAGTTGGACTTGCAACGGATGAGTTCGTTTTGTTGGAAATCCCAGGAGGTTTCGCGGGAGTCCCAGTCTTTTGTTGACAATGCTATATTTTTGTCAACCAAGATATTAATACTTTCTATATAATCATCATCAATTAACGCAGGGAGTACTGCAATTACACCTGAACCTGTATTGATTGTAGGATTAATAATTTTAATAAGATTATTAATTATTATTGAATTTAAAAGTCCAGCAAAATACAAACTATGTTCTTTTTTATCTACAAAATAGCTATTGGCACCTGAGTCAAATATCATTCCATCAGGATAATATCTTACTCCAAAGATACTTGCAGCTACACCTGACCAAGTTAATCCTGATTTAAAATAAAAAGACTCATTACTTATTTTCCATCCAAGATTATCTCCTAATTGCGGATAAATCTTTCGAGTGTTTTCTTTAATCTCATATCCATCATTTTCCCAATTTACAACATAATCATTATTACCATACCACCTCCTAAAAGAACCTCCTTTACAATACGGGATCCACTTAGTAGACATTTCTTTAGCTGCATGTGAAGATAAGTAGCCAACTCCCATATTATTTATTGTTATTTCATACCAATATCGTAAGAAATGTAGGTTATCACCTGTACGCATTCCAATACATGAATTACCATATTCTTTGAATAGTTTATTTTCAAATAAATTTCTTATTTTATCACTTACCCAATATGCAATCAGACTGCCTGGTATCTTCCCAAAATCCTTCTGATTCGCTTTATAAAACCACCCGCACTCTCTATTCCTCACTGCCTCCAGCGTCTTTTCTTTTTTCAGTTCCGAATTCTCAAAATCGACCAGACGAACATACGAACCTTTCACACTTGCTGGTGAATTTACAAAGGTAAACGAGGCGTTTTGCACCACTTCGCCGCCAATTTCGGGGAAGGTGCGTGGTCCTAAATGTAACAGGGTGTCGAACTGGATGCTGTCGATGAGCTTGGTGCGGAGTTTTTCGTAACTGCTCAGGAACATCCAGCTGTGTTGGTTAATCATCCCCAAAAATCCCTTTGGATGCAGTGCAGTCAGTCCAACTTCCATAAAGCAAGCCATCAAATCAGCTTTGCTGTCGGGATAATGCTTCTTCACATAATCGCCCAGCTCTTTGTTCATATTTCCGCCTCCCATATAAGGCGGATTGTCCACCACGCAATGGTACTTCCCTGCCAACGGAATCAACTGTTCCACCGCTTCCTGCACCGCCATCAGCGCAGGTTTTGTAAATAAATCGGCGGTTTTGGCCTTTTTTTTCAGGGTTTCACGGAGTTCAAGCAGACTTTCCAACGAAGTGAGGGGTTGAATGAGCGAACCTAAATTCGTTGCTTGACGCATGTGTTCGAGGTCGGTTTGCAGACTCTCGGGATAGGCTAAAGATAGTTGTGCAAAGAGTTCACGCGTGGCATCGGCACTGAGCTTCAAATCGGTATAGCACAAGATGTTCGGTTTTACTTCTTTCCGGAAGAAACGCCGGTGATGACCGCGGGCTTTCATCATCAGGGCAAATCCCGATAATTGCGCTGCACGTTCGTCAATCTCGAATCCGTACAGGTTGTTTTCGATAATCAGCTTCGGAATATCGGAGGGGTTGTAGCCTTCTTCTTCGTAAATGCGGTACAGCAGCTCGAAGCCGTACACTAATATATGTCCACTTCCACAAGCCTGGTCGAGCAAACGAAGTTCTTCGATGGATTTCAATGGTAGAAAATCGGATCTTTGACTGGTTGCTGACTCAATATAGTAAGGCATGTATTGCCTGATTTTCGAGTTGGGACGGTTTTGCAACCAGAGTTTGCCCACGGTATTCTGCACCATGTACTCCACAATCCAACGGGGTGTAAAAAGCTGCGTGGCAGCAGGAATATCTTCTTTCTTGACCGACGATTTGGAAGCAAACACTGCATCTTTCTTTTCCGAAATATAAAACTGATACAACCACCCGATAATCTCCACTTCTTTACAATCCGCTGCTTCCATGCCTTCGCGCAGCTCTTGCAGGATGGAATATTGTGAAATCAGGTCGTCGGGCATCAACAGTTCGGTGTAATCATTGATGCGTTCGAACAGGAAAGGAAAAATGCTGTTCAGGTGATTGCATGCTGCCGTGAGCAGGAGTTTATACGCTTCGTTTTGCGGATTGGCACTGGGTTTCAGTCCGTCGAGCAACTCCATCACCTCAGTGCGATGCACGGGCAACTCATCGGCAATCAGTCCGTGTTTGGCTTCTTCGAGCAATTCAGGCAAGGTGTAACCCTCCTTAGGTGTTACCACCCGGATACCCAATGGTTGATAATCATTCACATCCATGAACCGCAGCGCCACGAAACGGTTGAACCAGGTATAAGCCACCCGCTCCACTACTTGTTCGCGACCATCGGCATTGAGGACTTCCTGCAAACGACGGAGGGATTCGGTTTTTTCGCGCAATTCGGCAGAATCGGTATGCAACACGAAGTCGAGCCGTGCTGCTACCTGAGATAAGAGCTTGGTGCGAGCCGACTGGGCAAAGCGTTTAAGTTGATTGGTGTTCATGGGTATTTCTATTCTAATAATCTCTTTAATGTTTCAGCGTCGGGTAGTGCCTGGCGGAATTGTGTTGGTAATTTCTCTGAAGTTTTATAAGTCGATACTCCCATTGGTTTGTTTATATCCCTGAAACTGTATTCTACCTTTTTATTGTCTTTTTCTTTACAAAGTATAATCCCGATGGATGGATTCTCATGCGGCTGCTTAACCAATTCGTCCAATGCCGAAAGATAAAAGTTCATTTTGCCTATATATTCAGGTTTAAATTTTCCCCTCTTCAACTCGAATGCTACTAAACACTGCAAGCCTCGATGAAAAAATAGCAGGTCAATAAAATACTCTTCTTCAGATACTAACAGTCGGTATTGATTTCCCAAAAAACAGAAATCGTTACCTAGTGACATCAAAAACTTTTTAATGTTTTGAACAATCTCCTGTTCCAACACCCTTTCATCCATTTCATCAGCATCTTCGATGT
>JAKIYP010000039.1 GCA_022708505.1 Bacteroidota bacterium
CTCCTGATAAATAATGGATTCTGACCTTAGCATCCACTACGTTCTTAATGATATTATAATATGCACCCAAATCGAATTGAAGTAAAATATCTCTCCATCCATTGGCAGTGCCGGCTGATGATAAAGATAACTGGTCGTTATCACCGTAAACATTGCTTTGTCCGTCTCCGGTTAATTGTACATAGGTATCCTGACTAACGGGTATGGTAATATCTACTGTTTCTTCTGCCGGGTAAATTTTGTTATCATAATAATCAATCAGGTGATAAACCTGTCGATTTAACTCTTCCATATAAGCAGTCATTTCAGTATATTCTTTATTGCCCGGATCGACCATGCCTTTGTTGGAGAATTTAGGGGGAAGGTCGTCCTGCCATCTGAAATAGTGCCATCCGACATAATATTTTGATTTCAGCACATCTAAGCAACTGCTTTGATAGAATATTCCTCTACCTGCCTGATCATCGGTATAGAAACCAGCACCCGATTGATCGGGATATGTTGTATTATAAGCCTTTGCATAAAATTCGGTAATCATACAGGGCTTGTCGTATTGTTGCAGCCATCTTCCCCATTTGGTCGGACTACAAATTTGATCGCTTGGAAATACATAGTTGTAATAATTCACAGAAACTATATCACACCATTTTGAAGCTGTTGTTACACATACTTCCGAATCTCTTGATTTACCGTGTAATCTTGTTCCTAAATACAAATGATTCGGATCATATTTCTTTATGCTGCCTACAACAATACTATAATATCTTTCCATGATTAGTGTTAAAAATTCATTTTTTAAATCAGGTAAAGAATTATAATTATTTAAAACATATTCTTTGGTAAGACCTTTAGATTGTATAAAACTCATAGCTTCCAGATAGTTTGGATCTGTTGCAGGCAAGTTTGATAAAAACAATTTAAGTTGATCCTCCGTGAAATTAATTTCATTATCCGAAAAATACCCCAATAAATCTCTTTCATTCTTATAGTTTGCAAAAACAGCAGCGAAACCGTCAGCAAAACTTTCAAATTCAGGATCGAAAACAGTTACATAATTTTCAGGATTATTTTTTACAACCGTTGGTGTTTGATAAGTCTTTTGCCTTTCAATTCTATAGTTTTGAAAGAAGTTTCTTCTTCGTGTATAGGCTAACTTATCAGAACGTTTATCACTAAAATACACTTTAGTCATGTTTTCTTTCCCTAAAAAATTACCTGTGCCGTTAAATCCGTTTTTCCTTATTACCTCAAAAGCAGCGTTTGCATCGGCCTCAGCTAAATCAGGCAAACTTGTTACAGCCATATTAATACCTGCATAACCATCAGGGTCAATCAGCCACCATCTTCCATTCATCTTTTTAGTATAAAAGAAGCCGGTTGCCGTCGTTTTCAACCGGGAATCATGACCATACCTGTTAAAAATATCATCACCATTTTGTTTCATTAGATAATTATCGAGTAAAGGCACAGTCTTTACGGGTTTATTGTGATTTTCACCTGTAGCCCATAAATGCATATTTACTGTTTGCGCAATGATTGCATTGCAATAAAACAAAAGAAATAAAGTCCATGATATTTTTATAAAACTACGCATCTTGTTTCTTTAGATATTTTTATTTTATAGCAGGTCTTGCTTCTTCCATTTTAATTCCCCTGTCTCTGAAAACCAAGGTATCGGAAACTTCGCAGACATTACCATTTGATCTTGTGTAGCTGTAATTTAAATACAACACATCCCTTGGAGTCGGATTTTCCGGAGTTCCGCCCCATGTATCACCGTTTTCTACGTATTTACCGGTACCGCTAACATGGATAGGAGAACCGGCGCCTGTACCCACGACGATATTTTTACTATTATCCACATCAAGAAGTAAATTCCATTTTTCAGTACCGATATTTAATGTACCGGAAACCTGATTCAGTTTCGTGGTAGTTAATTCGGTAACAATATCGAACTCTACGTTTTGAGTTCTGTATATAACAGTATCCACAGGGTTACCCAAACCGTCTTTTACAAGCAACTTACCACGTTTGAGCCATGAACCGTGATAAGGATTTACATATTTTACGCCAAAAAGCGTATAATCTCTCGGAGTAATTTCCCAATCGGTAGCTATATGTATATTAGGACTTACTACGTTTTCAGAAGGAATTCCCCGTATTATTTCCGCATCATCCGGTGTATCTTTTATTCTCAACGGGATAACATACGTACCTTTTATGGCCTCCGGATCCTGGAAAAAAGCATCTTGTAGTTGTACTTCAATTAATCCGGCAAATGAACCTTTGGGAATTATTACGGTAGAACCTGGATTTAAAGAATAATACGAACCTGGTAAAATCTTTAACGTATCGCCTTTTGCATTCACAAGGTAATCGATTACCATACTGTTATCAATCTCAAAATTTACAGTCCAGTTTTTTTTGTTTTCGTTGTAGTAACCGCCCACATTAACCCCGATATTAAATTTGTGTTGTTTGTCAAGCGAATTATCTAATCTATCATTTCCAAGAGATAATGTCCTGACAGGATACTGAAAAGGGAAATAAATAGACTTCACCGGATAATCGTCGAATAACTGGTCTTGATTAGTACACGCAGTAAATACAAGAACTATAATTATAAAATAAATTAACTTTTTCATCATGTTTCTCTTTACAATATTATTTACCATCCTTTATTTTGAACTAATCCTTTTCTACACTCAGAATCAGGTATTGGTCCGTATATCATATAATCTTCATAACTGCGATTTTCAACATGGATAGAAGAAATACCTCCATCCTGAGTCCCTCGTGCCGGTTCTTTCATTAAAACCTTATCATTCCATCTTCTTATGTCCCAAAACCTAAAGCCTTCAAACGACAATTCAATTCGTCTTTCATTTTTTACGAGATCTCTCATAAGAACTTTATCGGTAACCGTAGGTAAATAATTGTCTGTAGTAAATCCGGCAGTGCTTCTTATCATAGCTATTATATCTTTTGCCGAATAAGCATTTGTGCCGGTACCATCAGGACCCCAGGCCTCATTGGCCGCTTCAGCGTAAATCAGAAATGCTTCGGTATAGCGCATTAATGTTTGAAAGTGTCTTTGACTAATTAAGTTTCCGGGTGTGAGATTCACATTTTGATTCATGTGCTTCTTCATATAATAGCCTGTTCTTGTAGATGATCCGGCAACCATATTGATGCCGTCTTTAGCTCCATCGATCGTATTGATAGTGGTGTTTTTAACTTTCCCTCCATTATAAACGATGTATTTATCCAATCTCGGATCTCTGCTTGTATATGGGGCATTCACATTATAACCTGATAAGGCATCTGATATGGGAAAGCCGTTGGAAGCAGGGAAAGCATCCACTAAATTTTGAGTTGGGTTCATTCTACCCGTGCCATACAAAGAGGGTGGAAAATGATCTGTTTCTAAATTTCGGGAATTGGTATAGTCTTTTCTCCAGATGATATCGGCATTATTTTCATTTAAATAATATTCTAATCTGTTATTTACCAAACTATTCAGGCCACCATTCACATTGATGACTTCTGCAGCGGCATTCGCAGCCGCTTCCCATTTACTTAAATCGTTTGCAGGATTGAAAGCAGGACTTGCCGCCAGCAATAAAACCCGCGCTTTGATCATTTGGGCAGCCCTCCGGTTGATCCTGTTTAGAAAACGGCTACCATACACTTTGTCGTAATCAGCTTTAATCGTATTATCATTGGGTGCATCAGCATACACATCGGGCAGTCCGGCGATGGCAATATCTAAATCGGATAAAATTTGATTAACACAATCATCGAAGGATGCTCTTGGATAGCTTCGCCAATCGTCGTTTACAGTGATTAGTCCGGCAGCGATCGGATAACCTAATAAATTTCCGGACTCATCATATCCGGCATGCGCCTGTAACAGTCTAAATTGATAAAAAGCCCGCAAACCGTAAGCTTCAGCAGTGAGCCTTTCCTTATAATGTTCATTTTGCCAGTCACTTCTGTTCGACCACTCCACTTTATCAACTATAGTTAAGAATAAATTGATATAAGTAATGTTGGTATATGAACCTGCCCATGTGTTAAAAGGATTGTTAGTTGCCATCCAACCGCCGGTACTTGCCAATCTGTAATTATTGGAGTTATCGTTCGAAACGGCATCATCGGTAGCTACTTCGGTAAAATTAACCGAATTGGGAAGATTGGAATATGCATTAAGCAACACCCCTTCCGCCATTGATGGGTCTTTTATCAATTCCGATTCTGAGAAAATATTATCTTTATCCGGAGCTAAAAAAGCATCGCAAGCGGAGATAACATTAGTCAGTAATACTAAAATAATTAATTTTTTAATCAGTTTCATAATGGTCTCTGTGTTAATTTAATAATCAGAAATCAGCTTTAATTCCCAGAAAGTACATTCTTAATTGGGGTGAATTACCCACATTTAATGTTGCATATTTATCTGCCGATACGGTAATTAAATTTTCAACCCTTGCATAAACAGATACTTCTTTCAACGTGATAAAATTCCTGATTTTTGGAATATCATACGTAAATTGAACGGCGGGAATACTGAAATAATCCCTTTTTGTCAACCAGAAGGTTGAATTCCTAAAGTTATTTGTATTATTCTGCGTTGTAAGTCTTGGATACGTAGCAGTTTCTCTGGTATCCACACCAAGGATCGGATCATACGCCCATCTGTTTACTAAATAAGCGGGATATTTCATTTCACCGTACACCCAATTATAACTATCGTTATTAAAACTGTAAAACCCTGTTTCAGCCTGTCCGAATACGAACAGATTGAAGTTTTTATACCCTAAATTTATTCTAAGTCCGTAATTAAATCTTGCTTGCGAATTACCGATCATTTTGATGTCTTTTTCATCAATCACCTTATCATTGTCAATGTCCACATATTTTATGTCGCCGGCTTGTACGGCGCCGAAATTCGGTTTGGGTACGGTTTGATCGGACGGATCATTAATCTTATCAATTTCATCTTGTGTATATAATCCATTAGCAACCAATCCCCACAGCCCGTCGTTGGCTTTGCCTGCACGTTGCCTGTATTCGTAGCCCGGACCATAATCCAGCTCATCCAACACCAACCGGGTAGGGACTAAATTGATCATATTAAAGTCGATGTCAATCCTGAAATCATTGATTTGTTTATTAAAATTAATATCGGCTTCAAAACCTTTTTGCATTCTTTTAGCGTAATTTTGATAGGCTACAAAATCGCCGCCACCCATAAACTGTGGATAGGTATTAGCCAATCTTGTAATTTCATTGAATCTCGTGCTTTCGAAGTAATTGAATTCAAAAGATAAGAGCCTGTTTAAAATTGAACTTTCAACCCCGATATTAAATTCATTTCTTTCAATCCATGCTATATCCGTATTACCGGTTTGTACCACCATATAATTATTTTGTCCGATTCCGTCGCCATAATTATAAACACCGCCCACATTGTATACATTCTGGTACATATAATAGGTTGAAAGAGCAGCATCAATATCGGTTTTGGTGTTTCCAAAAGAAGATTTCAGCTTTAGAAAATCTATTCCATTTATATCTTTCAAAAAGTCCTCTTCGGTCAATATCCAGCCTAAGCCGACGGCAGGTGAGAAGCCCCATCGTTTGCTTGTTGAGAAACGAGGAGAGCCGACTAACATTCCCGTGGCTTCAACTATATATTTATCGTCGTAAGCATAGCTTGCCCGCAAACCAAAGTTGGCCGCTTTTTCGGTGTACATAAAACCGGTTTGTTTATACGTACTTATAAGCGATAAAGCAGTAAGATCAAGATAATGAACGTTATTAAATGTTTGATTATAATTCAGGGTATTTGCCCATGACATGCGCCTGTAGAAGCTTACCCCGCCGATACTCTGTCCGCCGGTAAAACTATTAACGCCGACAGCTTTGATTGAAATACTGTCATCAGCTAAGAAAGTAGGTTCATAAACAGCATAGGTGTTTTTTTGAGTTTGCCTGTATGCATTGTAATTATCATAACCTAAGTGCGTTCTGAACTTCAATCCGTTAAGAATCGATTGTAAATCCACATCGATGCCTAAATTCAATTCTGAATTTCTGTCGATGGTATTATTATAACCTCCGAGAAGCAAGTCGCCGTAAATGTTTTGTGTAAATACGGAGCTGCCGCCTAACAGATAATCGTTGAATATTGTAGATTTCTGCGCTCTTGCATCCTCAACGGTTTTACTGTCGGCAGCAATAATTCTATCGATGGGAATTAAGAAAGGATAGGCATTCGGACGTTCGGTAGTTGATAGTGCCCAGAAATTCGAACCGTTGTAGTTAGCTCCTTCATAGGAGTTGAAATATGCCAATGCACCCACATCAACCTTGATAAAATCATTTACTTTCACATCAATTTTTCCTCTGACATTGATTCTGTTTGTAGCTAAATTGTCAGCTTGCCCCAATTGTTGAATGGAACTTGTATTATACCAGCCCATGTTTAAGTAATATTGTGCGGTATTGTTTCCACCGCTGAACTCGGTAACCAATCTGTGCTGAGGCTTAATGGTGCGTAGAAAAGTATTTGAATAATAATCTTGATTCGGATATCTGACAGGGTCAATATTATTCCTTGTGCTTTCTATTTCTTCATCCGAATATCTAGGTGCCAAGCCATCGTTTCTCCTTGCTTCATTGTAAAGGATCATATAATTGGGAGCATCAAGATATTTAGGATACTCTAACGCATATCCGGCAGAACCTTCGTACTGTACATTAATTTTTCTTTTATTCGCCTCCCCGCTTTTGGTTGTAATCATAATGATTCCGGCATCTGATAGTGAACCGTAGAATAGCCTGGAACCGGCATCTTTCAGTATAGTGATAGTTTCGATTTCACTGGTATTCAGCAGATCACTTAAGGCAGAAACACTTGCATCACCATCTCTGACGAACCCGTCTATAATGATAGTCGAGCCGCTGCCCCGGATATTTCTTGTACCAATAAGCCCGAATCCTTCAGATTTTAAGAGAGTGGAAAAATTAGAAGTGGAAAAATTACGTTTGATGTTTTCAATGTCAATTTGTGTAACCGCTCCCGTATACAAATTTTTCTTTTGCTTCCCGAAAGGAAGGATGTAAGTATCCTTTTCCCCTGCTAAATATCGCGATGTTATTAATGTCACCTTACTACCATTCCCAAGGGATGAAACCGGGATGGCCGTACTTTCAAAACCATCGGCTTCAATGAGAATTTCATCTGTATTGTTAGAAGTTACGGTAGCATTCCCGGAAACATCCGTATATGCTATGTATTTACCCTCATTGCTATAGATTCTGGCATTTTTAACCGGATTATTCTTTTCGTTCACAACAGTCAGCATCAAAGAGACGAGATTTCCTTTTTTCTCTTTCTGAGCTGATAGATTGCTGAACGGTATCCATCCGATCAATATATAAATACAAATATATTTTAATGATTTCATGTGTAAATAATTGTTTTTTAGTTGTCACATGGAACTCGCATGTCAGATTCTCATTGCCTTTGGTGAATCTCTGCATTCATGCTCGTTTCATACGATTAAATTTTATTTTTTAGTATAAGAGTATTCAATCTCTCAATTCCAACCCGGGTTTTGATAAAACTCTTTATATTGATTTACATCAGCTCTTTTGAAAGGAAGCCAGTAATGTTTATTTTCATCGAACGTCCCTTCAAAAAGCATTACTTTATTAAAAAAAGTATGATTTTTATCAAATATACATTTGTATCTGATTTTATATTTAGGCAGATGAGCTACATACCATCTTCTTAAATCAAACCATCGCTGGCCTTCATACGCCAGTTCCACAGAACGTTCATTTCTGATCCTTTCCCTGAATACTTCTTTGGAAGATGTGAATTTGGGCAATACGTCAGGCAATGAGGAGCTTCCATAAGTATATAATTCTACCGGTTTTGTAATATCTTCATTGGTCGGAAGTTTTACTCTTCTTCGAATCGTATTGATAGCTTCGACCGCAGTCAGGCCGGCAAAAGGAGGCGATGTGTTTGGTCCGTAAAGCTCGTTAACGGCTTCTGCATAATTCAGGTACATTTCAGCCAATCTGATGAAGGGTACCTGAAACCGGTACTGAGCCCATTTCTGATCAATACTGTTCACGCCGTAAGGAATGTATTTCCGGATTAGAAACCCGGTAATAGATCCGGATTGTGTACCGGGATCCATATCTAATCCGGCTCCTGTGGCGCTTGTACCACCAGAGGAGTACAATTGGATATAGGCTTGTGCATTATTTTGAGATTCTACCCATTTTACACCGTCTATTAAAATGGTTGAGAGGAAGCGCGGGTCTCTGTTTGCCCATGGATTTGCCGGATTAAAGTCTCCGTCCGGATCGTCGATGGGATATCCGGAAGCGGTTTCATACAGCTCAACCATATTTAAAGTTGCACTGGTGACAACACCGTTTCCGCCAAACCGGCCACTGTTATGAATACGTCCCATTCCGTTACTGATTTGATTTGCACCGGTACCGTTTTTCAGACGGGTCCAGATAATTTCCTTACTCCAGATCGTATTGCTTCCAGTCTTATTGCTGGCAAAATTCTCTTTGTACTGTTCCCACGGCACTAATTCATAAACACCCTCCTGCGCCAACTGAAGCACTTCCCATGAAGCTTCGGCAGATTTTTCCAACAGTTCATGATCATATTCGGCCGTTCCAATTCTCATTTTTGTTGCCAAGGGACTCGCTGCATATAGATAGGCTCTTGATGCGACAGCCAAAGCAGCACCTTTTGTGACTCTTCCGACTGCTGAATTATATGCTTGCTGACCTTGTACCGTATTATTCCAATCCTTGGGCAACAGTTCGGCGGCTGCTTCCATGTCTTCTATAATTTTCATTAAAGTTTCATGGTAGCTCAAACGAGGAAACTGCATAAATGCATCAGGCGTTAAATATTCATCGACATAAGGAATTCCTCCCCAGCTTCGGGCAATTTCAAAGTGATTCCATGCTCTGAAGAATAGCAACTGACCCTGAATTAAATTCCTTTCCTCTTCAGTAGCCTCTATCAGCATCGGTAAGCGTGCTAATCCTAAATTCGCATCCCGTATATTATACCATCCGCCCGTCCAGAAACCGGTACGTACATCCGGTGCAATGGACTCATCGTGTTGATTAAAAATGTTTTGGTGGTAATTATTCCATACCCAGTTATAATAGCCGTGAGGAATATTATAAGTAACGGTAAAGTTTCTGTTCGAACCGACATCATCGCCGATATCGAGGCTGGAAGTAAGAGCATGGTTGGCATACATCACTAAATTTCCACCGTAGAATCCGTCAACAAAGCCCTGGAAATTTTTGTAATTACCAAAAACTTGTTCATCCGTAAGATCTGATCTTTCAGTTTTATCCAAATAGTCTTCACAAGAAACCAAAAACACCATGAATATACTTGTGAAAAATATCATTTTTAAGTTTTGTATTGAGTTCATTTCATTCGTATTTAAAGTTTCAAAATTTAATATTAAAACCTGCATTAAACGATCGGGTCATAGGATACCTGATCGTATTGTCATGAACGTTTCTTACTCCACCCGTTTCCCGATCCTCATTTAGGTGGGAGAACAACCATACATTATTGCCTGTTAAAAATAGCCTGAGCGACTTGATTCCAACACTATTCAACGCCTGATTGTGGAAATTATAAGCAAGTTCTATGTTTTTCAGTCGCCACATGGTGCCGTCTTTAAATTGATAACTACCTATAGTCGTTGTATTCGATGAGAACATAAATGTAGGATGCCTGAACGTTCCGTTATAATTCGCATTATCAGGCAACCATACATTGTTCAGCAAATACTTATCAAAAGAAGCATATTCAGGTTCCATAAACTCATAGATCCATTCTTGCAGCGTTGAATTTCTTGTACCGTATAACTGAACCATCAGGCTCCAGCCTTTATAGTCACCGCCCACCGTAAAGTTAAATGAATATTGAGGATGATCCGGATAACCGTAAGGAGCATAATCGTCTCCGTCAATATATCCGTCTCCATTATAATCTATAAACCGATACATGCCGGGAACAGCCTGAGGATTCTCTAACCACATCACACCTGTGTACATATCATCCCAGGAAGTTATAACTTTATCATTTAAATAGCTGAATGTTTGTCCAATCTGGTGCCCTTCCTTTTTTTGATAATCAGGCAACAGAAATGGGTCTTCGGCATATACAACTTCGTCTTTAGCATAGGAAACAGCTGCCGTAGCATAATAATTTAAGTTGAAGCTTGTTTTGTCTCTGTATTTAAGTTCAAGCTCCCAGCCTCTTTCTTTCGTCTTACCGATGTTTGCCGCAACGGGATCGGCTCCGAACCAAGGTGGAATATTGCGTTGCGATGCACTCATGAAAATATCGTCACGCTTGCCCCAGAAATAATCAAAATTAAACGATAGCTTGTTGTTCAGGAAAGCGCCTTCCAACGCAATATCATTTTTGACGGCAGTTTCCCATTTGGCATCGGGATTGCCGATATTGGTTACTTCAAATGATTGGAAGGGTGGAACAGTAGCATTGGGATATCCTAATTTTGCATCATTAGTTCTGGTTTTCCATTGCGTCACATACAGCCATCTCGGTATATTATTATCACTACCGATTTTCCCCCATGAATACCTCATTTTTAGAAAATCGGCATAACCTGCCAATTCTTTCATAAAAGGTTCATTGCTAATGATCCAACCGACAGCCATAGAAGGAAAAAATCCGAATTTATTGCCGGATCCGAATTTTTCTGATCCATTGTAGGCGCCATTGGTTTCAAACAAATATTTGTTCTTAAAGTCATACGTTAAACGGCTTGCCCACTCTTCCCTGTACGAAGGAAAATTAGCTCCCCGGTAGTTTTCGATTCTCTTAAATAATAAGAGTGCCGTTACATTGTGTTCACCCTTGAATTTCCTTGCATAATTCAGTGAGGCTTGATACATGAGATTTTGATACACGTTATTCAATGCCGTTTCAGTGCCTATATTCGGTTTTTGTACGTAAAAATCGAAACCGTGTTTTGAATCTTTATAGGCTTTGGGGTAATCCCATGTTTCTATACCGTTACGGTAATCAATGTATTTGGTTGCAACATGCGATGCGTCTATAGTGGGTCCCGACGATAAATAGAAGTTTTGAAAATTCACTTTGGCATTAAATTTTAGTCCTTCGGTCAGAAAATCCATATTTAATTTATACGTAAATGTTGCATTGATATCGGTTCTGGTATCCGTAGTCATACCGCTATAATTCAGCAATTCAACCGGATTAACCATATTTTCGCCACCGGAAGGGTTATTGGCAAAAGTTCCGTCTTCGTATCTGACCGGATTATCATCCGGACCTTTACCCTTATAAATTGGCAACCAAATCAAGTGAGGCGCAGCGCCCATGGAGTTTTCTTTGCCGGTTGCCCCGTCAATATCAATACTGTAGGTTGATATGGGAGTAGGGGAAAAGTCGAAGTTGGATCTGAAATTCACTCGTGAGTAATCATTTTTCGGAACATATCCCTGGCCCAGATCCTGTCCGTTCAAGATATCGCCATCATACAGATAAGACAAGGAAGTAAAATACTTCATAAATTTGGTTCCACCTCTAATTTCAATATTGGCTTTTTGCGACCATACGAATTTTTTAAGTAATTCATTACGCCAGTTTACGTTTGGATATTGATAAGGTAAATCCTGATCCCTGAAATGTTTTAACTCGTCGACCGGCGTGATGTATCCCCATGTTTTAGGATCGATGGGAAGCTGATTTTCGATGGCCTGGTTTCTAATCCACCTTGTTTCGTAAGAATCAAGAAAATCAGTGATTTTAGAGACTGTTTTCATGCCGCTATTGGCATTGATTGTCAAGGTCGGTTTGCTTTCGGTGCCTCGCTTCGTGGTTACCAAAATAACACCATTACCGCCCCTTACTCCGAAAACGGCAGTAGCCGACGCATCTTTTAAAACGGATATGGATTCGATCTCATTGGCGTCAAGATTATTCATATCTCTCTCAACGCCATCCACCAATACCAACGGGTCCATACCGTTCCATGTCGATTTTGCCCGTATAATTATTTGAGCTTGATCTTGTCCGGGCTTTCCTCCGTAATTCAGGGTGGTCAATCCTGGTACCATACCGGCGAGTGCGTTGGAGACATTGGTAACACCGGTGATTTTAGCAATATCTTCACCTTTCACATTGGTGATGGCGCCCACCACGCTCTCTTTCTTTTGAGTGCCATAACCTACAATGATTACTTCTTCGATTGCAACGGATCGATCAAACATTTCAACATTAAGCCTGTTTGATGAGACTTTAATTTCCGCATTTTCTTTACCTATGAAGCTAAATACCAAAATATCACCTATGTTGGCATGAATTCTATAGTTGCCGTTAAAATCCGTAATAGTTCCGGTATTTGTGCCTTTTACCAATATGGTAACTCCTATTAAACTTTCTTTTGTATCTCTATCTGTTACAATGCCTGTAACAACTTGACCGATTGCTGCATTACAGAAAAAGACAAAAGATATCAAAACAGGAATTATAGATTTAAATGAATTAGATTTGTTCATAATTTTGTCAAATTATTATTCACATGGTATGATTTAATATTCACTATTATTTATGGAATTTTTTCTATTCGTGTATAATAGGCACCACAAATATATTTATCATCGGCATCCGTAAAGTAAGTTTTTAAGGTGTTAATCCCTGCGGGGATATTGACTTCAAAAACTATCTTCTTGGCATTAGCAGTTGCTTGCACCTTTACAGGTTCATTATTATTAATCTTCACATAGCCGTATTTTATATTCAGCGCTGTTCCTTCTCGTATGCTCGTTCCTCCGGCTGAAAACGGAGGTCCTGTTTCCGTCAACATCCTATTGATATGGAAGGGCCACCTGCTTAGTTCTATGCTGTATTTCCCGCCTGCTTTTGCATCAATCACCCAGTATCCGTTCGGGTCGTCTTGTCCGTTCGCTATAGTCCACTGACTGTTAGGACCATTACCTACCCAATCTGCCGATGTGAGCGTAACAGGATTTTCCTGTGTTGTGCCGATAAACAAAGGAATTTGCTGATTGACGGGAGGTGTATCAACGGTAGTCCACCATGTATCATAGTACGCTTTCATTTTATTCAGAATCTCCGGGTATTGATCTGCAATATTCGTTTGTTGCCCCGGGTCGTTTTCAAGATTATAAAGCTCGTTACTGCGAACCAACCTCCACTTTCCATAGGCAACGCTGCTGTTATATTTACTGGGATTAACATGATTGCCCTGTTGAATGACTATCATTCTTTCGGAATCCATATCCTGTCCTTTTAAAATGGGTTTTAAACTAACACCATCAAATTGATGACTTGAATTTAAATTAAAATCAAATAAATCTATAAAAGTCGGAAGTAGATCCTGCACATTGGAGATATAATCAATCGTTCTCGGTTCACCGATATTGCCGCCAGGCCACCGGACAAAACAAACAGCCCTGTGTCCGCCGTCATATATGCTTCCTTTTCCTTCCCGCATATTTGCGTTATATACATCCAAACCACCTGCGGTGCCATTATCGTTCATATAAACCACCATGGTATTCTCTTTTAACCCTCTTACTTCCAACCATGCATCTAAGCGAGCCATATTTTTATCAATATTTTGTATCATCCCGAAGAACATGGCAGTCTTGATATCCACATTATGACAGTAAGAGAGATAATCTTCCTTAGGAGCCTGAAATGGCCCGTGAGGCGCATTAAGGGCAATATATGTGAAGAATTTTTCTCCCTTATCCTGCTTTTCTTCCATCCATCTCATAGCTGTATCAAACCACAAGTCCGTACAATATTTATCCGACTGTACCCAAGTCAAGCTGTCCTGATAGCGCGTTTTGTAATAATCGTTGTCGAATTCGGCTTCGGATAGCAATCCCCATCCCTTGATCCATAATGCTTTTTCAAAACCCCTGTCCATAGGTCTGTCAGGATAATTATCCCCTAAATGCCATTTGCCGAAAATTCCGGTTCGATAACCATTCTCTTTGAAAACTTCAGGCATCGTGATAATATCTCTACGCATGATGCATGAACCGGATAATACGGTGCTTGCGCCGTTGTGCATGGCATCCAACCCGGTCATTAATTGCCCGCGTGTGGGCGTTGACAATGGCGCTACATGGAAATTGTCGAATCGAACGCTTTCGGCATAAAGTTTATCTAAATTTGGTGTTTTGATTATGGGATTTCCAGTGCATGAAAAATCGCCATAACCTTGATCATCAGACAGAATAATGATTACATTCGGTTTCTCTTCTGCCTTTAATGCCAAAGCAGTAAGTAAAAGTAAGGATGAATTGATTATTTTATTCATAGGTGTCTTTCTGAATGTTAAACTCTTAGTTTGATATTATTGATGTATATGTTCAACAGGTGTATCGCTGTAAATTAAACAGTTTGTCGCCCGCAGGTAAAAACCTTTTTGTGTATCGTGAGCCACAATTCTGACCTTGTGTTTGCCTTTGGGTAGATTATAACGCCAAAACAGTTCAAATCTCCTTGTCGTAAAATTAGTCGGGAATGTTGATCTCTCTATTAATTTACCATCAATATAAAGAGAAGCTTCAAGCACTTTATCGGGTGCATCTTTGTTCACTTTATTCGCACCACCGTTTAACACGAAGCCTGTACCTTCAAATTCAAACTCAAACTCGTCGGGAATATTCTTTTTAATATCTATCAATTCAACCGGATACATATTTTCAAAACTTTTTTCATATCTGACTGCTTCAGGTTGTTGAACCTTAATCTTTGCAATCTTTTTATTGATTGTTCCGCCATTACGTTTAATATTTTCCAACGCATGCTTATTTCCTATCTTATATACCCTGTTTAGCGACATATCGGTATATTTGAAATCCATATCTTCTATTTCAGCCAAGCCCTGTTTCCAATAAGCAGGAATATTGCCGTACCCTAACATAGTGCCTAATATTCCACCGGCAGTAGCCGGGTTGCAATCGGAATCCTGACCGGCGCGTGTAGCAATATCCAAGGTTTTGCCGTAATCTCCGTTTCCATACAGCAAGCCCAGAACCACATAGGCTGCATTTATTTTTGCGTCTATATTGAAAGCATTGAAAACACCAACCGGACAACCTGTTTCAGATGACCATTTCTTTTCAATTTCGAACCAGGTTTGTTTCCAGTCGTCAGGATATTGTTTATGCCATTTGATAACATCAGCGATACATTTATAGAAGTCACTTTGTTGAGGAATCGTTTTTAATGCTTCGTTTACAATGAAACTGACATCATCAAAGATAAATGCTAAGGAATACATCACACCTACATAGACACCGCCATACCAACCATCGCCATAATTCATTATATGTCCGATTTTATCACTTATGTCGGAAGCTGTGTTGGGCATGCCCGGACTCATTAAGCCTGCAAAGTCGGCCTCTATCTGATAATCAATATCATCGGCATGGGGATTATGTAACCAATGGCCGGTTTCAGGAGCTTTCATCCCATTTAAAATATTATATCTGGCAGCTTGGTTGGCATGCCATAATTTATATCCGGCATGCGCAAATGCATGGGCGAAAGAGTCGACAGGCGCATCCAACCCCAGTTTTTCCATGACTTCTACAAAAGTCAAGTCCATATACACATCATCATAAAGGCCGGGGTCCTCTTCCATGGTCTTTTTCAGATAACCCTCATACCATGGAATGGGGGTATAATCTTGTATCATCGTACCGTTAAACCTGAATTCAGTAGGTCCTCCATACGTTACGCCGATGGTCTGTCCTGCCCATCCGCCTTTAATCTTATCTTGTAATACAGCTAAACCTATCTCCTTGTATTCGGGATAGCCGTTGCTTTTAGAATCAACATTGCAACTAATAAGAACACTTGTCAGTATAAAAAGGGATAACATAATTTTTTCCATGATCTATATTTTTAAAACTAAAATTGTACAACAGTATTGATTTTATGATCTAAACTGATAATATATATTTGATGCTCATTCATTTTAATCTGATTGATTCCTTTTTGTAAATTGACTCTCCGGATCGGAACACCTATCGTAGAATAAATAATAGCTTGATGATAGTTTTCAAGATTATTCACAATCAACTTGTTGTGGTGAGGATAAATAATGGCTTTCTCTTGTTTAGGGCTATTTACCGAAGATGGAGCGTAAAATTCGAATGCACCTATATCAGGAGCCTGACCGTTAGGAATAACATTATTAATAAAATCCAATTGGTAAGCCAACTCCTGTCCTTTATCTATGGCGGGACTATTTCCGGTAATGGCAAAATCGGACGCAAATTCAAGCCTGTTATAATTAACAAAAAGCGGATTTCCTTGTACTAAACTTGTACCTGGTCCTTCTTTGCCGAGATTGATTCTGCCGCTTGCAGCAAAATACAGATTGTTTTCAATAATATTTTTAGGGAAAGAAATATTATTAATGCCGGTATTAAAAATCGGAATGTCTTTTTCGGTAACAATGATATTATTCCTGATTTTATTTTTTGTGTCAGTACCCGTTATATTGAATACACCCCAGTCATTCGAATTTACTTTTCGTCTTACGATGGTGTTGTGTTCGATTTCAAAGTTCTTACCTTGCCATACGGCTGTGAAAGCCTGATAATCGTCGGAGATGTTATGGTGTATTTTGAAATTCTCATAGTCAGGGTTTTGTACGACATCTGTCCAGGTAACCTCCATAAAACCCTGACAATCCCTCGTGTAATTATGATGAATATTAATATTGAATTTAGGGTTTCTACCATCGTCGATTTCAAAAGCGCCACCATCGGCACCTCCGCCTCCGCCCGCCCATGTAATGCGCGGATCTTCAGCCCGCATATTGAAAATCCTGTTATAGCTTGCCTCCTGATAATCAGCGCCCAACCATATACCGATCGGACCCCAGTTCCATTCAGCCAATACTCTGTTGCAGTCATGAATATAATTATTGGTAATCAACGCATGTTCGCCATAGCTTTTAATACCCACCGGACAGTCGAACAATTCATTGTTCCTGACAATGCAATATTCAGCTCCCTTATCAATAAAGATAGTTCCCATTTGCCATATAGCCCATCCTCCGTCTGTTTGGTAAGTTCCTCCGGCATAAGTGGGAGTTTCATGAAAATAAAGATTTTCAACAATCACGTAACTTCCTTTGATTCTGATACAATTACCAAAATTATCTTGTTCAAATACTTTCGTAGTGAAAGCAGGAGCATTCAGCTCTTTATCTCCGTAATCCGTAATAACAATCGGATGTTGAGCATTGCCCGAATCATAAATATAATAAGGAGTTTCATAAGAAGAATTTCTGGCAAACCGTACGCTGTCACCGGGATGTAATGTAGTATGCCGTATCTTCTCTATCGTTTTCCAGGCTGTATTTTCTGATAATCCATCGAAAGTATCGTCGCCATTCACAGAGTCAATATAATACGTTTTTGATTCAGCATGAAGTGAACTGCTGATCAGCACTGATAGCGTACTAATAAAAATTAAAATTATATGTCTGGTTTTTTTGATCATCTTTTTAATAACCTTATTTAAATGTGGGTTCCACAAGATTTGAAATTTCTGCTTTTGTTTCAGCCAGCCAGTCGGCATTCGTCAGCCTGGTATTGTTAAACACAACATTATCGAATACCAAACCGCTGATATAGTTTGCCTGTATGTTGCTGTTTCCTTTGATTTCATTCACAAAAGATGTATTCATGGGCATCTTCACATTCCAGTTTTTGAGCGTGATGTTTTTAATTTCATTGTAGCTAAAAGGATCGGGAGTGATATTAAATACTACGGGTACGGCTGTTTCCGTATAAACATTTTCAATAATCCAATTCTTTTGTGAACCGGATTGGCCGGGATTTTGGTACCTGTTACCGACACAATTGAGTAAGCCTCTGTTAAAGCCGGGTTTATTCCATTCGGCACGTAGAACGTCAACGTTGCTGACGTTAACATTAGTAGCATTTGAGCCGCCCCAACCCATCTGAATAATACCGCCGTTGTTCAATTGCCATACGACAATATCCGACCAGTTAATATTATTTCTATAAATTTTTATAGCATCGTCATTCGCCCAGATAAAACAATTCTTGACTGTTGATCCTTCATAAGCAGCAATACCATCGCAGTTGTATGTCCAGCCGCCTATAATTTTCACCCAGCTGACTTTATTGTTTTTCCCGATTAACCGCACGGCGAAATATTTAGAATCCGCTACTGTGATGCCGTCTAAGATAATGTTATTGCTACCGTTCCTGGCTTCTATACAATGAGATTCTCTATATTTAAATTCACCGGACGATAAAACCCCTCTACCATAGATTTTGACATCCGATTTCCCGTCCATGATAAAACTACCGTAAACCCAGGCGCCTTCTTTCAGGTAAATAGACTTTATATTTGATGTTAATTCATAAATGCCTATATGATGAACTCCTTTGTCGAAATAAATGCTGTTAACCGACGAGGGCACATTATTAACTTCCTGTTGCGTAGCCTCTTTGAGAACAATAGTTTGAGAAGCATGTGGATCGGGAATATCCGTTTCCCTTGGATTGGCAAAAATTACTAAACCATTTTTGTAACCTTCCGTACCAATTTCAACTGAATATTGTCCCGGTTTATCTAAAGTAAAGGAAATAATATTATCCGTAATCGCGGGAACTACCTGATGCCGGGATGGCCAGACCATGACACTGGAACTTAACTTTACCGCGTGAGAGATAACTTTTACTTCAACTCGTATAACTCCATCGAATGAAAAATTAACCCAGTTGATCGTTCTGCCTTTAAAAATATCCAAAGGAAACTGATCATTTTCAGTCATATCCATATATCCTGGGCTGTATGTTGGACAAGCATTTTGAAAAACAACTACTTTTTTTCGCTTATCATCTTGAATAATACTTACTTCATACATATCCGATACAGGAACACCTTCGTAATTTTCAGGTCCCAGATCAAATAAATACTCCTGGTTTGAAATGTCTGGATCCTGTATTTTAGGAATGTCCAAATCGTATGGTTCCTCCATACCGCACGAAGACATGAAGACAAGTAAGACAACCGAATATTTCAACCTTCCGATACGCATGATTGTATTTTACCAAGATATTAGTAAATGATAACAGAGTTATTCAGCTTTGAGAAACTACGCGGCTCCCGAAAATACGATCGAAGCCAAACCTGCAATAAAAAATACGAACATCAGCAATAAAAGGACATTGGTCGCCCTGGAAGCTCCTTTAAATTCTTTCCAAATGAAAATACCCCAGATCGCGGCGATCATCGGCGCTCCCTGACCTAATGCGTAGGAAATGGCCGGGCCGGCTTTTTCAGATGCGATATAGCTGAACAGGGTTCCTATCCCCCATATCAATCCCCCCAATATACCGATCAAATGGGTTTTGAAAGTTCCTTTGAAATATTCACTGAATGAAACCGGAGTTCCCACAAAGGGTTTTTTCATCACAATTGTGTTGATAATGAAATTACTGGCAAAAATTCCAATCGCGAAAATAAAGAATGCCGAATAAGGAGTCGCTTTCCCGGCTTCCGGAGCAATGAAATTGTTCAGATCCATAGCGCTTGCCACAAACCGGTAAAAGAAAGACATCAGCACACCCGCGATCAGGGCCAACACAATCCCTCTGTTGTTTTGTTTATTATCTTTCGCACCGTTTTTAGCTGCGGCAATACCGTTCAATACAATGGCGACTGCAACAAGCAATACGCCCAGGAACAAAATATAAGGATTACCTTTCGGTTCACCGAAATAATTAACGAACACTCCTAATACCAATGCAATTCCCACTCCAAGGGGGAAAGCCACGGCCAGACCGGATATGGCTACAGCAGCCGAAAGCAAGATATTCGATAAATTGAAAATCGCACCTCCTACCAGCGCGTTCACATAATTTGAGCTTTCGACCTGTACCAAATCTTCCATGAAACCACGACCGGAATCTCCTATACTTCCCATTGTAAAGCCCATCAGAAGGGAAAGGAGTAAGATACCGATCACATAATCCCAGTAAAACAATTCGAATCTCCATGTCTTACTTGCTAATTTCTGTGTGTTTGCCCATGAACCCCAACATATCATGGTGACTACAGAGAATAAAATTGCCAACGAATAACTACTGATTATAAACATAATATTGATTTTTTGGTGTTAGTAATATGAAAATTGAATTGAAAAAATCAAAAAATGACTGGATTATCAGACTTTAACTTCATCCAAAGCAAGTTCTTTTCTGTATGGTATTGCAGCTTGCGCTCCTTCTCTTGTAACCGTTATTCCTGCGGCTTTTGTTGCCATTCTCACAGCATCTTCAATCGACAAACCCTCTGAGATTCCGACACAGAAAGCACCACAGAAAGTATCACCCGCAGCTGTCGTGTCAACGGCTTCAACCTTGTCGGCCGGAATAAAGGAATAAACATCACCATCTTTTATTAATGCCCCTTTCGAACCTAAAGTAATAACTACTTTATCAACTCCTTTAGCTGCGATGATATCAGCAGCTTGTTTAGCCGTTTCCAGATCACTGACTTTTATGCCGGAAAGCATCTCGGCTTCTGTTTTATTCGGAATGATCGCGTACAGACATTTTAACAACTCGTTGGAAAGAAAAGCTGCCGGAGCCGGATTCAAAACTACTTTAATCCCTTTTTCATGAGCCAGTTTAGCTGCATATTCAACAGTGTCCATTGGGACTTCAAGCTGCATTAACAGGATATCGGCACTTTCAATTACATTTCTTGCTTTCTCGATATCTTTCGGACTCAGACTGCCGTTGGCTCCGGATGCTACAACAATGCAGTTCTCTCCATTTCTGTCGACCATAATCAGTGCAACCCCTGATGGTAAATGCTGATCTGAAAATATATAATCTGTTACTATATTTTCATCACCATACATTTCTACCGATTGCCGGCCAAACAAATCATTTCCGGTTTTAGAAATAAAAGTCACATTACCTCCCATGCGTGCGATAGCTACTGCCTGATTGGCTCCTTTTCCGCCGGGATTCATCATGAAAGCGCCTCCTAACACAGTCTCACCCGGCACCGGTAATCTGTCGGATTTTACTACCATATCTGTATTACAGCTTCCTACAACAACGATCTTTTTTGAATTCATGTAAATTAGATTCTATGTTTTGATTAATTAGTAAATTTCAATGCAAACATAAATTACATTCTGAACAAGAAAAAACAATAAAACATTTGAAATAATAATTACAAATAACGAAAAACACAAACT